>JAURIU010000005.1 GCA_030832605.1 Rhodoluna sp. | reverse complement strand
AGAGAGGGGAAAAAAACGCATGCGTGCGCTCTCTCTCTTTCTCTCCTGTCTAGGGTCACCTACCCACGGAGTCTCGCCATGCCTGCACAGCCAGATTTCGGCTGCGTACAAGTCGGTCACCAAGAAGGTTGTTCGCACCCGCGTTCTCAAAGAGAAGATCCGCATCGATGGCCGAGGTCTAACCGACATTCGTCCGCTAGATGCAGAAGTATCTGTGATTCCTCGCGTTCACGGTTCGGCCATCTTCCAGCGCGGTGAAACTCAGATTCTAGGAATCACAACTCTGAACATGCTCAAGATGGAGCAGCAGATTGACTCCCTAAGCCCTGAGAAGTCAAAGCGCTACATGCACAACTACAACTTCCCTCCTTACTCAACCGGTGAAGTTGGTCGTGTTGGCACCCCTAAGCGCCGCGAAATCGGTCACGGTGCTCTAGCCGAGCGCGCACTGGTTCCAGTGCTACCTGCTCGCGATGAGTTCCCTTACGCCATTCGTCAGGTTTCTGAGGCTCTTGGCTCGAACGGTTCGACCTCGATGGGTTCTGTCTGTGCATCCACCCTGTCGCTACTAAACGCTGGTGTGCCACTGCGCGCGCCGGTTGCGGGTATTGCAATGGGTCTAATCTCTGACACCGTCGACGGAAAGACCCAGTATGCGGCTCTAACCGACATTCTCGGTGCCGAAGATGCCCTTGGCGACATGGACTTCAAGGTTGCCGGAACTCCAGAGTTCATCACCGCGATTCAGCTAGACACCAAGCTCGATGGAATTCCATCAGAGGTTCTAGCCGGCGCACTGACCCAGGCTCGCGACGCACGTCTTCGCATTCTCTCGGTCATGACTCAGGCAATCAACGAGCCAGATGAAATGGCTCCGACTGCGCCTCGCGTTATCGCCGTCAAGATTCCTGTCGACAAGATTGGTGAGGTCATTGGCCCTAAGGGCAAGATGATCAACCAGATTCAAGAAGACACTGGCGCTGACATCTCAATCGAAGACGACGGAACCGTTTACATCGGTGCTACCGACGGCCCTTCGGCTGAAGCTGCCAAGGCTGCAATCAACGCAATCGCCAACCCTCACGTACCTGAGATTGGCGAGCGCTTCCTTGGAACCGTCGTGAAACTAGCCACCTTCGGTGCCTTCATTTCGCTGGTTCCTGGCAAGGATGGTCTGTTGCACGTTTCAGAACTGAAGAAGATCTCGGGCGGCAAGCGCGTTGAGAACGTTGAAGACGTTCTCTCGGTTGGCCAGAAGATTCAGGTCGAAATCACCAAGATCGATGACCGCGGCAAGCTATCGCTAGCCCCAGTTGTCGAAGGTGAAGAAGGCGCTTCGAACGAGTCAAACGACTCAGACGAAGAATAAGCAACGCTCGTTTAGGTTTAGCAAAACATGACTGAAGTTATCTTTCCGCTAGACCAAAACGAACTCTCGTTCACCGCTTCGGACGGCAGTGTGATTCGTCGCACTGTCCTCCAAAGCGGTGTTCGTGTCTTAACCGAGGCGGTACCGGGCGTGCAGAGCGCTTCGGTGTCGTTCTCGGTAGCTGTCGGTAGCCGTGATGAAACCAACGGTCACTTTGGCTCGACTCACTTTCTCGAACACCTATTGTTCAAGGGCACCGCAAAGCGCTCCGCGCTAGACATTGCCATCGCATTTGACTCGGTTGGCGGGTCTTCGAACGCCTCAACTGGCAAAGAGCACACGTCTTATTACGCCAGGGTGCAAGAATCTGCCGTGCCGCTGGCCATCGATGTCATCGCCGACATGCTCACCTCTTCGGTGCTAGACGAACACGAGTTTAATAACGAACGCACCGTGATTCTTGAAGAGCTGGCCATGAACGAGGATGACCCACAAGACGTGGCTCACGAGGCCTTCTTCGAGCAGGTTCTCGGCGAACACGAACTCGGTCGCCCAATCGGCGGCACCAACGAAACCATAACCAACGTCACTCGCGATGCCGTTTGGGAGCACTACAAGGCTCACTACCGCCCGCAAGACATTGTCATCGCGGTTGCCGGCAAACTCGAGCACGAAAAAATCATCGAACTGACCGAAGCCGGTTTTGGGTCGGCGGGCTGGGATCTCAGCGTCAAGGCTTCGCCGCGCGAACGTCGCTCGCTGGCGTCGGCCGAAATCGTTCCGATGGGCTCGCTGCGAGTCATCCACGAAGAAAATTCGCAGGCAAACATTTTGATTGGCACCGAGGGCATAGTCGGCAACGACTACCGCCGCTATGCCATGGCAGTTTTGAACACCGTGCTCGGTGGCGGAATGTCATCGCGTCTGTTCCAAGAAATTCGCGAAAAGCGCGGTCTTGCCTACTCGACATACTCTTTCAACCAGGGCTACTCAGACGCTGGTGTGTTCGGTCTCTATGCCGGATGCTCGCCCGCAAAGGCCCGCGAAGTTGCCGAACTTATGCTCGCCGAACTTCAAAAAGTCGCCACCGATGGAATCACGGCAGCTGAACTCGAACTTGCCTTTGGCAACGTGTCTGGCGGCCTCGCATTGAAATTCGAAAGCACCCAGGCTCGCATGAGTCGACTTTCGGGAACCGAGCTGTCCACCGGCGAATTCGTTCCGCTCGATGAGGCTTTGCGCCGATTCCGCGAGGTAACGGTGGCAGACGTTCGAGACCTGGCTGCCGATATCGCCGGCCGCGCGATGAACATTGTTGCAGTTGGTGACCTAACCGAAGACACCTTCGCCGGGCTGGTCTAATCTAGAGCAATGGCAATCAAGGTATCTGTAGTCGGCGCAACCGGGCGCATGGGCAGGTTGGCGCTCGAACTAATCGAGGCAGCCAACGACCTTGAGCTGCATTCTGCGCTTGACAGTCGAAGCGACGCCTCGCTGAGCGATGGCGCAGAGGTCATTTTTGACGTGACTCGACTAGAGGTGAGCCGACAGGTCGTAGCCAAGGCCATCGCAGCCGGCCAAAAGATCGTGGTCGGCACCAGTGGCTGGAGTGCTGCCAAACTCGCAGAACTGACAGACCTCGGCCAGGCCGCGGTTGTGGTCATTCCAAACTTTTCGGTCGGCTCGATGCTGGCCACTCGTTTCGCCGCCGAAGCTGGCAAGTTTTTCGACAGCATCGAAATCGTCGAGACCCACCACGCCGGCAAACTTGACTCACCTTCGGGCACGGCCGTTCGCACCGCAGAGTTGATTTCGGCAAACCGAACTACCCCCGTGACCGCTCCAGCCGCCGACCAGGATGCCCGCGGGCAGCTTGTCGCAGGCGTCCCCGTTCACAGCCTTCGATTGGCAGGCGTGAGTGCAAAGCAAGACGTGCATTTCGGGGGAGTCAGCGAGCTGCTCACGATCAGCCACGAAACCTCTTCGGTCAGCGCATACTCGGCAGGCATTCTGGCAGCTATTCGCTTCGCAGCCAAGGCGCAGGGTCTGCACGTTGGGCTAGACGCCGTATTCAAATGACCGGCGCAAAGATTGGCGCAATAGTCACAAGCGCCCTTGTGATCATGTACGTCGCCCTGCTCGGTAACACCGCGATTATTCTCATCGGTTCTGGTTCGCTACTGCCGGCTTTGCTCGGCGGACTGCTGATGATCTTTCCGGTGTTGGCGATTTGGGCAATCGTCGCCGAACTCAGATTCGGACTCAAGGTCGAAAAGCTCGCCAAGCAGCTAGAACAATCGGGGCAGTGGCCGCACTTCGAATATGAATTGCGCCCGAGCGGTCGACCAACTCGGGCAAGTGCCGATGCTGAGTTTGGCAAGTTTCGAGATGCCGCCTATGCCGACCCAGATAACTGGACGCGTTGGTTTGCCCTAGGTCTTGCCTACGATGCCGCGAGTGATCGCCGCAGGGCTCGAGCCTGCATGCGCAAGGCTATAAAACTTAGCGAATAACCTTTAGGCGCTTTAGGCCTAGGTACATCTGGCAGCCGAGGCAGTAGTTGAACACGGAGTTCAAGAACGAAGCCACGAAGGCGGCAGCGGCAGCGGCAACCAAACCATACTCAACACCGGCAAGGTGCAACACAACGCCGACGCCAGCCACAAACAGACCAACCGCCTGAGCAAACTGCGGTGGAGCAGCGTCTTCAAGTTCGACCGGTGCACCTAGGCGTGGGCGAACAAAGGTCTTGAACAACCAGGCGTAAGGGTGCTTGCTGGTGCCGAAAATCGCACCGATCGCAAACAAGGCGGTCAGCACGAGAAGCAGTGTGAACGCGGCGGCCTCGGTCGAAGCATCCAAGCCCAGATAAATGGTCACGGCGAGCGCGGTTGCGGTGATTGCGGCGCCAAAGCGCGGGCCGCGAGGGTCAATCTGTGGTTTTGCCATTAGATAACGAAGGTTCCTAACTGTTCTTCTAGGGTGTTTTGTTTTGGGGCCCCGCCAATTCGCGACTGAACTACGCCACGCTTATCGAGCACCAGGGTGGTTGGG
The DNA here is from genome assembly GCA_030832605.1 of Rhodoluna sp. GTDB lineage: Bacteria > Actinomycetota > Actinomycetes > Actinomycetales > Microbacteriaceae > Rhodoluna. The sequence continues at coordinate 35,230 of JAURIU010000005.1, read as the reverse complement.
GTTTGCAAAATGTTGTACTTGTTGGCCAGGTCGAGGCGATTGGTGATGTCCACCTCAATGTGCAGCACGTCACTCGAGTGACTTTCGAGCTCACCGAAAACTCGAGCGGTCGATTTGCAGGTGGCGCAAAATTCGCTCGAGAATTGCAAAAACGTGATGCGTTCGCCAAAAGCGGTTACCGACACACCATTTTTGGTGGCCCCAAGCTCTTTCAAATCGACCTGAAGGCCCGACTTCAAAAGTTTGGCTCGACCTTGAGTGGTTCGCCAAATCAAACCGAGGATGCCCGCCAGGGTGATAACACCCAAAACGAGCAGCAAGCGCGAGGTCTGATCCATGTCTCTAGGCTAGGTTCGCTCGCCCGCCTGCGCCCTAGTGTTTCGCATTCTTACGCCGCCTCAAGACCACTAACATTGAGTGGTGTCCGATATCATTTTCCGCAGCGATGTAACCGTAGAGCTAGTGCGTTCAAGCGCTAGCGACTCAGACGTGCTTTTTGCCGCCCGCGTGTCTACCCAAGGTGAGCAAACCCTTGAGTCAGCCAGCGCCGGTACCGAAGCCTCAGCCCGAGACATGGGGCTGATCAACTACCTCATGCGCGACCGTCACGGGTCACCGTTCGAGCACAACTCGATGACTTTCTACGTTCAAGCCCCGATTTTCGTTTTCCGCGAGTTCATGCGTCACCGCATCGCCTCGTACAACGAAGAATCAGGTCGATACAAGGAGCTCAGCCCGGTGTTCTATGTGCCAGGCCCAGAGCGCAACCTTGTTCAGATCGGAAAAACCGGTCACTACGAGTTCATTCCGGGCACCGCCGAGCAAACCGCTTTGGTTGAGCAAGAAACCCGCACCGTGAGCCTTCAGGCTTATGAGTCATACCAGCGGATGCTCGAAGCCGGAGTCGCCCGCGAGGTCGCCCGCATCGTGCTGCCCCTAAACATTTACTCGAGCATGTACGTCACCATGAACTCTCGTGCGCTGATGAACTTCTTGAGCCTCCGTACCAAGCGCGAAGGCACCCACTTTCCTTCATTCCCACAGCGTGAAATCGAAATGTGCGCCGAGAAGATGGAAGACGCCTGGGCCAAGCTCATGCCTTTCACGTACGAGGCATTCAACAAGAACGGTCGCGTAGCCCCGTAAGGCTCACGCATTCAAGGTAAGAAGCCATGTCACAGCAACGTAATCTCTTCGGACAACTGCTAGTTGCACTTGTCACTCCGATGAACGCCGATGGCGAAGTTGACTGGGCCGCTACCGAGAAGCACATCGATTATGTGATATCAAACGGCGCGGATGGCGTTGTGGTTACCGGAACCACAGGCGAAACATCCACGCTCACCGATAAAGAGAAGCTAAAGCTTGTCGAGGTCGGCAAGTCGGTTGCCGCTGGTCGAGCGAAAATCATCACGGGCGGTGGTTCTAACGAAACCGCTCACGCCATGGAGCTCTACAAGGCTTCTGAAAAGGCCGGAGCAGACGGTGTAATGATCGTCACGCCTTACTACAACAAGCCAACTCAGGCTGGAGTGCTCACCCACTTCAGAATGATCGCCGACGCCACCGACCTGCCTGTGATTCTTTATGACATCCCAGGTCGCGCGGGCATTCCGATCAACTTCGAAACCATTCTTCGCGCCGCCAAGCACCCGAACATTGTCGCGGTCAAAGACGCCAAGGGCGACTTTGCTCAGGCTTCGCGCGTGATGAACGAAACCGACCTGCTTTACTTCTCGGGTGATGACGGCAACGTTCTACCGCACCTTTCGATCGGTGCGACCGGCCTAATCGGCGTAACCGCAAACATCGCGCCAGCCGCCTACCGTGAATTGGTTGACGCCACCAACCGTAATGATTTTCACCAAGCGCTAAACGTGCACAACTCTCTCGAGCCACTGGTGCGCGCGGCCATGAACCACGTGCCAGGCACCGTGGCATCGAAATACATCTTGCACGGGCTTGGTCTCATCGACAGCCCGCGCGTTCGTCTTCCACTGGTCGGCCCAGAAGAATCTGAAGCCGCCCGCATCGAGGCCGACATTGACCTGGTCAAACAGATCACCGGCTTGTCATTCGAAAACTTCCGCCCAGACCGCAACGCAGCAGCCGGTGGTGCTCTGCCGAAGGTGGCTGGCACTACTCGCTAGAAAAGAGCCCAATGGTTCAGACCCTCCCGCAACCTGCCCCGCTGAAGCCCGGTGTGCTTCGCATCATCCCGCTGGGTGGAATCGGAGAGATCGGTCGAAACATGACCGTCTTCGAAATCGACTCCAAGCTACTCATCGTTGACTGCGGTGTGCTATTTCCCGAAGAGCACCAGCCGGGCATCGACGTAATCTTGCCCGACTTTGGTTACCTGCGTGACCGCCTAGACGACATCATTGGCCTGGTGCTCACCCACGGCCATGAAGACCACATTGGTGGCGTGCCCTATCTACTCAAGCTCAAAGCCGAGATTCCGCTGCTCGGTTCGGCTCTAACCCTTGCCTTCGTCGAGGCAAAACTAAAGGAACACCGCATCACCCCTTACTCGATGGTGGTAAGCGAGGGGCAGCACGAAACCCTGGGCGGCTTCAACCTAGAGTTCATTGCGGTAAACCACTCGATTCCAGATGCGCTGGCCGTCGCCATCCGCACCAAAGCCGGCTCGGTGCTTCACACGGGTGACTTCAAAATGGATCAAATTCCCTTGGATGGTCGCCTGACCGACCTACGTGCCTTTGCGCGTATTGGCGAAGAGGGTCTCGACCTGTTCATGAGCGACAGTACGAATGCCGATGTTCCGGGTTTCACTCCGCTTGAGAAAGACATCGGCCCGGTAATCGAGAATGTGATTGCTCGTTCTAAGGGCAAAGTAGTGGTGGCTTCGTTCTCAAGTCACGTGCACCGCGTTCAGCAGGTTATCGATGCGGCACTGGCTAATGACCGCAAGGTTGTTTTGGTCGGTCGCTCCATGGTTCGCAACATGCAGATTGCCCTCGAAATGGGTTATCTCACGGCTCCGCTGGATGTTTTCGTAGACCTCGCCAAGGCGACTAGCTACCCAGAAAACAAGTTGGTCTACATGTGCACCGGCTCACAGGGTGAACCGATGGCGGTTTTGGCGCGCATGGTCAATCTTGACCACCAGATTACGATCGGCGAGGGCGACACGGTCATCCTGGCTTCGTCTTTGATTCCCGGTAACGAAAACGCGGTTTATCGCGTGATTGACGGCCTAACCAAGCTCGGTGCCAACGTGGTTCACAAGGGCAATGCCAAGGTTCACGTTTCGGGCCACGCGGCCGCTGGCGAGCTGCTTTACTGCTACAACATCTTGAAGCCAAAGAACGTGATGCCGGTGCACGGTGAATACCGTCACCTGATTGCCAACGGAAAGCTAGCCGAGCAAACCGGTGTTCCTCACGAGCGCGTGCTCATCACCGAAGACGGCTGGGTTGTCGACTTGGTTGACGGCATCGCGCAGGTTGTCGGCGGGGTTGAGTGCGGACTGCTGTTCGTCGATGGCAAAACCGTTGGCAAAGTTACCGAAGAAGACCTCAAAGACCGCCGCGTGCTGGCCGAAGAGGGTTTCATCTCTATCTTCTGTGTCATCGATGCCAAGGATGGCCGCGTAAAGATCGGCCCAGAGATTCGTGCTCGAGCCTTTGCCGAAGAAGACAATGTCTTCAACGATGTGAAGCCACTTATCGAACGAGCGCTCGCCGAAGCCGCTGGTGAGGGTGTTCGTGACCCGTATGCGCTTCAGCAGGTTATTCGTCGCACCATCGGTACCTGGGTGAACAAGGCTCACCGCCGTCGCCCAATGATCATTCCGGTGGTCATCGCCGAGTAATCGGCCGCTCGGATGCTCAAATCGGGTCGCCGTGCCTACCCGAACTTGTCGCTGGTCGCTGTTAGTTTTGACGCATGGCTACGCGTCGCCCAGCAACATCACGCGCGAGAAAATCTTCTTCGCGCCCAACTTCTCGCACCCAGCCAAAGGCACGTGCACCTCGAGCCCGAAAAGAATCCCCGAGCTCAGACTCACCGCTTTTGGTGCGCATTTACCGCTGGTTTGCCACCGGCTTCGGCAACACGGTCAGGTACTTTGGTCGCCAAGACGAAATCGTTGATCAGCGTAGCGACAGCATCCCGTTTTCTTTTGTTCTTCTAGGCATCGTTGGAGCGGTTTTTGCCTGGTTCCTAACCCCAGACAATCCTGCCTACTTGGGTCACACCTGGACGTTCGGGCTTCTATTCGGGCAAGTAGCCTCTGCTCTGCCGGTGATTTTCATTGTGTTCGGCGTCTACCTGATGCGACACCCGTCAGGTCAAAAAGACAACAGCCGCATTGGCCTCGGGCTGCTTTTGCTTTTGGTCTCGATTTCTGGCTTCTTTCACTGGGCCGGCGGCACTCCAGCTCCATCAGATGCGGGCTTTGAGAAAACCCTTTCGGCAGCCGGCGGTGTCTTTGGTTGGCTAGTTTCGGTGCCATTCGTGCCGCTGACCATCTGGGGCGCAATTCCGGCTCTGGTTTTGGTCACTTTGGGTTCGCTTCTAATCATGACGAAAACCGCACCAAACCGAATCGCTGCCAGACTTCGCGAACTTGGTGAAGCCCTATTTGGTGAACCAACCGAGAAGCCAGAGCGAATTGTCGAAGACGACGACGTACTCGATGCGTTCGACGGAACCAAAGTGCCATGGTGGCGTCGCGACAAAACTAAGGACCCTGCCTTTGACACCCCGGTGGTCGACACCGCATCTGCCGAAGAGCGTGAGCAAGCGCTAGAAGACCTTTTCGAAGACCAGAACCAAGACATCGAGTCGGTCGATTCAGAAGAATTCGACCTCACCGAACCGGTCGACATTGTGACGCCGCCAGCATTGGTCGACCCAGAGCCATCGGGCGAAGAGCCAGCGGCCGCAGCTCCGGCAGCCCGACCAGCTCGGGTTTACAAAATGCCTCCGCTGAACATCCTCGCGCCTGGTACGCCGCCAAAAGCAAAGAGTGCCGCTAACGACCAAATCGTTGCCGCCATTACCTCGGTTTTCAAAGAATTCAGCGTGGATGCCACGGTGGTCGGTTTCTCGCGTGGGCCAACAGTCACCCGCTACGAGGTTGAGCTCGCTCCAGGAGTAAAGGTTGAGGCCGTTACCCGCCTGGCCAGCAACATTTCGTACGCGGTCGCCAGCAACGAAGTGCGCATTCTTGCACCGATTCCTAGCAAGTCGCTCATCGGGATCGAGATTCCGAACACCGACCGCGAGATTGTGTCACTTGGTGACGTGCTGCGTTCGCAAGTTGCAACCCAGAGCCAGCATCCGCTCACCATCGGCATCGGTAAAGATGTCGAAGGTGGCTACGTGGTGGCAAACCTAGCCAAGATGCCGCACCTTTTGGTAGCCGGTGCAACCGGTGCCGGTAAGTCTTCGTTCGTCAACGCGATGATTACCTCGATTTTGATGCGCGCCAAGCCAGCCGAGGTTCGTCTCGTACTGATCGACCCCAAGCGCGTCGAGCTTGCCGCCTACCAAGGTGTGCCGCACCTCATCACTCCAATCATTACCAACGCCAAAAAGGCCGCCGAGGCACTTCAATGGGTGGTCAAAGAGATGGATGCTCGCTATGACGACCTCGCCTCGTTCGGGTTCAAGCACGTAGACGACTTCAACCGCGCAATCGTGGCTGGCACTTTGACCGCAAAAGAGGGCACCAACCGCGTCATGCAGCCATACCCTTACCTTCTGGTCGTCGTTGACGAGCTAGCCGACCTGATGATCGTGGCTCCACGCGATGTCGAAGATTCTATCGTTCGCATCACCCAGTTGGCTCGAGCCGCGGGTATTCACCTAGTGCTGGCCACACAGCGCCCGTCGGTAGACGTCGTCACCGGTTTGATCAAAGCCAACGTTCCGAGCCGCCTAGCCTTCTCGGTGTCTTCGGTCACCGACTCTCGAGTGATTCTCGACCAGCCCGGTGCCGAGAAGCTGATCGGTCAAGGTGACGCACTGTTTTCTCCGATGGGCACCAACAAGCCGATGCGTGTTCAGGGAGCCTGGCTCGCCGAAGACGAATTGCACAAGATTGTCGATCATGTCAAAGCTCAAATGTCACCTGAATACCGCGCGGATGTCGCAGAGGTTCAAATTCAAAAAGTGGTTGATGCCGATATCGGTGACGATCTCGAACTTTTGCTTCAGGCTTGCGAACTAATCGTCTCGTCACAGTTTGGTTCTACCTCGATGCTGCAGCGAAAGTTGCGCGTTGGGTTTGCCAAGGCCGGTCGCCTGATGGACCTTCTCGAGTCGCGCAACATAGTTGGCCCTTCTGAGGGTTCAAAGGCTCGCGACGTCTTGGTAAAGCCAGAAGACCTTCCGACCGTTCTAGCTTCGTTGCGCGGTGAGCCAGGAGCCGTGTCATCGCAGCCCGTGCAGGCCGCTGCCACGGTTGCTGATGCACCGGTGAGCAATCTCGCCGCAGGCGATTTTGACGATTTCATTCCGAGTGGCACCGATGACGACGAAGGTGACGAAGACGCCTGGCAACTAACGGGGCGCAACTAGTGAAAAGTGATTGGCTCAATCTGCCAAACACGATCACTCTGGCAAGAGTCGCAACGGTTCCATTCTTCGTCTGGGTGCTTCTCGAAGTTTCTAAAGACAACCCCTGGCGCTGGGCAGCGGTAGTACTTTTTGTTGCCGCAATAGCAACCGACGGCGTTGACGGAGCAATCGCAAGGTCTCGCGGTCTGGTCACCGACCTAGGCAAACTGCTCGACCCGATCGCCGACAAGATTCTCGTAGGTGGCGCTCTGGTCACGCTCTCGGTGCTTGGCGAGGTTGACTGGATTTTCACCCTGCTCATCATGGGTCGCGAGGTTGGAATAACCGTCTACCGCATGCTGGTTCTCAAAAACCGCGTCGTGGCTGCGAATGCCGGGGGCAAAACCAAGACCATCATGCAAGGCATCACCCTTGGCTTTCTTCTGTCGCCACTCGATCTCTACTTCGCTTGGCTTGCACCCATTGAGTTGGTGGCGCTCTACCTGACCACCGCGGTCACCTTGGTCACGGGCATCCAGTATCTGGTTGTCGCAGCCCGAAAGAGCGCTAAATGACCGAGCCTCTGCTCGCCGCTTCTCTCATAGAATCCCTGCGCGCACGCGGCCTAAAGGTGGCGGTTGCGGAATCGCTCACCGGTGGTCAAATCGCATCCACCATCGTCGATGTACCCGGAGCTTCTGATGTGTTCCTCGGGGGAGTGGTTGCCTATGCCACTGCCGCCAAAACGGGGATGCTCGGACTCTCGCCCGTGCTGCTAGAAAGTCGTGGCGCAGTTGACGCGGATGTCGCTGCCGAGCTGGCTCGCGCTTGCGCCGAACGTTTCGCCACCAGCTGCGGTGTTTCGCAAGACATTGTTTTGGGTGTTTCAAGCACCGGTGTAGCTGGTCCGGGTGCGCAAGATGGCAAGCCGGCCGGAACCGTTTATGTTGCGGCGTGCCTTGGTGAGAGCATCCGAGTACTTGAATTTCACTTTGCCGGAGATCGCGCCGAGGTTCGTAAACAGGCGACAGTTGAAGCGCTGAAGCTAGCCGACTCTCTTCTCAGCCAACTCTAAGGTTGGTACGGAAATAAGTGTCACCCCAAACGGGTATCTTATTCATACGAAGTCAAAAAACTTCGAGATCTGCACTTGCAGGTCAACCGCAGATAAGGAGGCCAACATGCTTTTAGTTCGTCGAGAAATTGGTGACGTACTGCGAGAGCTTCGCCTTCAGAAGGGTCACACCCTTCGTCAGGTAGCAGGCCGAGCCAGTGTGGCTCTGGGCTATCTAAGCGAAATCGAGCGTGGGCAAAAAGAAGCATCGAGCGAGATTCTCTACTCGATTGCCGAAGCTCTAGATGTTCCTATTTCGCAGATCATGCGCGATGTAAGCGACCGTCTAGCTGCAATCGAGAATGTCTCGATTCCAGACACGGTTCCAGCAGAGTTCCTCATTTCTTACACTTCTCAAGTTCAGCCGGTTAGCAACTAACCAAACCTGTTCGAAACCCCGTCACTTCGGTGGCGGGGTTTTGCTTTAACCTTGACGAATGCGACTCAGTAAATTTCGCGAACTCATGGCCGATGAGTTTGGCGTCGAATACGCCGCGGTGGTTGCCAGAGACCTGGTTCTCGGTGAGTTTGGCGACCGCACTGCCGAGCAGTGCATCGCGTCAGGAGAAGACCTGCGAGAGGTGTGGCTGGCAATCTGCAAATCGCAATCGGTTCCCATTGAGCGCTGGCACGGTTTGAACAAAAATACGAAAAAGTGACACGCCGCGAATAATTTATTCGAAAACTTGTTCGAATATTGGTATGCTCGCTTTGTGAGCAACTGAAGAGTCGATTTGAATCGCTGAAGCGGTGCAAAAGTTCTCCACAGATGTTTCGCCACAGTGTTTCAATGTCAGCAGTTAGCCATAGTGTCAAAGCAAAATGAATCTAGCGACGTGAAAACGTCAGAAACCAAGAGGATCAAATGCCATCTCCAGCAGAACGTGAAAAGGCTCTAGACACTGCCTTAGCTCAAATCGACCGCCAGTTTGGTAAGGGTTCGGTTATGCGACTCGGCTCAGACGAGCGCGCACCGGTCGAGGTAATCCCCACCGGGTCGATTGCTCTTGACTCAGCGCTTGGTATCGGCGGGTTGCCTCGTGGCCGAATCGTAGAAATCTACGGCCCAGAATCTTCGGGTAAAACCACCGTCACCCTGCACGCAATTGCCAATGCGCAGCGTAACGGCGGAGTCGCCGCCTTTATCGATGCCGAGCACGCACTCGACCCTGAATACGCTAAGGCTCTCGGTGTCGACATCGACGCGCTCTTGGTCAGCCAGCCAGATACTGGTGAGCAGGCGCTCGAAATCGCAGACATGCTTATTCGCTCTGGTGCAATCGACTTGATTGTCATCGACTCGGTTGCCGCCCTGGTTCCAAGAGCCGAAATTGAAGGCGAGATGGGTGACTCACACGTCGGTCTTCAAGCCAGACTCATGTCGCAGGCACTTCGCAAGCTAACCGGCGCTTTGAGCACCACCAACACCACCATGATTTTCATCAACCAGCTACGTGAAAAGATCGGTGTCTTCTTCGGAAGTCCAGAAACCACCGCCGGTGGTAAAGCGCTCAAGTTCTATGCATCGGTACGTCTAGACATCCGTCGAATTGAAACCTTGAAAGATGGCCAAGACGCAGTCGGTAACCGCACACGCGTGAAGGTAGTCAAGAACAAGATGGCTGCCCCGTTCAAGCAGGCAGAGTTCGACATTCTGTATGGCGTCGGAATCTCAAGAGAAGGCAGCCTGATCGACTTTGGTGTCGAGCACGAAATCGTAAAGAAGTCTGGCGCTTGGTACACCTACGAAGGCGACCAGCTTGGTCAGGGTAAAGAAAATTCAAGAAACTATCTACTGGCCAACGCCAAGGTAGCCGACGAAATCGAGAAGAAGATCAAGTCCAAGCTTGGCATCGGTGTTCCACGTGCAGTGGCCGACCTGCCAATCGAAGACGAAGTCATTCTCGACGAAGTAACCGAGGTAGTAGCTCCAAAGGCAGCAAACGCCTAAATTGGCTTTTCAAAAGCGTCGAGCCGCATCTGGTCAATCAGAGACTAAAGATGCGGCTCGTCCGCTTTCTCCGGAGCGATTAGAAAAGCGGGCCCGCAACGTCTTGCTACACCAGTTAGCTCGCAGTGCTAAATCGAAACACCAACTGGCCCAGGTAATGATTCAACGAGAAATCCCTCCAGAAATCTACGAACCTCTTCTAGACCGGTTCGAAGAGACGGGCTTGATCAATGATCTGACCTTTGCCGAGACCATCGTTGCCAGCAGAAGAGCCGGTCGGGGTTTGAGTGCATCGTCTATCAAACGAGAGCTGAGAACCAAAGGCATAAGTGAGGCGCTCATTGAACAGGTAACCGAGTCGATTACCGCCGAAGAAGAGGTCACCTTGGCAACGTCTTTGGCCGTCCGGCGAGCACGCTCAATGACCAAACTCGCACCCGAAGTTCGCAAACGCAGGCTAGTTGGATTCCTGCAACGCAAAGGTTACGGACAGCACGCGGTATTCACCGCCATAAAGGCTGCCGAGCTAGGGGCGGTAAAATCGGAGTTCTAATGAACACCAACACACTCCAGCGCTCATACGAGGTGCGAACCTACGGTTGCCAGATGAACGTTCACGATTCTGAACGTCTTGCGGGCATCCTAGAAGATGCTGGCTACGTGGTTGGCGAAGCTGGTTCTAGCGACGTTATTGTGTTCAACACCTGTGCCGTGCGCGAGAACGCCGACAACAAACTTTACGGAAACCTAGGCATGCTTTTGCCCAAGAAAACCGAGAATCCAAATCTGCAGATAGCCGTTGGTGGCTGCCTAGCTCAAAAAGATCGCGACACTATTCTCAAAAAGGCACCTTGGGTTGATGTCGTTTTTGGCACACACAACATCGGTTCGCTGCCGGCTTTGCTCGAACGAGCTCGACACAACGAACAAGCTGCGATTGAGATTGTCGAGTCACTCGAAACCTTCCCGAGCAACCTTCCTACCAAACGCGACAGCACATACGCGGCTTGGGTGTCGATCTCTGTGGGTTGCAACAACACGTGTACTTTCTGCATCGTTCCGTCACTGCGCGGTAAAGAGCGTGACCGCCGACCAGGCGAGATTTTGGCTGAGATCGAGGCTCTCGTGGCCGATGGTGTCATCGAAATCACCCTGCTCGGTCAAAACGTCAACACCTACGGTGTGGAATTCGGCGATAAAGGCGCGTTCGCAAAGCTGCTGCGCGCTTGTGGGCTGATCGATGGGCTGGAACGCGTGAGGTTCACGAGCCCGCATCCAGCCGCGTTCACCGACGACGTCATCGAGGCTATGGCCGAGACTCCAAATGTTATGCCGAGCCTTCACATGCCGCTTCAATCTGGCTCGGATCGCATACTCAAAGAAATGCGCCGCAGCTACCGTAGTGAGAAATTCTTAGGCATCATCGACCGTGTTCGTGATGCGATTCCTGATGCGGCCATCACCACCGACATCATCGTTGGGTTCCCGGGTGAAACCGAAGAAGACTTTCTTGAAACCATGCGCGTTGCCGAAAGCTCACGCTTTGCTGCCGCCTACACCTTTCAGTATTCGATTCGCCCCGGCACCCCTGCCGCGACAATGCCTAACCAGGTACCCAAAGAAATCGTCCAAGAACGTTTCGAACGCCTAATCGCCAGCTTGAACCACATTGCTTGGAAAGAAAACGAAGCCATGATCGGCAAGCGAGTCGAGGTGCTAGTGGCTAACGAAGGTCGCAAAGATGCCGCAACCCTGAGAATGTCAGGCCGAAGTCGCTGCAACCGCTTAGTTCACTTCACGGTTCCACAAGGAGCAGCAGCACCCAGACCAGGTGACATCGTCGAGGTAACGGTTACAGAGGCTGCCCCGTACCACCTGATTGCCGACCCCGCGAGTGTCGAAGAGTATGCGATGCGGCGCACCCGTGCTGGCGATGCCTGGGATCGTGCCGAAGCCGCGTCATGTAGTGTTCCGCCTCCAGCGCCTTCTGGTAAAAAGGTTCTGTCACTAACCCCGAAAACAACACCTATCGACTTCGAACTCGATGACTAGGCTCATCTCGATTGTCGGCCCAACCGGCACCGGAAAATCAGATCTAGGCCTTGCTATAGCGCGCGCACTATCTCACGAAGGTCAAGCGGCCGAAATCGTAAACACAGACTCCATGCAGTTCTATCGCGGCATGAACATTGGCACCGCGAAGCTGGCCGAAGATGAGCGTGGTGGTGTCACTCACCACCTAATCGACTGGCTCGAGGTCACCGACGAGTCGACGGCAGCTGAATACCAACTGAAGGCCCGCGAAGTCATCGAAGGAATTCAGTCACGGGGAGCGGTGCCGATTCTGGTCGGGGGTTCGATGCTTTACATCGCGGCTGTGCTGAACACCTTCGAGTTTCCTGGTCAAGACGAAGAATTGCGCGCCAAACTAGAGCAAGAGCTGATCGAGATTGGTCCGGGTTTGATGCACCGCAAGCTACAGCAGCTCGACCCCGTGGCCGCAAGTCGCATAGATCCGCTAAACGGGCGCCGCATAGTTCGCGCAATCGAAATTGTTTCGGTGACCGGTGAGCCTTTTGCCGCGAGCCTTCCAGATGAGCCAGAGTCTTGGAAACCTGTTCTCGAAATTGGTCTCAACTCTGAACGCGCGCATTTGGTTGGCCGACTAAATCAGAGGGTTGAGCAAATGTGGCAGCAGGGTCTCGTGGCAGAGGTTGAACAGCTCATCGGGCAGGGTTTGCGCGAGGCAAAGACATCCAAGCGTGCAATCGGCTACGCGCAAGCATTGGCCCAATTCGATGGCGAGTTGAATGAGGCAGAGGCAATCGAACAAACCAAGTTGCTAACCGCACGGTATGCACGCCGACAAATGTCATGGTTTCGCCGCGACAAACGCATCAACTGGCTCGACTATCAAGATTCACAAGCTCAAGGCAAGGCCATCGACATGAGCCTCCGCTGGGTGGCTTCGGGTGAACAGCCGCCGCTTGGCGAATAGGCTTATCTAATGGCGCAGCTCATCAACTTCACCAAGGGTCACGGTACCGGCAACGACTTCGTGCTGATTTTTGACCCCGAAGACCAGCTTGCCCTCACCTCTTCACAAATAGCAAAACTCTGCGACCGCCATTTTGGCATCGGTGCCGACGGCCTCATTCGCATCGTGCCAAGTTCGAAACTTGCTGCTGGCCGGGACTGCCTCGAGTCTGAGCCGAATGCAACCTGGTTCATGGATTACTACAACGCAGACGGTTCGTCAGCCGAGATGTGCGGCAACGGAACACGGGTTTTCGCTCGCTACCTAACCGAGCGAGTGCTGACGCTCGCCGACGGTGAAACACTCTCCATTGGTACTCGAGACGGAGTAAAAGACTTGCAGCGCAATATGGCTGGCTTTGCGGTCAACATGGGGCGTTGGCGACTAGAAGGCGATCACACAGTCAGTGCCGCATCGCTAGATGTCGCGAGACCTGGCCTAGGCATCAACGTTGGTAACCCGCACGTGGTCGTGGCACTCGCATCAGACGATGAACTCTCTGAACTCTCGCTTCACGATGCTCCAGTAATCGAGCCGCGACTCGAATCTGGGGCAAACGTCGAATTCGTTGTACCGGCTGAGCCGATGGTCAAAGAAGGCGTTGGTTACATCAGCATGCGCGTTCACGAACGCGGGGTTGGTGAGACGTTGTCTTGCGGCACCGGCATTGTGGCCGCGGCTCTGGCCACCCGTCATTGGGCTGGCCCAGGCGCACCAAACCAGTGGCAGGTCAAAGTTCCGGGTGGCACACTCGGTGTGCGAATGTTCGCAGCTGAAGACGGTGAGATGGTTGGCTTGAGCGGCGCTGCCGAACTGGTCTTCGACGGTCAGGTAGACCTAGAGCAGCTCTAGCCTCGGTGCTTGACTCGAAAAACCCTGAACGCTTTAGCGGTATCAACGCGGATGGTGCTGAACTCATCGGGTAGCGTCGCATCAAGCCACCGTTGCAAAGAATCGGCACCCAAGTTTTTCTGAACCACGAGGTAGCTTTCCGCTCCGACCGCCAGACGTGGAAGCCAAGTTAGCAAAATCTCGTGCAGAACATCCTTGCCCACCCGAATTGGCGGGTTAGACCAGATTCCGTTGAACTCGAGCTCGTCTGGCACTTCGTCAGGTTTGCAGACGCGAATGTTGGTAACTCCGGCAAGCTCTGCGTTGCGCTTGGTCAGAGCTAGCGAACGCTCGTTCACATCAATGGCCCAAATCGTTGCTCTAGGTGCTTGCAGGGCAAGGCTGATAGCGATTGGCCCCCAGCCACAGCCAACGTCGAGCAGGTTTCCGCCGACCGGTGCGTGAGAAAGTTGCTCAAGCAGCACGGCCGTACCCTGGTCGATGTGATCTGGAGAGAACACCCCGCCAGCGGTTTCCAAGCGCAGTTCCTGCCCACACAGAGTGACGTGAATCTGCTTTGGTTTGTATTCGGTTGCGGGGGTCTCCGAGAAATAATGCTCTGAAGACATAGCGTCAATCTATACCCGTTTGCCCCGTTAGTGTTAGTTCCAATGAGTCAAAACAGTCCCTTGATCCCCGACGAGGAAGCAACCGCTCAGCCAGCCAATCAGGGCGAGGCGGTCATCGACCGCATTCTGCGCCGCGGCGCTCGGGCGGCGGCTCTGGGAGCCGATGCAGACCACGGCCACAGCGACACCGATGGCGATCAGTTCGACCTCGAAGACCGTTCGGCCCTCCGCCGCGTATCCGGATTGTCAACCGAACTTCAAGACATTACCGAAGTTGAATACCGCCAACTCCGCCTTGAAAAGGTGCTGCTGATTGGTCTATGGGGTGAGCAAACCCTCCAGGATGCTGAAAACTCGTTGCGCGAACTCGCCGCCCTTGCCGAAACCGCCGGCTCTGAGGTTCTCGATGGTCTGTTGCAGCGTCGAGCGCACCCAGACCCAGCCACCTACCTGGGTAAAGGCAAGACCCAGGAATTGCGCCAAATGGTCGTAGCCACCGGCGCTGACACGGTTATCGCCGACACCGAACTCGCTCCATCGCAAAGACGCGCCCTAGAAGATGTGGTCAAGGTGAAGGTCATCGACCGAACCGCAGTGATTCTCGACATTTTCGCCCAGCACGCAAAGAGTCGCGAGGGTAAGGCTCAGGTAGAGCTAGCCCAACTCGAATATTTGCTACCGCGCCTCCGCGGTTGGGGTGAGTCGATGTCTCGTCAAGCCGGTGGTCAGGCTGCCGGCGGTGTCGGTATGGGTTCGCGTGGTCCGGGTGAAACCAAGATTGAGCTCGATCGCCGCCGCATCAACACGCGCATGGCTAAGTTGCGCAAGCAGATCATCGCCATGAAGCCGGCTCGCGAAACCAAACGCGCCAACCGCAAGAAAAACTCGGTTCCGTCGGTGGCAATCGCGGGCTACACCAATGCAGGAAAGTCCTCCCTGCTAAACCGCATGACCTCGGCCGGCGTTTTGGTCGAGAACGCCCTGTTTGCCACGCTTGACCCCACGGTGCGCAAAACTCAAACTCCTGACGGACGCGAGTACACACTGGCCGACACCGTTGGTTTTGTGAGAAACCTGCCGCACCAGTTGGTTGAGGCGTTTCGGTCAACACTCGAAGAAATCGGCGACTCAGACCTGATCGTGCACGTGGTTGATGCATCGCACCCAGACCCAGCAAGTCAGATAGCCACGGTGCGCGATGTGATTGGCGAAGTTGGGGCCAGTGACATCCCGGAGTTGATTGTTTTCAACAAGATCGATTTGGCAGACGAAACGATGCGTTTGGCGCTGCGCGGGCTCGAGCCAACCAGCATTTTCGTTTCCGCTCGTTCTGGCGAAGGTATTGAAGAGCTGCAAGACCTGCTGGCCAGGCTGATTCCCGAGCCGAATGTCAAAGTTACTGTCGTGGTGCCTTATTCGCGCGGAGACCTGGTGTCGCGCATCCACTTGAACAGCCGCATTCTGTCTCTCGAGTACATCGAAGAGGGCACAAAAATCACCGCAATGGTAAAGCCTGAACTGGCTTCAGATCTCGCGGTTTTTACCGTTATCGATCAGCTCTAGTTAAAGAGAGCGAATAACCGAAACTACCTTGCCCATGATTACGGCGTTGGTGCCATCGATCGGGTCATAAGAAGAGTTTCTTGGCATCAACCAGGTTTGACCGTTTGACTGTCTAAAGACCTTCACGGTTGCACCTTCTTCAAGCAGGGCGGCAACGATTTCACCTTGCTCTGCGGTCTGCTGTTGACGAACTACTACCCAGTCGCCGTCGCAAATAGCGGCGTCGATCATCGAGTCGCCCGAAACCTTGAGCATGAAAAGCTCGCCTCCGCCGACAAGTTCGCGGGGGAGCGTCAAGTGGCTTTCGATGTTCTGCTCGACCAAGATCGGGCCACCGGCTGCAATGCGACCGACTAGGGGAATGCTCACCACGTTGTCGCTCACCTCGCTGCGAGAAGCGGTGCTCATGCCCGGTGCGCTCTTGAGAACATCCATCGCTCGTTGACCTGCGTCGGCCTTCGACAAGAAACCGAGTTCACGCAACTGGCTGAGCTGATAAGAAACCGAGGATGTTGAACTCAGGCCAACCGCCTCGCCAACCTCGCGCATGGTTGGGTTGTAACCCTTTTCGCGACGATACCTAACGATCGCCTCGAGAATCTTCGACTGCACTCCGGTGAGTTGTTTTTGGTCAGCCATGTTGGCCTCCTTAGGGTCTCAGAACTAAATGTCTGGGGTGGCTGTTTGAATGCCGTTACCACACCTATCGAAACTCTATTCGATTGATACAACATTTTCTAGTATTTATTCGAAAAAGTTTTCGAAAAACTCTTGACATGATGTCGGTGGGTGTGGGTAACTTGATTATATCGAACAGTTGTTCGAAACAGATTTTCGAACAGTGAGTTAGAAGGAGACACCAAATGTCATCTCAAATCACCCGCGTGGCCACCGTTTCACAGGCCACCTACCGCCGCCGCCGCATGGTTGTTGCCTTGTTTCTGGCCACCGCGGTTACCTTGAGCGCCTCGCTCTTCTCTGGTCTCTCGGCACAGGCAACCAACGAAAGCTCTACGGCCAAGTTTGACTATGTCACCGTGAGCGCCGGCACAACGCTATGGGGTCTTGCACAGGTTCACGCCGGTGACCAAGAGCCTCGCGAATGGATCGCCGAGCTGGTAAGCCTTAACGCACTACAAGATGCCACGCTTCAGCCGGGGCAGCAGTTGGCTCTTCCTACTAACTAGCTTTATTGCAAGCTTTCTCGATGCCGCCCAGTGCCAACGTGCTGGGCGGTAATCTTGTCTAATGGCAAACCTCGATGATCTACCGATCCGCGATTCTTTGAAGGGTCGCGTTCCTTACGGCGCTCCGCAGCTTCACGTACCAGTGGCTTTGAACGTGAATGAGAACACCCACGGAATTCCCGAAGTTGTCGCCATGGACATAATCACTCGTTTGGCGGCCGAGGTGTTGACCATCAACCGTTATCCAGACCGCGAGTTTGTTGAACTGCGCGATGCCTTAGCGAAATATCTGGGCCACGATCTGAGCCGAGAACAAATCTGGGCAGCAAACGGTTCGAACGAGGTTATTCAGCAAATCCTTCAGGCGTTCGGTGGCCCTGGCCGCAAAGCTTTGGGTTTCGGGCCAACATACTCGATGTACCGAATCATTTCTGACGGAACCGACACCGCATACGTTGATGCGGGGCGCGACGACCGCTACGAGTTGTCGGCAGAAACTGCCGTGGCTGCAATAAAACTGCACAACCCAGACATTGTTTTGCTTTGCTCACCAAACAACCCGACGGGCACCCCGCTTTCCCTTGAAGTCATCGAAGCGGTTTATTCCGCTACCAGTGGTGTCGTTGTAGTCGACGAAGCCTATGCCGAGTTTGCTTATCCCGACACCCCAAGCGCAATAACCCTGCTTGAGGGTCGTGAGCGCTTGATGGTTTCTAGAACCATGTCGAAGGCATTTGCTTTTGCTGGCGCTCGAGTTGGCTACCTCGCTGCTGATCCAGCGGTCATCGATGCGTTGCGACTAGTGAGGTTGCCATATCACCTGAGCGCCTTCACTCAGGCCGCCGCCTTAGCCGCACTCGCTCACAGCGAGCTCATGCTGAACGCAGTTGCAGACATCCGAGTTCAGCGAGACCGAATCATCGCCGAGTTGATCGAGATGGATTTAGAACCATACCGCAGTGATTCCAACTTCGTGCTTTTTGGTGGGCTCGAATCACCGAAGGACGTCTGGCAGCAGCTTCTCGACAGAGGGGTGCTGGTGCGCGATTTTGGCATAGAAGGCACTCTCCGCGTTACAGCCGGAACCGAAGCCGAGACCACGCAATTTCTCGACACCCTGCGTGAAGTTCTAAAGGGCTAAACTTAAAGCCATCCCCAATGACGCTTTTTTGGTGAAAGGTAATTCCATGAGCAGGTCTGCATCGCTAACGCGAAAGACTTCTGAGTCGTCAATCGAACTCAGCCTCAACTTAGACGGAACCGGTAAGTCGAGCATCTCGACCACCGTTCCCTTTTTTGATCACCTGCTAACCGCATTCTCGAAGCACTCGCTGATTGACCTCGAGATCAAGGCGTCCGGCGACACCCACATTGACGCGCACCACACCGTGGAAGACACCGCCATAGTTCTTGGGCAGGCTCTAAAGCAGGCGCTAGGCGACAAGGCGGGCATTGGTCGTTACGGTGACGCAACAGTTCCACTCGACGATGCGCTAGCCCGCGCAGTGGTCGACGTATCTGGTCGCCCTTACCTGGTTCACACTGGAGAGCCTGCCGGTTTCGAATTTCACCTGATCGGTGGCCACTTCACCGGCTCGCTGGTGCGTCACGTGTTCGAGGCCATCAGCCTCAACGCCGGAATCACCGTGCACGTCACAGTGCTGGATGGCCGCGACCCACACCACATTGCCGAAGCCGAGTTCAAAGCATTTGCTCGCGCGATGCGCAAGGCCGTAGAGCTTGACCCACGAGTCGATGGGGTTCCTTCGACCAAGGGCGCTCTGTGACCAAAAAACGCGTGGTCGTTCTCGACTACGGCAGCGGCAATGTGCACTCAGCAGTCAAGGCCCTCGTGGCAGCCGGAGCAGACGTTGAACTCACCGCTGATCGCAGCAAGGTTCTAGAAGCCGATGGGTTGGTTGTGCCCGGTGTTGGCGCATTTGCAGCAGTGATGCAAAGCCTGAACGCCATCGGAGCGCCCGAACTCATTGACAAGCGTCTAACCGGGGGTAAAAAAGTGCTTGGCATTTGCGTCGGTCTTCAGGTGTTGTTCGACCGTGGAGTTGAACACGGCAGTAACTGCGAGGGGTTGGGGCAGTTGCCTGGTGTTGTTGAAGAGCTCGACTCGCCAAAACGGCCGCACATCGGCTGGAACACCGTGGATGCTGCGCCGGGGTCAACCCTGTTTGAAGGTGTTGAAAACGAGCGGTTCTATTTCGTGCACTCGTACGGAGTGCAGAACTGGCAGTTAGAGGCGATGGGTGCTTTCATTCCGCCAAAGGTTTCGTGGAGCGAATACGGGCCGCGATTCGTTGCCGCCTGCGAGGTTGGACCGTTGGCTGCCACACAGTTTCACCCTGAGAAGTCGGGCGAGGCGGGCATCCGCTTGCTGACCAACTGGGTGAACAGCCTGTAACCACAAGATTTTTTGATTTAGCTACAAAAGAGAGAACCGATGTTTGAATACCTAGAACTACTGCCGGCAGTTGATGTGGCCGACGGTAAAGCCGTGCGCCTGACTCAGGGCGAGGCCGGCTCAGAAACCGACTACGGCGACCCGGTCGAAGCCGCCATGACCTGGATCAATGCCGGAGCCGAGTGGATTCACCTAGTCGATCTCGACGCAGCTTTTGGTAGAGGCGAGAATCGCGCCGTTCTGCGCGAAGTAGTGAACGCAGCCAGTGCCGTGAAGATCGAGCTTTCCGGCGGTATTCGCGATGATGCTTCGCTCGAAGCCGCACTCGAGGCAGGGGCGACCCGCGTGAACCTAGGCACGGCAGCGCTCGAAGACCCAGAGTGGACCAAACGCGCCATCGCCCGATTCGGCGACGCAATCGCGGTTGGCTTGGATGTTCGTGGCACAACCCTTGCAGCCCGCGGCTGGACTCGCGAAGGCGGCGACCTCTTCGAAGTGCTGGCTCGACTCGAAGATGACGGTTGCGCACGCTATGTGGTTACCGACGTGACCAAAGATGGAACTCTGCGCGGCCCCAACCTTGAGCTGCTAGCCCAGGTCATGGCGAAAACTGATAAGCCAGTGGTTGCATCGGGTGGCATTTCTTCACTTCAAGACATCACCGACCTTCGCGCGCTGGTTAGCCAAGGCCTCGAAGGCGCAATCTTGGGCAAGTCTCTCTACGCCGGCAAGTTCACGCTCGAAGCCGCGCTCGAAATCGCCAACGCCCGGTAACCATGAGTCACCATCACGAACACATCAACCAAGACCGATTGGCCGATTCGGCCGGTGTTCCATGGGCTGGGCGTTCGTTCGAACCAAACTCATGGGCCGGTGACAATGGTCAGGCCGATGAAGCCCTGGTGGCGAGCATCCGCGCTCTAGCTTCTGGTGCGGGTTCAAACGAGCAGGTTGTTGCAGCGCTGTCAGGTGCGCGCGTGCTGATTCCGCTTCTCGCAGAGTTGGGGGAGTCGGGCGAGGGTGCTCACGGCCAAACTGTCGACAAGAGCGCAGACCTTGCCATCGTTACCGTCGAAACTCCAGACGGCCAGGATGCTCTGCCGGTGTTCAGCTCGGTAGCGGCCATGGCGCTCTGGAACCCGACCGCTCGACCGGTGCCGGTTTCGGCACAGAAGGCAGCAATCGCAGCCGTGCAAGAGGGCAACACCCGAATCGTGCTGGATGCCGCCAACGACACCGAGTTTGTGGTTCGTCGCCCAGCGCTCGCGGCGATTGGGCAGGGACTACCGTGGGTGCATCCGGTTCGTGATGAACGGGTAAGTTCGGCCTTTGCCGAGGCTACTGCGAGCATCCCAGAAATTTTGAAGTTCGCTCTCAGCGACTGTGACCCGCTATCGCGTCTGGTCGCCGCCGAGGTTCAGCTCGAGCTAACCCTTAGGCCAGGCATGTCGCGAGATGAACTTGATGGGGTTATGCAAAAACTTGCGACGGCTCTTGCCGCGAGTGAGGCCGTGGCCGAATACGTCGATTCGCTGCGGGTAAAGCTCGTTTAGTTGACCGGTCCGGTGTATTTTTCGCCTGGGCCAGCACCCGGTGCGTCTTTAATCACGGATGCTTCGCGGAACGCCAGCTGAAGAGCACGTAGCCCGTCTCGAAGTGGCCTCGCGTGGTGGTCGCCAACCTCGGCCGCTGCGGCGGTAACTAGTCCAGCCAGAGCGGTGATCAACTTACGTGCCTCATCGAGGTCGGCTGGGTGCCCGTCTTCGCCGAGTCCAACCTGCACCGCGGCCGCGCTCATCAGGTGAACGGCGGTGGTGTTGATGATTTCAACCGCGGGAACCTCGGCGATGTCTCTGATCTCTCCACTTACGTCAGTGAACGAAAATGACTCTTGAGATTCAGACATCTTTGGGGGTTCTCCTTTTGAACTCTTTCTGCTAGGCTATCTCATGGCTCCGAGGTCAACTCGGTCAGAAGTGGATTCATTTCCCACCCGCGTTCATCGCTTTCTACAAGATGGCCGGGTAAAGCTTTGGAAACTTTCGTTTCTGTGCGCTCTAGGGTTTTTTACCCGAAGGTGTGGCCGTTTGTCACATTACCTTTAGGAGTAGCAATCAGCGATCCACGTATTAATGAGCGCATCCGTGTGCCTGAGGTTCGACTAGTCGGATCAGCAGGCGAGCAAATCGGAGTAGTTAGCATCGAAGACGCACTTCGCATGGCCCAAGAACAAGATCTTGACCTAGTCGAAGTTGCACCTACATCGAAGCCTCCGGTCGCGAAAATTATGGACTTCGGAAAATTCAAGTACGAAGCAGCCCAGAAAGTTCGCGAAGCCCGCAAGAACCAGGTCAACACCGTTCTCAAGACCGTACGTTTCGGACTCAAGATTGACGCACACGATTACGGCACCAAGCGTGGCCAGATCGAGCGCTTCCTAAAGGCTGGCGACAAGGTCAAAGTGATCGTGGTGTTCCGCGGTCGCGAGCAGTCACGCCCAGAAATGGGTATCAAGCTGCTACAGAAGTTGGCTGAAGAAGTAACCGAGTTCGGTTCGGTCGAATCGACCCCGTCTATTGACGGTCGCAACATGGTTATGGTCATTGGTCCACTTCGCAACAAGGCTGAGGCTAAGGCTGATGCAAAGCGCGCTGCCGACAAGGCATCCGCGAAGTCAACCGAAGCAGAAACACCAGCAGCGTAAGGCTGCAACATTAGAAGGAGAAAGTAATGCCAAAGCAGAAAACTCACTCAGGTGCCAAGAAGCGCTTTCGCTTCACCGGCAGCGGCAAGCTTATGAAGCAGCAGATCAACATGCGCCACAACCTCGAGCACAAGTCGAGCCGTCGCACCCGTCGTCTAAACCAAGACCAGGTTGTCTCGGCTGCTGACTTCAAGACCATCAAGACCCAGCTCGGCAAGTAGAGAAAGACTTTAGGAGTAAAAAATGGCAAGAGTAAAAAACGCGGTTAACTCGCACAAGAAGCGTCGCACAGTACTTGAGCGCGCCAAGGGTTACCGTGGCCAGCGTTCACGTCTCTACCGCATGGCGAAGCAGCAGATGCTTCACTCGTTGGTTTACGCGTACAACGACCGTCGTGCCCGCAAGGGTGACTTCCGTCGCCTGTGGATTCAGCGCATCAACGCTGCATCGCGCGCCAACGGCATGACCTACAACCGCTTCATCCAGGGCCTAGGCCTTGCCGGTGTTGAGGTTGACCGTCGTATCTTGGCTGAACTAGCTGTGAACGAGCCTGCAACCTTCGCAAGCCTCGTTGCCACCTCTAAGGCAGCTCTACCTGCAGACACTTCGGCTCCAAAGGCCTAGTGATTTGCTAAACGATCCCAAAGCGAATCGTGTTCGCGGGGTCGCCAAGCTCAATAAGAAAGATGCCCGGTCTGAGACCGGGCTCTTTCTGCTTGAAGGCCTTCAGGGCCTGAAAGAAGCGCTCGACCGACCCAAGCTAATTCGAGAAATCTTCGCCACCGGCGAAGTGATTTCGGCTAACCAGGCAATATTTGCCAAGGCTGCCGCTGCTCGAGTCGAAGTTGTCGAGGTAACCGAGCAAGTTTTGGCCGCACTGGCTGACACTCGCACCCCACAGGGAGTTATCGCGGTGTGCGAGCAAGCTCACGTTTCTTTCGAAGACGTGCTGTCGGCCGAGCCGAAGCTTCTGGCCCTTTTGGCCAACATCCGCGACCCTGGCAATGCCGGCACCGTGTTACGCGCTGCCGACGCGGCTGGCGCAGATGCGGTCATCTTTAGCGAAAACAGCGTGGATGTCTACAATCCGAAGGTTGTTCGTTCGACCACCGGTTCGATTTTTCACTTGCCAGTAGTTCTAGGCGCAAACCTAGAGGCGACTATCGGTGCAGCCAAACAGGCCGGTTACCAGGTTTTAGCAGCGACCGCGGGCGGCACCGCTTTGCCAGAGCTTGAGCACAGCATCCTGGCTAAACCAACCCTGTGGATGTTCGGCAACGAGGCTTGGGGTTTCGAACCACACATTCTCGAACTGGCCGATTTGCAGGTTGCGGTTCCTATTTACGGCGCTGCCGAGAGCCTAAATCTCGCGACCGCCGCAAGTATTTGCCTGTATGCCACTGCCTTCGCTCAGAACCGCTAGTTGGTAGGCTAAAACCCTATGCCTGAGCACATTTCTATCAACGCATCAACCGTCGACCCGGTGGTCGCCGAGGCGCTGGCCGCAATTGCAGCCGCTCCCGACATCGCCGCGCTTCGTGCTAGCCGAAATGCCACCGTAGGCGAGCAGTCTGCAATCGCAAAACTGAACGCAGCTTTGAAGAACCTGCCGCATGAAGAAAAGGCTGCCGCCGGCGCTTTGATCGGCCAGGCCAGAGGTGAGCTAAATGCCGCTTTTGCTGCTCGTGAAGCCGAACTTTCCAAAGCCGACGAAGTTGCCAAGCTAGCCGCTGAATCGGTAGACGTCACCGCAGCGGCTGTGCCTGCGGGGATTGGTGCCAGACATCCGCTTTCGCTTTTACAAGACCAAATCAGCGACATTTTTGTTGGCATGGGCTGGGAAATCGCCGAAGGGCCTGAGCTCGAGAGCGAATGGTTCAACTTCGATGCACTCAACTTCGACGTCGATCACCCTGCTCGCGCGATGCAAGACACCTTCTTTGTAGACCCAGTCGATTCACACCTAGTACTTCGCACCCACACCTCACCAGTGCAGGTTCGCTCGCTGCTGGAGCGAGAACTTCCGGTCTACGTTCTTTGCCCAGGCCGCGTTTTTCGCACCGACGAATTAGATGCCACTCACACTCCGGTTTTTCACCAGGTTGAGGGATTGGCCATCGACAAGGGTCTAACCATGGCCGATCTTCGCGGAACCCTCGAGCACTTCGCCAGGGCCATGTTCGGCGAAGAGGCAAAGATTCGTTTGCGCCCATCCTTCTTTCCGTTCACCGAACCTTCGGCAGAGCTTGACGTTTGGCACCCGGGTGCCAAGGGTGGCGCTCGGTGGGTCGAGTGGGGCGGATGCGGCATGGTCAACCCGAATGTTTTGCGTGCAGCTGGCATCGACGCCGAACAATTCCAGGGCTTCGCCTTCGGTATGGGCATCGAGCGCACGCTGATGTTCCGCAACGGTGTTCTCGACATGCACGACATGGTCGAGGCCGACGTTCGTTTCAGCCAGCAGTTTGGAGTGGTGCTCTAAATGCGCGTTCCACTGTCATGGCTAGCCGAGGCAGCCACACTACGTTCTAACTCAACCGCCGAGTCGGTCATGGCCGAATTGGTCAAAATCGGCCTCGAAGAAGAGGGCGTTCACTCGTTCGGGCTAACCGGCCCACTGGTTGTCGGCGAGGTTCTTGAATTCGTCGCCGAACCACAGAGCAATGGCAAAACCATTCGCTGGTGCCAGGTTCGCGTCGCGCCCGCAGGCGCAAAAGCTGCCGACGGCGGCGAGGATGTTCGCGGCATCGTGTGCGGAGCTGGCAACTTTGAGGTTGGCGACAAGGTTGTGGTTTGCCTACCTGGTGCTTTTCTACCTGGAGATTTCAAGATTGCGGCTCGTTCGACCTACGGTCACATCAGCGACGGAATGATGGCTTCGGCTCGAGAGCTCGGCATTAGCGACGACCACGCAGGCATCATCCGCCTTCACGAAATGGGCTTAGACCCTAAGGTCGGCACCGACGCGATGGAACTACTGAACCTCGCCGATGTCGCCGCCGAAGTGAACGTCACTCCCGACCGCGGCTACTGCTTCAGCATCCGCGGTGTTGCTCGCGAATACTCGCACGCCACTAACACCTTGTTTCGCGATCCAATCGGTCACGCTCAGCCAGAACATGTTGAGGGCTTCTCTGTGCAGATTGCCGACCAGGCACCGATTCGCGATCAGGTTGGTTGCGACCGCTTCTATGTTCGTGCCGTCAAAGAACTAGATGCGACCGTGCCGACTCCGGCGTGGATGGTTACCCGCCTCAAGCTGGCCGGTATGCGTTCGATTTCGCTGATCGTTGACATCACCAACTACGTGATGCTTGAACTCGGTCAGCCGCTGCACGCCTACGACCTAGACAAGCTAAAGGGTGGCATCACCGTGCGCCGTGCCAACTCTGGCGAAACCCTGAAAACCCTCGATGGTCAGGTTCGCAAGCTCGACACAGAAGATCTTCTAATCACCGACGAATCGGGCGCCATCGGCCTAGCCGGTGTCATGGGTGGCGAGAGCACCGAAGTCAGCAGCACCACAAAGAACGTGCTCATCGAAGCTGCTCACTTTGACCCAATCACCATCGCCCGCTCGGCCAGGCGACACAAGTTGCCGAGCGAGGCATCAAAGCGCTTTGAACGAGGTGTCGACCCTCAGGTTGCCCCTTATGCGGTGGCTCGTGTGATTCAACTTCTCGAAGTTCATGCCAAGGGTGCGGGCCAGAACCTGGGCGCAGATTTGAATAACCTTCCGGGCGTTGCCGCGGTCGAGTTGCCGGCGGGGTTTGCCGCGGCGCTCGTTGGCGTCGATTACACCGACGACGAAATCGTTACCGCACTCGAGGCAATCGGATGTGTCGTGGCTCGTGTCGAAGGCGGCTTCGAAGTCATTCCGCCATCGTGGCGCCCAGACCTGCGCCACAAAACCGACTTGGTCGAAGAGGTTGCTCGAATCAACGGTTACGACCGCATTCCGGCAAGCCTCCCTGTCGCACCTCCTGGCCGCGGCTTAACCAAGCGTCAGAAGTCGCGTCGTGCCGTGCTTACCTCGCTGGTTGGTGACTCGATGACCGAAGTGCTCAACTACCCGTTCTTGAGTGAGACAGAAAACCGTTGGTTCGCAAGCGACTCGGCAAGTGCCGTGCGTTTGGCCAACGCCATGCAAGAAGAAAGCTCTGAGCTTCGTCTTTCGCTACTCCCTGCTCTGATTCAGGCGGCTGCCAGAAACCTATCTCGAGGCATCACCGATCTAGCACTTTTTGAAGAAGGTTCGGTCTTTTTGCCAGACGGTCAGGTTGCCAAAACCGCTGACCTTCCCAGCGGAACTACTATGCCAACAGCCGCTCAACTTGCTGAGCTCGAAGCCACTATTCCAGACCAACCAAGACATCTAGCTGGTTTGCTGCTTGGCGATCGTGTGCAAGCCCAGGTTGGCGTTGCCGCGGTTGAGTATGACTACAGCGACGCGATTCACGCTGCACGATTGGTTGCCCGTGCCGTTGGTCTTGAACTAACCACTCGCCAGGCTGCGCCAAAGGGCTACCACCCAGGGCGCACCGCCGAACTTGTGGTTCAAACCGGCGAAGACATTGCAGTCATCGGTTTCGCTGGCGAACTCGACCCAGCACTGGCTCTAGAAAACAACCTGCCACGACGCGTGGGCGCTTTTGAGATCAATCTCGAGAAGCTCTATGCCGTGGCTCCAGACGTGATTACCGCCACCCCGATTTACAACTACCCAGCCGCAACGCAAGACCTGTCGGTTGTGGTCGATGCGACTTTGCCAGCCGCTGAGCTGCTGTCGGTCATCCGTGCCGGTGCCGGTGAGCTGCTCGAACAGGTTCGCCTCATCGACGACTACCGCGGCCAGAATGTTGCCGATGGCAAGAAATCGCTCACTTTTGCACTGCGGTTTAGGGCAACCGATCGCACGCTCACTCAGGCAGAGGCTACTGCGGCCAAGGACGACGCAGTTGCTCTCGCAAAGGAGAAATTCGGCGCAGAACTGCGCGCCTAACTAAAGGAGTCCTAATGGTCTACACAGTGGCCGTTGCTGGCGCTAGCGGATACGTTGGCGGTGAACTCCTGCGCCTGATTGCAAAGCACCCGCAGCTCGAGCTCAAGACCGTTACCGCGAATACCAACGCGGGCGAAACCATCGGTGCCATGCACCCGCATCTGCTTAGCTACGCCGATTTGGTGCTGCAAAAGACTACTCCGGATGTTCTAGACGGGCACGACATCGTGTTTCTTGCACTGCCGCACACGACCTCGGCCGAAGTAGCATCTTGGCTATCCGAAGACACCTTGGTGCTCGACTGCGGTGCCGATTTCAGGCTTGAAAACGCGGATGATTGGCAAAAGTATTACCAAACCGAACACTCTGGAACCTGGGCCTATGGCATGCCCGAGTTGGTTCTCGCCTCGGGCGACAAGCAACGCGCGAAACTCGCGGGAGTCAAGCGAATCGCTGTGCCTGGTTGCAACGTCACTGCCATCACTCTCGCGCTTACGCCGTTGATTCGCGATCACATCATCGAGCCAGAAGATATCGTCAGCATCCTCTCGGTCGGCACCTCGGGCGCCGGTAAGTCGCCGAAAGTCAACCTGCTAGCCAGCGAAGTTGGTGGCGCGGCATACGCCTACGGGGTCGGTGGCGTTCACCGTCACACTCCCGAAATTGAACAGAACCTGCGCAACGCTTCGGGCAAGGCAATCACCGTATCTTTCACACCTGTGCTCGTGCCGATGTCTCGCGGCATTCTCGCGGTCAACACCGCACGGGTGGCTCCGGGAGTCACCGCCGAAGAAGTGCACGCCAGTTTGGCAGGCGCATACGAGGGGGAGAGCTTCGTTCGTGTTCTAGAGGCCGGTTCGTTCCCGTCAACGGCAAGCACCTTGGGCGTCAACACCTGCCTAATCGGAGCATCGCTAGATGACCACAGCGGCCGTGTGGTCATAGTTTCTGCAATAGATAACTTGGTCAAGGGCACCGCCGGTGCAGCGATTCAGTCACTGAACATTGCATTAGGTCTCGACGAGCAAACCGGTCTCGAGATCGACGGGGTAGCACCGTGAGTGTGACCGTACCTCAAGGATTCAAGGCGTCTGGTGTTCGTGCCGGCCTCAAGAAGTCGGGCAATCTCGACTTCGCCCTGGTGCAAAATCTTGGGCCACTCAATTCGGTCGCCAGCGTCTTCACCACCAACCGCTGCCTAGCCAACCCGGTGCTTTGGAGCAAAGAGGTTATGGCCGACGGTCAGGTTTCGGCCATCGTGCTGAACAGCGGCGGCGCAAATTGCTACACCGGGCCAGAAGGTTTTCAAACCACGCACGCCACCGCAGAGGCGGTAGCCGACAAGCTCGGCATTTCGGCCGGTGACGTAATCGTTTGCTCAACCGGTCTCATTGGCGAACAGCTCGACCGAGCCAAGGTGCTCGCCGGAGTAGAGGCCGCGGTTGCGAGCCTGCACGAAGACGGCGGATTAGACGCATCAGAAGCCATCATGACCACCGACAGCAAACCCAAGCGCGCGGTAATCAAGCGCGATGGCTGGAGTATCGGCGGCATGGCAAAAGGCGCGGGGATGCTCGCGCCGGGCCTTGCAACCATGCTCGTGGTGCTCACCACCGACGCCGTGCTTTCGAGCGCTAAACTAGACCAGGCACTCCGTGCCGCCACGAGAGTGACCTTCGATCGCCTCGACTCCGACGGCTGCATGTCGACAAACGACACCGTTTCGTTGATGGCCAGCGGAGCATCCGGAATCGAACCAGAGCTCGATGAATTCACCGAGGCTCTCACGCACGCTTGCAAAGACCTCGCGTTGCAGTTGCTCAGCGATGCCGAGGGCTCAAGCCACGACATCGCCATCGAAGTGGTCAACGCCGCTAGCGAAGAAGACGCAGTAGAGGTTGGCCGCTCGGTCGCCCGCAACAACCTTTTCAAAGCCGCCATCTATGGCAATGACCCAAACTGGGGTCGAATTCTTGCCGCAGTGGGCGTGACCAAGGCCGCCTTTGACCCATACGACATCGATGTACTCATCAACGGAGTTCGAGTCAGCTCGAAGGGGCAGCCCGACCAATCCCGCGACCTCGTCGACCTGACTCCGCGCCTAGTCGAAATACAAATCTCGCTAAACGCGGGTGCTCACAGCGCAACCGTTTGGACCAACGACCTAACCCACGAATACGTCGAAGAGAACAGCGCGTACTCAAGCTAATGAAACCTATCGAAACGCACGATCACGATTTTGCAGCCATCAAGGCTCAGACTCTCATCGAATCGCTGCCTTGGCTGCAGAATTTTCACGGCAAGGTGGTCGTCGTCAAGTTCGGCGGCAACGCAATGGTCGACGAAGCGCTAGCCGAGGCATTTGCGCAAGACATGGCTTACCTGCGCTGGGTCGGCATCAAGCCGGTTGTTGTTCACGGCGGCGGCCCGCAAATTTCAGCCAAGCTCAAAGAACTCGGCATCGAGTCTGAGTTTCGTGGCGGTTTTAGAGTAACCACCGACGAAACCATCGGTGTGGTGCGCGATGTGCTTCGCGACCAAATCAGCGAATCGCTCGCCGCTCAAATAAGACAAGCCGGTGCTGGTGCGCGAGTGATGTCGGGTGAAGACGGCAACCTGTTTCGGGCCGTAAAAACCACCATCGAGCAAGATGGCGAAACTATCGACATCGGGCTGGTTGGCGAAGTGAACCTTGTGAACCCGCGCATAGTTTTCGATGCTCTCGAGCAGGGCGACATTCCGGTCATTTCGACAGTTGCGCCGGATGCCCAAGGCAACTTGCTCAACGTGAACGCCGACCTTGCCGCAGCCGCCCTCGCTGTCGCGCTGGGTGCCGAAAAGCTCATGGTGCTCACTGACGTGGCCGGGCTCTACTCAAACTGGCCGAACACCGACTCTTTGGTTAGTGAAATCTCCGCTACCGAACTCGAAGCGATGCTGCCAACGCTCGAATCCGGCATGATTCCAAAAATGCAGGCATGCCTCACCGCGGTAAGCGGGGGAGTGCCGCGCGCGCACATCATCGACGGGCGCACTCCGCACAGCATCCTGCTTGAAATCTTCACCAAAAACGGTTTCGGCACGATGGTGTTGCCAAGCTAAGATTTTCTACTTCACGGGAGGTACCGTGAGCGAAGGGAGAGTAATGGTTCGCCATTTCCTCAAAGACGACGACATCACCTCAGCCGAGCAGGCCAAGATTATTCGTTTGGGTATCGAGCTAAAGAAAAACCCATACTCGCGGCGTCCTTTCGAAGGCCCCAAGACCGTGGCTCTCATCTTTGACAAGACTTCAACCCGCACCAGAGTCTCGTTTGCAGTCGGAGTTGCCGATCTCGGTGGCGCACCGCTAATCATCGATTCGCAAACCAGCCAGATGGGCGGCAAAGAGTCGGTTGCCGACACCGCTCGCGTTCTAGAACGACAGGTTGCGGCCATCGTGTGGCGCACCTACGCCCACTCGGGTCTCGAAGAAATGGCAGCCAACTCGAATGTGCCGGTAATCAACTCACTCAGCGACGACTACCACCCTTGCCAGTTGCTCGCCGACCTAATGACGGTGCAGGAGCACAAGGGTAAAACCGCCGGATTGACCATCGCCTACATCGGTGACGCCGCGAACAACATGGCGAACTCTTACCTGGTCGCATGCGCTTTGGCAGGCATGCACGTGCGAGTAGCTGCGCCAGCAAAATACCAACCAAACGCGGATGTTGTGACCAAAGCTCGCGCAATCGCCGACCTCACCGGCGGATCGGTTTCGCTGAGCCAGTCACCAGCCGAGGCAATTGCCGGGGCAGACGTAGTCACCACCGACACTTGGATCTCAATGGGGCAGGAATCAGAGAAGGCTCAGCGTATCGCCGACTTTGCCGGCTACACCATCGATGCAAACCTCATGAGTCAGGCCGCAACCGACGCAATCTTCTTGCACTGCCTACCGGCCTATCGAGGCTACGAGGTTAGCGCCGAAGTGATTGATGGCCCACAGTCGGTCATCTGGGGCGAAGCCGAGAACCGACTTCACGCTCAGAAGGCACTGATGGTCTGGTTGGCCGAACAGGGCTAACGAGCATCCGCCTCGGGCCTTATCTTTCGAGGCCAAACTAGGATTAAGCACATAGTGGCCCTAAGGTCTCAAGGTTTTATAAGGAGTTTCATGTCAGGCAGCGGTTCGAATTCGCTTTGGGGTAGCCGTTTCGAGGGTGGCCCGTCAGAAGCGCTCGCCGCATTGAGCCGCTCGGTTCATTTCGACTGGCGCTTGGCGTCTTACGACATCGCCGGAAGCCTCGCACACATCAAGGCTCTACACCAGGCTGGCTACCTAACCACACCTGAACTCGAAGCACTAACCCGCCACTTAGAAGAGTTGCGAAAGCGCGTCGAGTCTGGGCAATTTTCACCAAAGCCTTCCGACGAAGATGTGCACGGCGCTCTCGAGCGCGGCCTGATCGAAATCGCTGGCCCAGAGCTGGGTGGCAAGGTTCGCGCCGGTCGCTCGCGTAACGACCAAATCGCGAACCTCATTCGCATGTATCTGCTCGATTCGTCAGATGTCATCGAGGCTCAGGTTCTCGACCTGATTCGCGTTCTCTGCGACCGTGCCGAAGAGCACATGGGTGTCGCCATGCCTGGTCGCACCCACTTTCAGCACGCCCAGCCGGTTCTGCTTTCGCACCACCTAATGGCCCACGCTTGGCCTCTGGTTCGAGACCTTGAGCGCATGGCTGACTGGCGCAAGCGCGCGAAGCTATCGCCATACGGTGCTGGTGCGCTGGCCGGTTCGACGCTAGGCCTAGACCCCGCGCTCGTCGCTGCCGAATTGGGCTTCGATGGTGTGACCCAAAACTCCATGGATGCCACGGCCAGCCGCGACGTAGTCGCTGAGTTCTCGTTCATCTCAAGCCTAATCGGCATCAACCTTTCGCGTTTCGCCGAGGAAATCATCATTTGGGCTAGCGCAGAGTTCGACTACGTCAAGTTAGACGATGCCTTCTCAACCGGTTCGTCGATCATGCCGCAGAAGAAAAACCCAGACATCGCCGAGTTGGCCAGAGGTAAGGCAGGGCGCCTGATCGGCGATCTAACCGGTTTGCTCGCAACTCTAAAAGGCCTGCCACTGAGCTACAACCGCGACCTTCAAGAAGACAAAGAGCCGGTCTTCGATGCTGTGGACACGCTCATCGTTCTGCTTCCGGCTTTCACCGGGATGGTCGCAACCTTGACCTTCAACCGAAACCGCCTTGAGCGACTCGCGCCCGAGGGTTTCAGCCTGGCAACCGACGTAGCCGAATGGCTAGTAAAGCAGCGCGTACCGTTCCGCGATGCTCACGAGATCACCGGAAAGCTCGTCTCGTTCTGCGAAGCAAACGAGCTCGAACTGCACCAGGTTCCAGACGCCGATTTGGCTGCCATTTCAAACAAACTGACGCCAGAGGTTAGACAGGTGCTCAGCGTCGACGGCAGCATCCGCTCTCGCAGTGGCGCAGGCGGCACCGCTTTGCCACGCGTGCTCGAACAAATCGCAACACTACGCAAGTTCGTGATCAGAAGAGAAGGCGTCTAAACGTGACCGAAAATGCAAACTTGAAGTCGCAATCGAACGACAAAGCTTTCGCCTCGCTCTGGGATGAACTGCAGTGGCGCGGATTGGTGGCACTGAGCACCGACGAGGCCGACCTCAAGGCTGCACTTTCGGGTGACCCAATCACCTACTACTGCGGCTTCGACCCAACTGCGGCAAGCCTGCACCTTGGCAACCTGGTGCAGCTGCTAACCCTGCGACGCATTCAGCTCGCTGGTCACAACCCACTGCTTCTTATCGGCGGTTCAACCGGTCTCGTCGGCGACCCGAGACCATCGGCCGAGCGCACGCTCAACTCAAAAGAGACCGTTGCCGAGTGGGTAGAGAAGCTCGCCAGACAGGGAGCGCGCTTTCTCTCGTTTGAAGGTGCAAACGCTGCCCGCCTGGTTAACAACCTTGACTGGACTGCGCCGATGTCGGCCATCGACTTTTTGCGCGACATCGGTAAGCACTTCAGAGTCGGCAAGATGCTCAGCAAAGATGCCGTTTCGGCTCGCCTCAACTCTGAGCACGGCATTTCTTACACCGAGTTCAGCTACCAAATTCTGCAAGGAATGGACTTCCTTGAGCTTTACCGCCGCTACAACTGCGTTCTGCAGACCGGCGGCAGCGACCAGTGGGGCAACCTAACCTCAGGCACCGATCTCATTCGTAAGGTCGAGGGCGCCAGTGCGCACATCCTCGCTACGCCACTAATCACTAACTCTGACGGCAAGAAGTTCGGCAAGTCAGAGGGCAACGCGATCTGGCTAGACGAAGACCTCACCAGCCCTTACGCGTTCTACCAGTTCTGGCTAAACGTCGAAGACGCCGATGTCGTCGACCGCTTGAAGGTATTCACGTTCTTGACCCGCGCCGAAATTGACGCTTTGGCGGCACAGACTGCTGATACGCCACACCTGTGTGCTGCGCAGAAGCGCTTGGCCTTCGAGGTTACTGCGCTGGTGCACTCTCCTGAGGCAGCGCAGGCAGCCGTGGATGCCTCGGCAGCACTGTTCGGTCAGGGTGACCTCGAGGCACTTGACGCAGCAACGCTAGAGTCTGCGCTTCGTGAGCTTCCACACGCGGATGCTGCGCCAGAGGCTGCGATCGCGCAATTGTTGCTCGACACCGGGTTGGTGGCCAGCGTGAGTGCGGGTCGTCGCGCTATCGCCGAGGGTGGGGTTTACCTCAACAACGTCAAGGTCGAGGACGAAGCTGCCCTTGCCGATTCCTGGTTACACGGGAAGTTTGCGGTGCTGCGCCGCGGAAAGAAGACCCTAGCGGGTCTCTTCCGGGCTTAGTTCGGTAATTCGTCGAAAAAGTTCTACAAAAGTAACGTTTCGATTTGACATGAATGTTACCTTCCCGTAATGTTTCATCTGTTGCCCAAAGTTTGGCAAGACCTGCTTAGGTCGCCGGCTCAAGTGCAACCAATCAGAAAAACAAGACAATAGGTCTTCACGGGCCTTTGTCTCTCATTATCTGGTTGAAAAACTTACCGAAAAAGTTATGTGTCTGTATTTGACACGAGCGTATTTCATGGTAGGTTAGTGAAGTTGCTCTGGAGGCTCCTCGTAAGAAAAGCTCCCAGACGCATCCGATCTTTGAGAACTCAACAGTGTGCACAATTCAATGCCAAAAAAATCGGCATGGTTAGAAGCTTGTCTTCTGGCTGTGCCAAAAGTAATTGGATTAGATAGATTGTCAGACAATCGAAACTAGTCAGATCAAACTGGACCGCCAATTTCCGGCGGTTTCGAAAGGTTTGCTAGGGGCTTGCTCCTAGCTAAACATTCTTATCGGAGAGTTTGATCCTGGCTCAGGACGAACGCTGGCGGCGTGCTTAACACATGCAAGTCGAACGATGAAGCTGGAGCTTGCTCCGGTGGATTAGTGGCGAACGGGTGAGTAACACGTGAGCAATCTGCCCTTGACTCTGGGATAACTGCGGGAAACTGTAGCTAATACCGGATACGACGCCTTGGGGCATCCCACGGGCGTGGAAAGAATTTCGGTCAAGGATGAGCTCGCGGCCTATCAGCTAGTTGGTGAGGTAATGGCTCACCAAGGCGACGACGGGTAGCCGGCCTGAGAGGGTGACCGGCCACACTGGAACTGAGACACGGTCCAGACTCCTACGGGAGGCAGCAGTGGGGAATATTGCACAATGGGCGAAAGCCTGATGCAGCAACGCCGCGTGAGGGATGAAGGCCTTCGGGTTGTAAACCTCTTTTAGCAGGGAAGAAGCGAAAGTGACGGTACCTGCAGAAAAAGCACCGGCTAACTACGTGCCAGCAGCCGCGGTAATACGTAGGGTGCAAGCGTTATCCGGAATTATTGGGCGTAAAGAGCTCGTAGGCGGTTTGTCGCGTCTGCTGTGAAAATCCGAGGCTCAACCTCGGACCTGCAGTGGGTACGGGCAAACTAGAGTGCGGTAGGGGAGATGGGAATTCCTGGTGTAGCGGTGGAATGCGCAGATATCAGGAGGAACACCGATGGCGAAGGCACATCTCTGGGCCGTAACTGACGCTGAGGAGCGAAAGCGTGGGGAGCGAACAGGATTAGATACCCTGGTAGTCCACGCCGTAAACGATGGATACTAGCTGTTCGGAGCAATCTGAGTGGCTAAGCGAAAGTGATAAGTATCCCACCTGGGGAGTACGTTCGCAAGAATGAAACTCAAAGGAATTGACGGGGGC
>JAURIU010000059.1 GCA_030832605.1 Rhodoluna sp. | reverse complement strand
CTCCTAGCCCCCCTCTCCCTCCCCCCACCACTGTGGCTGCGGCGCCTGCTGCTCTTGTGCCGCTTCTCGTCCTCCTCCCGCCCGCCACCGCCGCCGCCGCCGCCGCTGCCGCGCCTATCCCCGCTGCGGCTGCGGCTTTCACCAAAGGTTGAACTCGAGCCGCACCATCGAGCATCGAATACTCGGTGTGCACGTGTAGGTGCACAAACGAGTCAGATGTTGCCATGCGAGTTCCTAAACAAACGGTGGTTGGGCACTAAGAATAACCCGACAAAAGACAAGGCCCGAGCAGATATGCCCGAGCCTCGCCTAAAACTTTGACTACTAGTCGTGGTCGTGACCGGTGTGGTCTTCGACACCTGCATCGTCGGTCTTCAAGAAGTCTTCTAGATCAACTTTCTTACCCTTGGTGTCGACCACGGTAGCTGCCTCTAGAACCACTGCCAGCGCCTTGCGACGAGCAACCTCTGCAACGAACATCGGAATCTGACCGTTCTGGTCGACTACCTTGATGAACTCGTTGATGTCCATGCCGTACTGCTGTGCAGCCTGCATCAGGTACTGAATGAGCTCTTGCTCGCTGACCTTAAGCTCTTCTGCCTCGGCGATTGCGTCGAGAAGCATCTGAACCTTGAACGAGCGCGCGCTCTGCTCCGTTACCTCGGCACGGTGAGCCTTGTCTTCTAGTCGGCCTTCGCCCTCTAGGTGACGGTTCACATCGGCTTCGAGCAATTCGTCAGAAACTGGGATGTCGACAAGCTCGAGAAGAGCGTCGGTTGCCTTGTCGCGTGCCTCGATGCCCTGGGTGTAACCCTTCGAGCGGGCGATCTGTGCTTCTAGACCAGCCTTTAGGTCTTTGACGGTGTCGAACTCGCTGTACAGCTTGGCAAACTCATCGTCAAGCTTCGGTAGCTCGCGCTCTTTGACCGCGGTGAGAGTGACCGAAACCTGGGCGTCAGCGCCAGACATTTCGCCACCGACCAACTTCGAAACGAAAGTGGTCGACTCGCCTGCGGTGAGGGTGTCTAGAGCTTCGTCGATTCCGTCAAGCAGGTTGCCCGAACCGATTTCGTATGAAATGTTCTCGGCGGTGTCGATGACCTTGCCGTCGATCTCAGCGCTCAAGTTGATGGTGGTGAAGTCGCCATTTCTTGCTGGGCGGTCAACGGTCTTGAGAGCGCCGAAGCGGCCGCGAAGTGCGTCGACCTCGCGGTCAACTTCGATTGGTGCAACCTTGATTTCTGAAACTGTGACCTTTAGTCCCTGGTACTTCGGAAGTTTGATTTCAGGGCGAGCCTCGACTTCAATTTCGACAACTAGGTCGCCGCTGAAGTCCACGTCGCTTGGTGCCTCTTTAACATCAGCGCTTGGCTGGCTTAGTGGGCGAATCTTGTGCTCTTCGATCGCCTGACGGTAAAGCACGTCGAGTGCGTCGTTGATGGCGTGGGCAAGAATGGCACCGCGACCGACGCGCTTTTCGAGCAGGGCTGGTGGGACCTTACCCTTGCGGAAACCCGGAATCGAGACATCCTCGCCGATGTGCTCATAGGCGTGGTCGATGCTTGGACGCAGGTCTTCTGGAGAAGCAACAATGTTGATCTTGACTCGGGTCGGCTTAATGCGCTCGATGGTTGACTTCACAGATTCATCTCCAATAGACGACCCGAAGGTGGGTCTTAAATGTGGTTGAAGGCCAATACTGGTCGGGGTGACAGGACTCGAACCTGCGATATCCTGCTCCCAAAGCAGGCGCGCTAGCCACTACGCTACACCCCGGTGTTGTTACCGGAATTTTTTGTTCAAACCAGAACAACCTAAGTGAGTCTACCCCATAGAATGTTCTTGTTGCGACGATTTCTCAGCGAAAATGTCAAAACTCCGCGGATGTAGCTCAATGGTAGAGCCTCAGTCTTCCAAACTGATGGTGCGGGTTCGATTCCCGTCATCCGCTCTCCAACAAGAAAAGACCTCATTTATTTGAGGTCTTTTTTCATTTCTGACAGCCGGGACACCAATAAAGCTTGCGAGTGGCCATAAGTTCGATTTGCACGGATGCTCCGCAGCGCTCGCACGTAGATCCCTCGCGTTTGTACACCCAGTTTCGCTCGGCTTTAGTCGGATTCTTGCGAAAAAGCTTTTCTTTGGTGATCATGAAGCCGGTTTTCACGCCGATTCGCAAAAGTTTGACCGAGTCATCCCAAATTGCCTGCAATTCTTCGGTGGTGCATTGGTGTCCGGGGCGATGGGGTGTGATTTGGGCTCGAAAGAGCAATTCGGCGCGATAAACGTTGCCGATGCCGGCGATGACGTCTTGATTCATCAAAAGCAGGCCGAGCGGTGACTTTGATGCCTGCACACGGCTAATAAACCGTTGAGCCTCTCGATTGCCAGGGTTTGCGTTGAGTGGGTCTGGCCCAAGCCGATTGAACACGGTCTTCGCCTCGGTCTTGGTGATCACTTCGCAGATGGTTGGCCCACGCAAATCTGCGCAGTTTTCACCCGCCGTGAAGCGAGCTCGCACCTGGCCGGTGACTTCTGCGTCTGCCGAATCGTGAAACTGCCACTTGCCATAAATGCCGAGGTGAATTCGAACAATCGCTCCCCCGTCGAACTCGAGAAACATTTGCTTGCCGATGGCTCGCGCACGGTTGAGCACGCGCCCAGAGATGAGCGCAGCATCCGAGTTGAATCGCCCCTGCGGTGAAGTCACGGTAACCGGTCGACCCGCGAATTCGGCCTGAAAGGCGTTCGCTATTCGATGAACGGTATGACCCTCGGGCATTTGGCGCTATTCGACGATGTCGCCGGTTTGTTCGTAGGCGGCAATCTTGCCAATACGTCTCGCGTGACGCTCATCGTTAGAGAAAGGCTCTGCGATGAAGGCCTTGATGAGCTCTAGCACTTCGCTCTGCTCGTGCTGCCTCGCCCCAACCGCTACTACGTTTGCGTCGTTGTGAGAACGTGCCAACTTGGCGGTGTCGAGGTTCCAAGCCAAAGCCGCGCGAATGCCCTCGACCTTGTTGGCGGCGATTTGTTCACCATTACCTGAGCCGCCCAACACGATGCCGAGAGCCTCGGCGCCCGCCTGCTGGTCAGCGATAACCGCGAGGGCCGCGTTGATGCAGAAACTTGGGTAGTCATCTAGCGGGTCGTAGCTTTGTGGCCCGTGGTCAAAAACCTCGTGACCTTCGGCGCGAAGCGAATCGATTAGGAAGTGACTCAGGTCGAGACCGGCGTGGTCGGTGGCGATGTGAATGCGCATCTATTTCTTCTTTCGCTTATTCGGGGCGCTCGGGGCGGTGTTGATCACCCGGTATGCCGTGCTGTTTTTCTTGTCTTTGGCCTGTGCAATAAAGAAAAGGTAGGTTAGCGCGCCAGCGATTAGGTTTGCCAGCAGGGCCACGATTAATGCACGGATGTTCTGCTCGGTCATTGCCGCAACCTTGGGGTCAGTCAACTGTGCATCTGGCGGAATCACCAAGAACGAAATACCAAAGGACATCACCAAAGTCACTGCCAAGTTGGCAATCGCTCGAAACCAGTGCGAGCGATCCCGAACCAGAAGTCCGACTAGCGCCCAGCCAGTAAAAATCGGAAACATGAAGATAAAGGCGATGTTCGATGCCCCGACGATCACATCAGCAGCGATGCTGCGATCGAAAAACAACCAAGCAATCACGATAAGAAATGCGATGGCAAACGAAGCGCTGGCTTCAACAAGTGGGCTCGGCTTAAAGCGCAATTGGCATGCTCCCTCTGGGTATGTCTCTTGCTATTAGGCTAGAGCAAGATTGAGACCAACTGACACAGGAGTCAAAGTGCC
Organism: Rhodoluna sp.; assembly: GCA_030832605.1. Classification (GTDB taxonomy): domain Bacteria; phylum Actinomycetota; class Actinomycetes; order Actinomycetales; family Microbacteriaceae; genus Rhodoluna. The sequence continues at coordinate 2,293 of JAURIU010000059.1, read as the reverse complement.
CGGAGAAAACCTAACCCAAGTTGAAGCAGCTCAACGCTCGAAAATAGTCAGCGTTCACTCCTACGAAGTTGATCTAGATCTGACAACTTCTGACGAAACGTTTGTTTCGAAAACGACGGTGAAGTTTGCTGCCACGGCAGGTGCATCCACGTTTATTGACGCCATTACCGCGTCGGTTCGCTCGGTGAATCTGAACGGCGAAGAGCTCGACGTGGCAAAGGTTTCTGATGGCATTCGAATCGAGCTTCCAAACCTGGCAGCCGAGAACACCCTCGTGATCGATGCCGATGCTCACTTTATGCACACTGGCGAAGGCCTACACCGCTTTGTTGACCCGGTCGATGGTGAAGTTTATGTATATACCCAGTTCGAAGTGCCTGACAGCCGACGCATGTTTGCAGTGTTCGAGCAGCCTGACCTGAAGGCCACCTTCGAATTCCGTGTCACGGCTCCGACCCACTGGCAAGTTGTCTCAAACCAGCCAACCCCAGCAGCAGTGGCAGCCGGCGAAGGTAAGTCGACCTGGAACTTTGCGCCTACTCCGCGCATTTCGTCTTACATCACCGCACTGATTGCAGGCCCATACGTTTCACGTCACAGCCAGCTGACCTCTTCTGACGGTCGCGTGATTCCGCTTGGCGTTTACTGCCGTGCATCCCTCGAGCAATATCTCGAAGCCGACTACATGTTCGAAAAGACTCGCGAAGGATTCGTGTTCTTCGAGAAGACCTTCGACTACCCGTACCCGTTCGAAAAGTACGACCAGCTCTTCGTGCCAGATTTCAACGCTGGCGCAATGGAGAATGCCGGTGCTGTTACCTTCACCGAAACCTACGTGTTCAGAGGGGCCGTTGCCGAAGCTCTCAAAGAGCGTCGCGTGGTCACCATCTTGCACGAACTAGCCCACATGTGGTTCGGAGACTTGGTCACCATGACCTGGTGGAACGACCTCTGGCTGAACGAATCGTTCGCTGAGTACACCTCACACCTTGCCGTTGCCGAAGCCACCGAGTGGACCGACGCGTGGACAACGTTCGCGTTTAGCGAGAAGGCTTGGGCCTATACCCAGGACCAGTTGCCGAGCACCCATCCGATCGTTGCCGAAATTCGCGACCTCGAGGATGTTCAGGTGAACTTCGACGGAATCACCTACGCAAAGGGAGCCGCGGTTCTGCGACAACTTGGCGCAACCGTTGGCCGCGAAGCTTTTGTGAAGGGTGTGTCGACATACTTCAAGAAGTACGAGTTCAAAAACGCGACTCTTGCCGACCTGCTTGCCGAGCTAGAAGTGACTAGCGGTCGGGACCTGAACAAGTGGAGCAAGCTCTGGCTCGAAACCGCCGGAGTCAACACTTTGCGAAGCAAGATCGAGTCGGTTGACGGCAAGATAACTTCGTTCGCAATTGAGCAAACTGCTGCGGCTGGCTACCCGACCATTCGCCCGCACCGCATGGCGATTGGTTTCTACAACATGGTCGGTACTGATCTCGTATGCACCCACTCGTTAGAACTAGACGTCGATGGCGCACTCACCGAAGTGCCGGAGCTGGTCGGTCTAGACCGCCCGAGTTTGCTTCTTCTCAACGACGGTGACCTCACCTACGCAAAGATTCGCCTAGACGCGGAGTCTTGGAACTTTGCTCTCGAGAACCTTTCGAAGTTGAGCGACCCGCTGGCGCGAGCCCAGGTTTGTGGTTCGGCATGGGACGCGACCCGAGATGGCGAAGCTTCGGCCTCTGACTTCATCAAACTGGTGCTGTCGAACCTCGCCGGAGAGACGCAGGGCACAATGCTACTGACTCTCCTGCGACAGTTGCTGACCACCACCAAGCTGTACACCTCAGATGCAAACCGCCACGAGGCAATCGCCCATGTTGGCGCGACTTTGCTTGAAATGGCTAAGGCGGCAGCTCCGGGTAGCGACAACCAGTTGCTATTCACGCGGTTCGCAACGTTCTACGCCGAGACCGAAGAGAGTGCCGACATCATCGAAGGCCTCTTCAACGGCACGGTGAAGTTTGATGGACTGAAGCTCGACCAAGACATGCGTTGGGATCTCATCAACGGTTTGGTCATGTCAGGTCGATTCACGAGCGCCCAGATCGATGCTGAATTGGCAAAAGACAACACCGCCAATGGTGCTAAGCAGGCAATTCTGGCCCAGAAGTCGATTCCTACCGCCGAGGCTAAGAAGGCCGGCTGGAACGACATCCTGACCAACACCGAGCTGTCGAACACCGACATCAGCTTTGGTTCGCTTGGTTTGGTGCGAGCTCACGACACCTCGCTTCTC
>JAURIU010000058.1 GCA_030832605.1 Rhodoluna sp. | reverse complement strand
CGGCTAAAGCAAAAACTGAAGCTCGCGGAAACCACGATCAAACATATCCAGCGCGACAACGACACCGCCGAAAGCATCCGCAAAACAATCTACGGCTTGGCCGAGAGATCACCGGCCTCAAACGTACGCTAAATCGCAACGAGGTAAGCCTCGTAAACGCGCGACTTCAGGCAATGGGAACGAAGCTTCCAATTCCAAAGGGAATCGACCCGAAGCGCATCCGCCCGGTTCGTCGCTAGCCCAAAAAAGTTTTACATTCACGAAACATTTCGTGACAGGCTGGGCGCGGGCTCAAAGGTAGACTTTAGAGCAGACGGCTTCGATGGTGCGCCGTTTTCTCCCACTCACCTTTTTGAAGGGATTTCCCTATGTTCAAGACCGCCTCAGAAGTAGTCAAGTACATCAAAGAGAACGACGTAAAGTTCCTTGATGTTCGATTCACCGACCTACCGGGTGTACAGCAGCACTTCAACCTTCCTGCAGCAATGATCGACGAAGATTTCTTCCGCGATGGCCAGCTATTCGATGGCTCGTCAATTCGTGGTTTCGCATCGATTCACGAATCTGACATGCAGTTGATTCCAGACGTAACCACCGCTTACCTTGACGCTTTCCGCGCCGAGAAGACTCTGGTTATGCTTTTCGACATTTACAACCCACGCAACGGCGAGCTATACGGTCGCGACCCACGCCAGACCGCTAAGAAGGCAGAGGCCTACCTAGCGAGCACCGGCATCGCAGACACCGCTTTCTTTGCTCCTGAGGCAGAGTTCTTCATCTTTGATGACGTTCGCTACCACTACAGCCAGAATAGCTCGGGCCACTTCATTGACTCAGACGAGGCTGCCTGGAACTCAGGCCGCGACGAGCGCGTCAACGGCCTAGGCGGAAACTTGGCCAACAAGACCCCATACAAAGGTGGCTACTTTCCAGTTACCCCAGTTGACCAGCACGCTGACATGCGCGACAACATTGTTCTAGAGCTTGAGGCCGTTGGACTTCAGGTTGAGCGCAGCCACCACGAGGTCGGCACCGCCGGTCAAGGTGAAATCAACTACCGCTTCGACACCTTGGTGAAGGCAGCAGACGACGTTCTAAAGTTCAAGTACGTTGTCAAAAACGTTGCACACCAGTGGAACAAGTCGGCCACCTTTATGCCAAAGCCACTTTTCGGTGACAACGGTTCGGGTATGCACGTTCACCAGTCACTTTGGAAAGACGGCAAGCCTTTGTTCTACGACGAGTCGGGCTACGGTGGACTCAGCGACCTAGCACGCTGGTACATCGGTGGAATCCTCAAGCACGCACCATCACTGCTTGCTTGGACCAACCCAACCGTGAACTCATACCACCGCCTGGTTCCAGGCTTCGAAGCTCCAGTGAACTTGGTTTACTCGGCTGGTAACCGTTCGGCTGCGATCCGCATCCCGATGACCGGAACCAACCCGAAGGCCAAGCGCATCGAGTTCCGCGCTCCTGACGCCTCGAGCAACCCTTACTTCGCATTCGCTGCGATGTTGATGGCCGGTCTAGACGGCATCAAGAACCGAATCGAGCCACATGAGCCGGTCGACAAAGACCTCTACGAGCTACCTGCCGAAGAAGCTAAGTTGATTCCTCAGGTTCCAGGCAACCTTGAAGATGTTTTGAAGGCTCTTGAAGCCGACCACGACTACCTACTTGCGGGCGACGTGTTCACCAAGGACCTAATCGAGACCTGGATCGACTACAAGCGTGAGAAGGAAATCAAGCCACTGGCTCTTCGCCCTCACCCTTACGAGTTCGAACTGTACTACGGCGTCTAAACGCAGATTCAAACGAGAAGTCCCCGTGCACACCGCGCGGGGACTTTCTCTTATGTCTAGGGTTTCGACTGGCTAGTCAGCGAAGAATAAGCGTTCAAACACCGAACGTGCTCGACGAGTAAAGGCGAGATAGTCCTGCTCCAGCGCAGAGGCTGATCCCTTCGGGTATTCGAGGATGCGCGCCAAGCCTTCTAGTTGGCGTCGGTCGTTAGGTAGAACATCCGTGCGTTTGTTTGCCCACAAAACCGAGGCGGAACGCACGCGTGAGGACAGCAACCAGGCCTCTTCGAGCACTCGGGCGTCATGCGCCTCAATAAGGCCTACCGATACAGAGGCATTCAACGCATCGAGCGTCTTTGGCGTTTGAATCTCGGGATGCTGCGACCCGAACCGCAACTGCAGGAGCTGCACTAGCCACTCAACGTCGCTGATCGACCCGCGCCCAAGTTTCAGGTGGCGTTTCGGATCGGCACCTTGAGGTAGACGCTCTGTTTCGACTCGGGCCTTGATGCGGCGAATTTCGGTAACCGCAGCGGCGTCGAGTGAATCTGGGTATCGATAGCGGTCAATTAGTTCGACAAAGTCGCTAATCAGCTGGGCATCTCCGGCAATCGGGGCGGCGCGCAAGAGCGCCTGTGACTCCCAAGTGCTTGCCCACCTCTTGTAATACTGCTCATAGGCATCGAACGAACGTACTATCGGGCCATTTTTACCCTCGGGCCGAAGGTCAAGATCTAGTTCGAATTCGAGTACCGAGTCGGCACTGAGTCGACGTAGCTCAGAGACAATGCGCTCGGCAACCTTGTGCGCTTCTTGATTGCCTTCTTGAACCGAACGATAGACGAACATCACGTCGGCGTCGCTACCGAAACCGAGCTCCCCACCGCCAAAGCGACCCATGGCGATGACGGCAAATTCGAGAATGTCGCTGACTTTTGACTTGCCCAAGTCAAGATGCTTTTCGTTCGTGATTAGACCTAGATAGCCCTCGATGTAAACCTTGGCAATGTCGGTGAGTGCGGCTTCTATTTGTCTCAGCGTGAGCTCGCCTAGAACGGCACCCATTGCAACTCGCAACGTTTCGCGCCGGCGAAGCTGCTTAAGAGCTGCCGATGCCTTTTCGATATCTTCGTGGCGGGATGTAATCGCCTCGGTTTCGCTCTCCAACTGCTCAAAGGTCTTTGGTGCCAGCTCTTCAACGCGTTCAAGCCAGGCCGCAGCCTCTGGCAAACGTTCGAACAGCTCAGTTGCCAAGCGCGACAACGACAACACATTTGTCAGACGCTCTGCTGCGCCCGAAGAGTCTCGAAGCATTCTCAAATACCAGGGCGATTCCCCCAAGTCTTCTGAAAGGCGCCTGAAGGCCAATAGAGCGGCATCTGGCTCGCCACCGTCACCGAACCACTGCAACAAGACCGGCAAAAGTTGTTTTTGAATCGCCGCACGCCTGGTAAGACCGCCGGTCAGGGCGCGAATCTGGGCAAGAGCATTCTTTGGGTCAAGGAATCCGATGGCCCTCAAGCGGTCTTCAGCCTGCTCAGATGAAATCTCGAGATCGTCGCTGTCGAGTTTTGCTACGGCCGAGAGCAAAGGTCTGTAGAAAACCTTTTGGTGTAGCGAACGCACCTCGAGTTTGATTGACTCCCAGCGGTCAAGAAGCTCGTGTGCTGTGCGCAAACCCATCGCGCGCGCGAGTGCGCGGCGGGTGTCATCTGAAGTTGGCATCAGGTGCGTGCGACGCATCTGAGACAACTGGATGCGATGCTCAAGCAAACGCAAGAATCGGTAGTGCGCCGAGAAGACATTGGCGTCGGTGCGGCTCAGGTAACCAGCATCCATGAGTGCCGCGATAGCACTTAGGGTGTCGCGTCTTCTGATCGTTTCATCGTTTCGACCGTGAACAAGCTGCAAAAGTTGAACGGTGAATTCGACATCGCGCAAACCGCCGGGGCCAAGTTTGATTTGCGAATCTAGCTCGTTGGTGGGAATGTGAGCCATGACCCGTTCGCGCATCCGTTGGGCCGATTCGACAAACCCTTCTCGTTGAGCACTCGCCCAAACCAATGGCTCTAAGGCGTCGACGTAACGAGCACCCAGGGCTAGGTCTCCCGCTACCGGGCGCGCCTTCAGAAGCGCCTGAAACTCCCAATTCTCAGCCCAACGTTGGTAATAGGCGACGTGCGATTCGAGGGTTCGAACCAACGCACCCGATTTGCCTTCAGGGCGAAGATTGGGGTCTACCTGCCACAGAGCGGGCTCGGATGCGTTGCCATCCATTGCGCGCATCATTCTGGTGGCAAGCCTGGTTGCAATTTCGAGTGCCCGAGAAGTTTCGGTGCGTTCGTTGGTCGACTCAGCGACATAAATGACGTCGACGTCGCTGATGTAGTTGAGTTCTCTCGCGCCACACTTACCCATGGCAATAACGGCAAGCGAAGTGTCGGCCAGTTCTTGCACGCTGAACACCCCGTGCTCGTGCCCCTCGGCTAGTTCGCGTCGCGCAAGGAAAAGCCCAGCATCCAGCGCTGCACCAGCCAAATCGCTCAGGTGAGCAGCAACCTGGGCGAAGGCCTCTTGTTGGTGCGCGTGGCTAACATCAAACGCAGCCAATCTCAGCAACTCTCGGCGATAAACCAGTCGAATTGCAGGCCATGCCCGATCGGTTGCCACAGGTGTTGGGCAGTCATTTAGCGCGCTCTGAAACCTCTTCGCTAACTCGTCTGAGTTTGGTAACTTTGCCTCCGATTTATCGAACACCGCCAACATCGACGGCTGTCGGCGAACAAGATCGACCATCGACGAAGAAGCCCCGAAGGTAAGACACACGCGCTTGGCCGAATCTGGGTTTTTTAGCAGTGACTTAACCGCAGACTTTTCTAGCTCGGAGAATTCGATAAGCGCATTCAGAGCCTGGTCGGGGTTTGCTGCCTGCGAAAGTGGCGCAAGTGCAGCCCGACCGGGGTCTCCCACCAGCGAGACAAGTTTGTCTAGTTTGGCAACCGTGCCGGCAAGATCTGAGAACCCGAGGCGTGCAAGCTCAGTAAGCCCTAGCCCAGTTGCGCTTGCCACCAACGATTCCTAAAGGGTTTCGAGGTTTTTCTTCAGCTCGAAAGGAGTCACCTGCGAACGGTATTCGCTCCATTCGCGTCGCTTATTAGCAAGAACGTATGAGAACACTTCTTCGCCCAAAACTTCGGCTGCCAATTCGCTCTCTTCGAGTTTGCGAATTGCATGGTCGAGACTCTGCGGCAGCGGCTGGATGCCCACGGCGCGTCGCTCGGAGTCTGTGAGGTTCCAGACGTTGTCTTCGGTTTCTGAAGGCAGTTCGTAACCCTCTTCGATTCCCTTGAGCCCGGCCGAAAGAATCAGCGCGTAAGCGAGGTATGGGTTGGCCGCCGAGTCGATTGCGCGGTATTCAATGCGCGATGACTGACCCTTGTTTGGCTTATAAAGCGGCACACGAATGAGAGCCGAGCGGTTGTTGTGACCCCAGCAGACGAACGAAGGTGCTTCTCCCCCACCCCAGAGGCGCTTGTACGAGTTGACGTACTGGTTGGTAACGGCGGTAATCTCTGGCGCGTGACGCAGTAGACCGGCGATGAACTGCTTTGCTGTTTTCGACAGGTGGTACTGCGAACTCGGGTCGAAGAATGCGTTGGTGTCGCCCTCGAACAGCGACATGTGGGTGTGCATGCCAGAACCAGGATGTTCGGTGAATGGCTTCGGCATGAAGGTGGCATAGACACCCTGCTCGATGGCAACTTCTTTGATGACGGTTCTGAAAGTCATGATGTTGTCGGCCATGGTTAAAGCGTCTGCGTAGCGAAGGTCGATTTCGTTCTGACCTGGTCCACCCTCGTGGTGGCTGAACTCAACCGAAATACCAAGCTGCTCGAGCATCGATACCGCGCGACGTCTGAAGTCATGAGCGGTTCCGCCTGGAACATTGTCGAAGTAACCGGCGTTGTCGACCGGAATTGGGCCTTCTGGACCGATTTGCGAAGACTTCAGCAGATAAAACTCGATCTCAGGGTGAATGTAGAACGAGAAACCCATCGAGGATGCTTTGGCCAACGCCCTGCGCAACACGTTGCGTGGGTCGGCTGCAGCCGGAGCACCGTCAGGTGTAGTGATATCGCAGAACATGCGGGCGGTCGGGTCAATCTCGCCACGCCACGGCAGAATCTGGAAGGTGCTCGGGTCTGGTTGAGCCAACATGTCGGCCTCATAGGTTCGTGCAAGACCCTCGATTGCACTGCCATCGAATCCGATTCCCTCAGCAAATGCGCCCTCGACCTCTGCTGGTGCGATTGCGACCGACTTCAATGTTCCG
>JAURIU010000057.1 GCA_030832605.1 Rhodoluna sp. | reverse complement strand
GGCAATCGGTGGGCCAGAGATGTGTGAAATTTGCGAGGATGTCTCGAGAGCAGAGTTTGCCGGTGCGATGTGTTCGCTCTTGAACAGAATCGGAATCACCGACTGGTAGGCCACATCGAAGAACACGGTTGCCACACCAACGACTGCACCGATGACAATCAGGTGCCAGATTTGTAGGCTGCCGGCGAAGTAGAGAATCGGAATCAGGGCCATCATGACCATGCGAACTAGGTCGGCGATGATCATCACGCGGCGCTTCACCCAGCGGTCAACCCAGGCTCCGGCTAGCAGACCCACGACCAAAAAGGCTGCGGTGTTGGCTGCGTTCAGAATGCCCATTTCGCCTTCAGTAGCGCTCAGCATTACGACGGCAACAACGGTTACGGCGAAGCCGCCGAGCTGTGAGCCCATTACCGAGAGGGTTTGTGCGGTGAACAGCCAGGCAAATCGCGGGTTTCTAAACAGCTGCTTGGTGTTTGATGCCTCTTTGGTTGAGTCTTCGCTGACGTTGGCCAATGGGTTCCTTCAGTTAGTCGGTAGCGAGCTTGCTACTAGAGCGCTTTCGCACCTTCGGCGATTGCCTTTTCATAAATCTTGATCATGCGGGCGGTGAGCTTGCTCTGCAGCACCGACCATTCGCCGGTGTCATCGGCACGCTTCGCGTTTCCGGCACGGATGTCTGCTGCCGCGCGTTTTAGCGTGCGGGCCATCTCATCGATCGAAGGCTTCTTGGTGAGCCAAACGTTCTCGGCAGGCAGCTCGCCCGCGATTAGCGGGTCAACCACGAAAACCGGAGTGCCGACCGCGATGGCTTCGTAGACGGTCATCCCCTGTGTTTCAAAACCGATGGATGACTGGGCGACGAGGTCGGCGGTTGCGAACGTGGCCACGAGCTGCTTGTGGGGCAGGCGACCTCGAACGTGAACCGTTTTGCTCAATCCGAGCTGCTTGACCTGAAGTCGAACGAACGCCTCTAGTTGACCCGAACCATAAATGTCGAGGGTCACGTTTTTTAGATCGGCCTTGGCGTAAGCCTCGAGAAATTCGACGATGCGCTTTTCGCTGCTGAACCGCCCGGCCCAGATGAACTTGAGCGTGCGGGTCGAAGCCTCTTGCCATTCGTGGGTGATGCCCTCGACCACATCGTCGTCGACGCCATTGGGAAATACGAAAGCTTCTTTGGTCACGCCCTGCTTAATCAGCTCACGGTTGTAGTGACCAGAAGGTGACGCGATGTAGTTCGAGTGCTGGGCAATCTGCTTTTGAAAAGCCCACAGCGAGGTTGGGTTCTCTGGCATCGGCTGGTTTAAGAAGGTGCTAGCCCAACGGTTCAAAATTCGGCCAACGGTGCGACCGCCGGTTTTGCCGGTGTTGTGATCGAAGGCTACCTGCAGGTTGGTGTGCATCGTTTGCACTAGAGGTAGCTTGTGGTCGATGGCCCATTTTGCGCCAAGGATGGCGTTCCAGACATCCGCTTGAATGTGAACAACATCGACCGGCTCGGCTAGTTCGGCCAAGTCTTTCTCTGCCTTTCTAAAGGCGAGGTGCAGCGAAGGCTGAATCGAGTAGGCACCGGTTGGCGGTAGCGGCAGCGACGGAACCTCGATGAGGTCGGTCAGGTTGCGCTTGCGACGGTAGCGACGAGCGGCAACCACGGTCACCTTGTGACCAGCGCGCTCGAGATATTTCTTCTGCAAGATAAGGCTGGTTTGAACCCCACCGAGAGAATCTGGGTGGTGATCTGAAAAGAAGAGGATATGCATCGTGTCTAGGTTACCTAAGCCCTCGGCTATCTGAGAAGTTCGGCAGCAGCCTCAAGCTCAGGGGCCAAGAAGCGGTCTGGGCCGTGGCCGGCCACCTTGGTGCGCAGTTTCGCGATAGCTGCACCGGTGATCGGTGCCGGTTTGTGCGGCGCGCGCAGCTCAACACAGCGGGCTGCCCCGATGTATTCGATGGCGAGCACGTGACGAAGGTTGTCGACCACGCGGCGCAGCTTGCGACCGGCGTGCCAACCCATAGAAACGTGGTCTTCTTGCATGGCCGAAGACGGAATCGAATCGACCGAGGCCGGCACAGCGAGGCGCTTGCAGTCAGAGACCAGGCCGGCCGCCGTGTATTGCGCAATCATGAGCCCAGAGTCGACACCCGCATCGGCCGCCAAGAATGGCGTGAGACCGGAGTTGCGGTGACGGTCGAGCATGCGGTCGACCCTGCGCTCAGAGATCGAGGCGAGGTCGGTGGCAGCAATCGCCAAAAAGTCGAGCACGTAGCCCACCGGCGCGCCATGAAAGTTGCCGTTCGAAGTGACTTCGCCGTCTTCGAGCACCACAGGGTTGTCGATGGCGGCGGCGAGTTCACGCTCGGCCACAGAGCGGGCATAGGCGATGGTGTCACGAACCGCGCCGGCAACCTGTGGCGCGCAACGCAATGAGTAGGCGTCTTGAACCTTGTCATCGCCAACCCGGTGGCTCGCGACAATTTCGCTACCTGCCAGCGCGGCAAACATGTTTCTGGCGCTGGTTGCTTGGCCAGGATGCGGGCGCAGCGGTTCGTGCAACTGAGCGCGGAACACCTGGTCGGTGCCCATCAAACCCTCAACCGACATAGCGGCGATTACATCGGCGTGGTCGAGCAGCTTCTCTAGGTCGAAGATCGCAAGTGACAGCATGCCGAGCATTCCGTCGGTGCCGTTGATTAGAGCAAGCCCCTCTTTTTCGCGCAACTCAATCGGGCTAATGCCCGCCTCGGCCAAGAGCTCAGGCACTGGGCGCTCGACGCCATCGGCTCCGAAAGCCCGACCCTCGCCCATCAACACCATGGCGCAGTGCGCGAGTGGAGCTAGGTCGCCCGAGCATCCGAGTGAACCAAACTCGTGAACCACCGGGGTGATGCCAGCGTTGAGCACGGCGGCCATGGTTTCGGCAAGCTCGGCGCGTGCACCGGTACGACCAGAACAAAGAGTCTTGAGGCGAAGCAGCATGAGTGCGCGAACCACTTCGCGTTCTACCGGCGCACCAACACCGGCGGCGTGTGAACGCACCAGCGACTTTTGCAACTGCACTCGATCTTCGGGGGCAATGTGGCGGTTGGCCAGCGCACCAAACCCCGTGCTGATGCCATAAACCGGAGTCTCGCCACCTGCTAGAGCCTCGATGTGGCGACGGGTGGCGCGCATGCCATCGAGGGCTGTGCTCGAGATTTCAACGCGGGCATTGTCACGTGCCACGGCGACCACCTCGGCGATGGTCATTCCAGACGAGTTGATGGTGATGGTTTTAGTCATTTTTCTCTTTCATAAACCGGTCGACCGTCGATGAAGGTGGAGTGCACCAAATCGACGCCCGGTCGGTACATCAGGTGAACAAAACTAGGGGCGTTCAGAACGACAAGATTTGCGCGTTGGCCAACTCGAAGCCCGCCGACATCGGTTCGGCGCAGGGCTGCGGCACCGCCCGCGGTTGCCGCCACTAACGCCTGGCTCGGGGTGAAGTGCATGTCACGCACCGCAACGGCCAAGCAAAACGCCATCGAAGTGGTGAAGCTAGAGCCCGGGTTGCAATCGGTGGCCAGGGCAACTTTGGCACCGGCGGCAAACAGGCGGCGGGCATCCGGGTATTGCGCACGAGTCGAAAACTCTGCACCCGGTAGCAGCGTGGCCACGGTGTTCGAGCCGGCCAAAAGCTCGATGTCGCGATCGGTCAGGTGCGTGCAGTGGTCGGCGCTCGCGCAGTCGTGCTTGACCGCCAGCTCAATGCCAGCGCCGGCTTCGAGTTGATTGGCGTGGATGCGCGGCCGCAGCCCCGCCCGCACACCGGCTCGCAAAATCTCGTCGGCCTCGTCGGCGTCGAAAGCGCCGCGGTCACAAAAAACGTCAATCCATCTGGCGTGCGGAGCGGCCGCCTCGAGCATCTCGCCAGCAACCAGCGAAACGTATTCGCTGCGGCGGTCGGCAAACTCAGCGGGCACCACGTGAGCTCCCAAGAAGGTGGTCTCGTCGGTTACCTCGGCGGCCAGGCGAAGTGACCGCGCCTCATCGGCAACCGTTAGCCCATAGCCACTTTTGGTCTCAAAAGTTGTGATTCCGCTTCGGTGCAGTTCGTGCATCCGCGCTCGCAGCCCAGCGCGTAGGCTCTCATCGCTCGCCGCCCGGGTCGCGGCCACCGTGGTCTTGATGCCACCGGCCGAATAGCTGACCCCGCTCATGCGAGCCTCGAACTCGGCGGCGCGGTCGCCCGCAAACACCAGGTGGGCGTGTGAGTCGACGAAGCCCGGAATCACCGTGCGACCAGCCACGTCGACAAACTCGTCGGCAACCGGCGCGTTCGCGCTCGACCCAACCCAAGCCACCACGCCCGCGTCGATCACGAGGGCGGCGTTATTGATTAGCCCGAGTTCACCGGTGTCTGGCGAAGCGCCGACCACCAGTTGCCCGATGTTGCCAAAGAGTTTTGCCAAGGTGTGCCTATTCGGTGTCGAGCATCGGCACGTGAACGTGCTTGTGGCGAGCCACCTCGACGGCCTCCGGGTAGCCGGCGTCGACGTGACGAATCACGCCCATGCCTGGGTCGTTGGTGAGCACGCGCTGCAACTTCTGGGCGGCCAGCTCGGTGCCGTCGGCAACGCTCACCTGACCCGCGTGGATGCTGCGCCCAATGCCCACGCCACCGCCGTGGTGAATCGATACCCAAGATGCGCCCGAGGCGATGTTGATCATTGCGTTGAGCAGCGGCCAGTCGGCAATCGCGTCTGAACCGTCGAGCATTGCTTCGCTCTCGCGGTAAGGCGATGCCACCGAACCACAGTCGAGGTGATCGCGGCCGATGACAATCGGTGCGCTAACTTCGCCGCGGGCAACGAGGTCGTTGAACACCGCCCCGGCCTTGTCGCGCTCGCCGTAGCCGAGCCAGCATATGCGGGCGGGTAGGCCTTGAAATTGCACGCGCTCTTGGGCCATGTTGATCCAGCGGCGCAGGTGGTCGTTCTCGGGAAACAGGTCGAGAATCGCCTTGTCGGTGCGATAAATATCTTTCTTATCGCCCGAGAGTGCTACCCACCTAAATGGGCCCTTACCCTCGCAAAACAGTGGGCGGATATATGCAGGGATAAAGCCTGGGAACTTGAAGGCGTCTTGGAAACCACCCTGTCTAGCCTCATCGCGAATCGAGTTGCCGTAGTCAAACACCTCAGCGCCCTTGGCCATGAATCCGACCATTGCTTCAACGTGCTTGGCCATCGACTCTTCGGCACGACGGGTGTATTCCTCTGGGTCGCGGCGGGCATACTCTGCCGAGTCGGCCAGCTCAACACCCTCTGGCAAATAGGCCAGCGGGTCGTGAGCCGAGGTTTGGTCGGTAACAATGTCGATCGGAACATCGCGGCGCAGCAGCTCTGGCAAGATCGTCGCAGCATTGCCAACCAGACCAATCGAAACCGCCTCGCGTGCATTCTTCGCAGCAACGGCACGGTCGATTGCGGCATCCAAGTTGTCGGCAATTTCGTCGAGGTAACGGTCGGCAAGGCGACGGCGAAGGCGGGTTTCGTCGACGTCGATGATCAGGCAGGTGCCCTCGTTCATGGTGACGGCCAGCGGTTGAGCGCCACCCATGCCACCGCATCCGCCCGTCACGGTGAGCGTGCCGGCGAGCGTGCCACCAAAACGTTTGGCAGCAACGGCCGCGAAGGTTTCGTAGGTGCCCTGCAGAATGCCCTGGGTGCCGATGTAGATCCACGAGCCGGCCGTCATTTGGCCATACATGGTGAGCCCCAACTGCTCTAGGCGGCGAAACTCCGGCCAGTTAGCCCAGTCACCGACGAGGTTTGAGTTGGCGAGCAGCACGCGCGGTGCCCATTCGTGAGTTTGAAACACACCGACCGGCTTGCCCGACTGAACCAGCAGGGTTTCGTCGTTCTTGAGGTGGGTGAGGGTTTTGACGATCGCGTCGAACGATGGCCAGTTGCGAGCCGCCTTGCCGGTGCCGCCATAAACTACAAGATTTTCGGGGTATTCGGCCACTGCCGGGTCGAGGTTGTTGTGCAGCATGCGGATGGCCGCCTCTTGTGCCCAGCCCTTGGCGGTGAGATTCGAACCTGTGGCGGCGTGCAGTGGGCCGCGAGATGAAGTGGTCATAGGTCAATAAAACTGGCTTTTAGCCCGCGCGCCAACTAGCT
>JAURIU010000056.1 GCA_030832605.1 Rhodoluna sp. | reverse complement strand
AATAAGCCCAAGAAAGCTGATGCCAAAGTAGTAACTCCAAAGGTTGAAGTTCAGAAGACCGCGGAAAAGCCGACCGCAAAAAAGGCCCTCGCGTCGAAAGCCGAAGCTGTCAAACCTGCAGCGGCTAAGGCAAAACCCGCCAAAGTTGCGAAGCTGCCAAAGGGAGCCGCAACGGATGAAGAAGAATTTGAAGACGAAGACGACCTCGAGGTTGTTGACATCGTTGCCGAAGCGGCGGCTGCGGTCGACATCGTAGAACTTGCTGAAGAAGAGGCTCACGAAGAAGAAACTCACGAAGACACTGAGGCTAAAGAAAAAGAAAAGGCTCTTGAGGCCGGCGGTGGATTTGTTATCTCGCATGCCGATGATGACGACATCCCAGTTCAAACCACCACCATCTCGGGCGCTACCGCAGACCCGGTAAAGGATTACCTAAAGCAGAGCGGTAAGGTCGCACTTCTTAACGCCGAACTTGAGGTTGAGCTGGCTAAACGCATCGAAGCTGGTTTGTTTGCTGAAGAGAAGCTCGCAACCGAGAAGAGGCTTTCGAAAGAGATGACCCGCGACCTTCGTTGGGTCATGAAAGATGGCCAACGAGCCAAGTCTCACCTTCTCGAAGCGAACCTTCGTTTAGTTGTTTCGCTGGCCAAGCGCTACACCGGTCGCGGCATGCAGTTTCTTGACCTAATTCAAGAAGGCAACCTAGGTCTCATTCGCGCGGTTGAAAAGTTCGATTACACCAAGGGTTACAAATTCTCGACTTATGCAACCTGGTGGATTCGCCAGGCTATTACTCGTGCCATGGCTGACCAAGCCCGCACCATCCGCATCCCCGTACATATGGTCGAGGTCATCAACAAACTTGCACGAGTTCAGCGTCAGTTGCTGCAAGACCTAGGTCGCGAACCGACTCCTGAAGAACTTGCTCGTGAACTGGACATGACACCTGAAAAGGTGGTCGAGGTTCAAAAGTATGGACGAGAGCCAATTTCGCTTTCAACTCCTCTCGGTGAAGACGGCGACTCAGAGTTCGGTGACTTGATCGAAGACACCGAGGCAGTTGTTCCGGCTGATGCTGTTGGCTACTCGATGTTGCAACGCGAACTTGAGCGCATCCTAGATTCACTTCACCCAAGAGAGGCGGGCGTCATTCGTAGCCGCTTCGGTTTGGGCGATGGAGTTCAGAAAACCCTTGACCAAATCGGAGAAGAGTTTGGCGTCACGCGTGAGCGAATCAGGCAGATTGAAGCCAAGACCATGTCGAAGCTCCGTCACCCTTCACGCTCGCAGATGCTGCGCGACTTCCTAGAGAACTAACCACACCGTGATTCGTTACTGGCCCGCTTTGCTGGTTGGTCGAATCGCGCGCGTTCTTATTCGTCTTATTCGCAAGGGCGGCGGGTCTGCGCTTCCTGGTCTGATTCTCAGCAAGCTCGCTCCCGGCATCCTCTATCGAGTTCTCGGGTCTTTCCCACAGGGCTTAGTAATCGTGACGGGATCTGCGGGAAAGTCGACCACCACCAAGATGTTGGTGAACATCGTTCGAGAGCATGGTTTGGTCGTTTTCACAAACCCATCGACGGCTAACATTCTGCAGGGCTTCTATTCGACCATCATCGAACGTGCGACCTGGTCAGGCAAGGTTGCTGGTCAAGTGGCGATTCTCGAAATGGATGAAGCGCACGCCGAAGAGCTAACCAGAGAGATTGCTCCATTGCAGGTGACAATCTTGAACGTCATGGAAGACCAATTAGACCGTTTCGTCGACCCAGCGTTAGTGCGCGCTGACCTTGCCTTGGTGGCGCGGCGCGCGACACGCAGTGTCTTGCTAAATGCAGATGACCAAAACACGCTGTTAATTGCCCACGAAGGTTTAGCTGTTGAGCCGGAATTCTTCGGCATTTCATCAAAGGTCCTGAAAACTCAGGGCAGGGGATTACAGAATGCCCCAACCTATCTACCTGAATTGCCAAGGCCAGAGGTTTCGAGTGAGGTCAGCCGGCTAGATGGAATCAACGCTGAAATCAGCGGAACTTGGGGTAGCGCCGAATTCGAACTCCCATCACGTGGTGTGCACTTCGCACTAGATGCAGTCGCCGCATTCGAAAGCGCCAAGTCGTTTCTTGGTGGAGATTTCAAACTAGAAGTTGCTACCAAGGCATTGCGTGAGGTGCCGCCTGTGTTTGCTCGCGGCGAGATGGTGCAGATTAATGGTGAGGATGTCGAGTTCATCTTGGTTCAGAACCCTGGATCGATGCAGCTGAATCTAGACAATCTTGTCGGCGAACCAGAGCAACTGTTGTTTGCTATTGGTCGAGACGTGCACGACCCCTCATGGCTTTGGACAGTGGATTATTCAAACTTGAAGCATGTCGATGTGTGCACCGGGTTCAATGCTTATGAGGCCGCCTTGGCGCTGCATTACAACGATGTGCCTCTGGGTTTGGTCACAGATGATCTCGAACATGCCACAAAGACATTCTTCGATATGCCGAAACCTCAACACGGACACAAAACCGTAGTTTTCAGCGCTGACGCCATGCGTCGTATGAGACGGTCACTTGGATTTTGGAGCGCCGAGGAGGTTGAGCGATGAAGACGATCTACACGCTTTTTCCTGAGATGCTCAATCTAAACGGAGATTCGGCTAACTCAATGGTTTTGAAAAAGAACCTGCAGTGGATGGGGGAGCCAAGCCAGATACTGCCCGTCTCCAATGAAGCCGAGTTGATTGAGCTCTCGCGTCTGGTGAAGAGCGGCGAGACCGGCATCTTTGTCACCATTGGCCATGGTTCGGCCGCTGCGATGCAATCTCTGGCCCCATACGATGAGCAAATTCAAGCTTTGCTCTTACAGATGGTTGAGGCAAAGACTCCCGGCATCGTTGTTGGCAGTGCACTGGCTTGGGAGGGCGTGGATGTCTCATCCAAGCGCGAACGCCGTAGTGAGTTCGTCGTGGCCGATGTCGACGCCGAAGGTTGGCCGTCTGAGGCCCTTGGTTACTTGAACAGCGACCTGAGTTTAGAGACCGTCTCTGTGAAGGGGAATCTAGTTTTCACACTTCTTCACGGGCCGTTCCTGGCCAAGAATCCACTTTGGCTAGATCGCATAATCGAAATCTTGGGCGTAGCGACAACAACGAGTGATTCAAAAATTTGCGCTGAACGCTACGTTAAAGAAATTTGGAATTTAGAGGCAAATCACTAGCGCAAAAAGCGCTTCGGCCTAGCGCGCGAGTAGCTTGTCGCTCTCGTCGTGCCAGTGAACGGTGTTGGCGGCCAGGGCCTCTTTGTTCAAGGTGGCGTGGTGAAGGCAGAACAGCAGTTCGCCAAAAACCAATGTTGCACGAACGTAAGCTTGTGCGCCGCATGAGTCGCAGCGATCTCCGGCGGTTAGTGGAGCGGTTTGGCTGTTGGTAGCAACAATCTCTTGCTCGGTTTCGGTTACTTCTTGAATTTCAGACATTCTTCCTCCTGCTGTAAATAGAACCACATGCCTGTATCAAAACTGCCCATTATCGACCCAGTTTCGCTAACTGCGAATAGTTTCTGGGCTGCATCGTGTTTGAGCGCCATTTATTCGGGTTCAACTCGTAACATTTTCTGGTGCCCAACACCGATTACTCCGCCAGACATCTCTCAGTTCTTGAGGGTCTAGAGGCGGTTCGTAAGCGACCTGGTATGTACATCGGGTCCACCGACAGTCGAGGTTTAATGCACTGTCTTTGGGAGATCATCGACAACTCGGTAGACGAAGCTCTTGCAGGTCACGGCAGTTCTATCGACATCCAGCTGCACTCTGATGGCTCGGTAGAAGTGCGCGACCACGCGCGTGGAATCCCCGTCGATATCGAACCAAAAACTGGGCTTAGCGGTGTCGAGGTTGTTTTCACTAAACTCCACGCCGGTGGAAAGTTCGGTTCTGGTTCATACGCCGCATCCGGAGGGCTCCACGGCGTTGGTGCTTCTGTAGTCAATGCACTTTCTGCTCGATTGGACGTAGAGGTCGACCGTGATGGTAAGACCCACCGCATGTCGTTTCGCAGAGGCGAACCAGGCCGCTTCGATGATTCGAACGGTATCTCAGCAAACAGCCCCTTCAAGCCTTTTGAAGATGCCAGCTCACTCGATGTAGTGGGTAAGGTCGCAAAGGGTGTTACCGGAACTAGAGTCCGTTACTGGGTCGACCCTCAGATTTTTATCAAAGACGCTTCCTTTGCAACCGATGAACTCATGTCAAGAGCGCGCCAAACAGCCTTTCTGGTTCCAGGGTTACGACTTCAAGTTAATGACCAGCGCACTAGCGAGGCTCTGGTTAGCGACTTCAAATTCGATGGCGGCATTGTCGAGTTTGTCGATTATTTGGCGAGCGACAATGCAATCACGAACACTTGGCGTTTAACCGGAGCCACAACCTTCACCGAAACCGTACCCGTGCTCAATGAGCAGGGCAACATGGAATCGCGCGAGGTTGAGCGAAACTGCGAGGTTGATGTCGCACTCCGTTGGGGGACAGGCTATGACACCACTCTGAAGTCCTTCGTTAACATCATTTCGACGCCAAAGGGCGGAACCCACGTAAGCGGCTTCGAACAGGCGCTACTCAAAGTACTTCGAACTCAAATCGAGGCCAATTCGCGCAAACTCAAGGCAGGCAACGACAAGGTCGAAAAAGAAGATGTTTTCGCCGGCCTTACCGCCGTTGTCACAGTTCGCCTTGCCGAGCCACAGTTTGAGGGCCAGACCAAAGAGGTTCTAGGAACCCCTGCAGTCCGCAACATAGTTTCAAACACGATCGCAAAGGCTCTCACTGAGCGTCTTGAGAGTTCAAAGCGCGACGACAAGACGCAAGCCGCGATGCTGCTAGAAAAGGTGGTGGCAGAAATGAAGTCGCGCATTTCAGCGCGAACCCACAAAGAGACCCAGCGCCGCAAAAACGCCCTAGAGTCCTCTTCGCTGCCAACGAAACTGGTTGATTGCCGCACGCAAGAAACTGCGGTCAGCGAACTGTTCATCGTTGAGGGTGACTCTGCTCTTGGTACGGCCAAGTTAGCCCGTGATAGCGAATACCAAGCGCTACTGCCTATTCGAGGAAAGATTCTGAACGTGCAGAAGGCCTCGGTAAGCGACATGCTGAGCAATGCAGAGTGCGCGTCGATCATCCAAGTTATTGGAGCAGGTTCAGGGCGCTCGTTCGATCTTGATGTGGCTCGGTACGGCAAAGTCATTCTGATGAGCGACGCGGATGTCGATGGAGCGCACATTCGCACGCTTCTTCTGACCCTCTTTTTCAGGTACATGAGACCTTTGGTCGATGCCGGGCGCGTTTATGCGGCCGTGCCTCCGCTGCACCGAGTCGTAGTAATCAATGCCGGAACCAAGCCAAACGAAACCATTTATACCTATTCACAGCAGGAGCTTGAGTCGCTTCTGGCTAAGTTGAAGTCACAAGGTAATCGCTATAAAGAGCCTATTCAGCGCTACAAGGGCTTGGGCGAGATGGATGCCGACCAGTTGGCAGAAACGACAATGGATCGCTCCAGGCGCGCTTTGAGGCGTGTGCGGGTCGAAGACGCAGAGGCCGCTGAGCGCGTATTCGAGCTTCTCATGGGTAACGAGGTTGCTCCTCGTCGCGACTTCATAATCGACAGCGCTGATGACTTCGACACCGACAAGGTGGATGCTTAGTTCTTTCGCCTGAATCTCTGGGCAACGCAGAAAACAAGGCGCAAGGCCAGGCAATCTAGCTGAGCAAGAACCCAACGCCTGCGATAGCAGCCGATGCGGCCGACCCGCTTGCGTCACGCTTTGCTGGTTCAGGCAATTCCAACGGTTTACCGTCTGACGCGCTTGCCGCCGGAGCCACGTTTGCAACCGCCGCGAAGTACAACTGATCTTCACTGCGCAGAAGTTTCTGGCCTCTGACTCCACCCGTCGCTCTACCTTTGGCAGGAAACTCGTCCAATTTCGAAAGCTTGATGCTTCCGGCATCTGTCCCGGCTAACGCGCCCGAAGAATTCGCTGCAGTGACCACAAAGGCTCCTTCTGGATTGGTAACTGCCCCAAACGCAATTACCTTGGCCCCATCGCCTAGATTGATACCCGCTATTCCTGAAGCTGCACGCCCTTGGGCACGAACCGAGTCGGCCGCGAAACGTAAAACCTGAGT
>JAURIU010000055.1 GCA_030832605.1 Rhodoluna sp. | reverse complement strand
TGGGCGTCATTGCTCATGTCTTCATCCTAGGCTTTCTGGCAGACTTGGCACATGCTCAAAGAAGATGCTGCTTGGCCGCGAGCCGCCGCCTGGTTGAAAGCGGATGCTGGCGCAAAAGCCGACCTCGCCCTGCTGGGTGTGCCGGCCAACCTCACGAGCATCTCGGCCACGGGTGCCAACGCAACTCCAGACGCCATTCGCGAAGCGCTGCTGCGCTTCAGCCTTCAGTCTTCGCTCGGTTCAATCGAATCGATCAGCGCCATCGACGCCGGCAACATTGACGACCCAGACCACAATGAGGCAGTAACGATTGCCAAGGTCGCTGAGCTCACCACACGAACCGAACTGGTCGTGGCACTCGGCGGCGACAACTCGGTCACCTATGCCACCGCCCTCGGCGCATTCGGTGCCGACCTCGAAACCGCGGGGCTCATCACCTTCGACGCCCATCACGACATTCGCCACGGGGTTAGCAACGGATCCCCTGTGCGAAGGCTCATCGAGGCGGGCCTGAACCCCAAGCGCATCGTGCAAATCGGCATCAACGACTTTTCGAACTCACCGGCTTATGCGAACGAGGCTGCCGAGCTGGGCATCCGTGTGATTCACCGCGATGAGCTCGAGACTCGCTCGCTCGAAGATGTCATGGCCGAAGCGCTCGCCGTTGCCGGTAGTGCTGGCGGGCCGATTCACGTTGACATCGACGTGGATGTCTGCGACCGCGCCTTCGTGCCTGCTTGCCCAGCGGCGGCACCCGGGGGCATCACGGCTCACCAACTTCGCAAGCTCGCTCGTCTTGCAGCCGCCGACCCTCGGGTTGTCTCGGTCGACATCACCGAAATCGACGCCACCGCAGATGCGCCAGACGGTCGCACGGTGCGGTTGGGTGCGCTGCTGGTGCTTGAGAGTGCAGCCGGCTTACTGCTTCGCCGCGGCTAATCAACCGCCAGCGCGCGATCAAAGAAGTTAGTAGCTCTTTGCCTTGTGAGCCTCGATCACCGAGGCGTAGTACTTCAACATCTTGGCGGTTGCTCCGGTTTGCAGCAGGTGGTCTTCGTTCTTTAGGCGCTCGCCGCGGTTGTCGCCTGCCTTGATGTCGGCTACCGCTTGGCTGATCGACTTCGCCAGCGCCTCAACCGATTCGTCGCGAACGGTCCAGTGAACATCCTTGGCAAATTCGCCCGCGATGTTGTGGTCGCAAAGAATGCTCGGCGTGCCCACCGCGGCGGCTTCATAAACGGTCATCCCCTGAGTTTCAAACCCAACGGATGTCTGTGCCAGCACGTCTGCCTCGGCAAAACGTCGAAGCATGGTCGTGTACGGCACGCTGCCGCGCAAGAACACCTTGTGCTCTAGCCCTAGCTCTTTGATCAGGCGAGCGGCCTTCTTGAACTGGTAACCCTTGCCATAGAGTTCGGCGGTTGCATCTGGGTTAGCGAGCGCGAAGGCCTGAATGAATTCGAGCGGGCGCTTTTCGGTTTGAATGCGGCCAGACCAGATGATGCGAATGGGAGCCTTCGGGTCGCGCTTGGTCGGCTTGGCCGCCGCCTGCTCAAGAATCTGGTGAATGGTGTCGTCGTCGATGCCGTTGTGCATCACCTTTACCTTTGCACTCACCTCATGGGTCATCAGGTCTTTAGCAAAGTGGTGGCTCGGGGCAAAAAGAATCTCGGCTTCTTGGGCGAGCAGCCTCAGATAAACCCAAGGGTCACCGGTGGTGCCAGTGCGTGGGCGGTTGACGTGCTTGAGCAGCTCGCGCGAAAGCAGCCAGAACAGAAAGCGAGTTAGGCGTGTACCGAACAGGTTCGAAACCACCTGGCTCATATTGAAGTGCATGGTGTGCACGATCGGCAGGCGCTGGCGCTGGGCGAAACCGAGGCCGATGATGCCGCTCCACATGTCGCCCTGAATGTGCACGACATCGAATTTGTGGTGAAGTTCGTTGAATCCGCGGTCTAGGCGCTTGCGTGAACGGCGAACGTTGCCGACAAAGCCGTATTCAAAGTTGAAGGCGATTGGCCAGGTTGGCAGAATCCAAAAACCGTCGGTCGCGCGACCCTTCGACGAGCTAGGGCACACGATTGTTACCCTGTGACCTGCGCGCTCGAGGTATTTCTTTTGCAGCATGATCGAGGTCTGAATGCCACCAAGAGACCTCGGATGCTGGTCAGTGAAGATTGCGATATGCACGGTTTTTCCCAACGTCTATCGGTGGTTAAGCCTACCCAACCTGAGGCGTGCGAGAATGGACGAATGAGTATTCACACATCAGTTGCAACTATGCACACCAACCACGGCGACATCAAGATCAACCTTTTTGGTGACCACGCCCCAGTAACCGTAGCCAACTTTGAAGGTTTGGCCGAAGGCACCAAAGAGTGGACTGACCCACGCACCGGTGAAAAGCGAAACGACCCGCTTTACAACGGCGTGATCTTTCACCGCATCATCGAGAACTTCATGATTCAGGGTGGCGACCCACTGGGTATGGGCTATGGCGGCCCTGGCTACAACTTCAAAGATGAGCCACACGCCGAGCTAACCTTCGACGAGCCTTACAAGCTAGCCATGGCAAACGCCGGGCCTGGCACCAACGGCTCGCAGTTCTTCATCACCGTCGCACCAACCACCTGGCTCTGGGGCAAGCACACCGTTTTCGGTGACGTGGTTGATGAGGAGAGCCGCAAGGTTGTCGACAAGATTGGTCAGGTTGCCACCGGCGCCCAAGACCGCCCGATCGATGACGTGGTCATCGAGTCGATCACCATCGAGCGCGTCTAACTAAAACCGTGTTTTGCCACTGGCATCCAAACACCGAAGCCTACGTTCGCTGCCAACGCTGCGAGCGACTGATCTGCCCACTGTGTCAGATCGAGTCAGCGGTTGGCTTTTTGTGTGTCGAGGATGCAGGCAAGCAGCCGGCGCGCAGCAGCGGTCGCATCGCCTCGAAGTTTGACGGTCGACCAGTAGTCACTCAGGTGCTGCTGGTCGTCACCGTCGCAATCTATGCGCTGCAGATTTTCAGCGGTGGATGGCTGACCAATCTGTTGGCGTTTCAACCTGCAGCGGGCATACTCCAACCTTGGCGCTTCATCACCTCTGGCTTTGTTCACTCAGACTCACTGTTTAGCAACCCGCTCTCGGTACTGCACGTCGTGCTCAACATGTACACACTGTTTTTGTTCGGTCGGGCGCTCGAACCGATCATTGGTCGCTGGCGTTTTCTCGCCCTCTACCTAATCTCGATTGTCGGTGGCTCGATCGCGGTGATGTGGCTGGCCAGCCCGGTTCAAGTTGTGGTTGGAGCATCTGGCGGAGCATTCGGTTTGATGGCAGCTTTTCTTGTCATTCTGCGAAGCATTGGGGCGAATTCGACCACCATGGCCGGCGTCATCGCCATCAACCTCGTCTTCACCTTCATGAACCCATCGATTTCATGGGAGGCACACGTTGGTGGGCTAGCGCTAGGTGCTGTGGTGGCCTTGCTCTACTCGAAAACTCGTGACCTGAAATTACAAAAACTTCAGGTGCTCGGATTGGCCGGCATCGTGCTCGCGCTTGCTGTGGCTGGCGGCATCCGTGCATTTATGATTTTGGGCGAATACGGCCTGCTTTAACGAGAGTCAAAAACAAAACCCCCGATCGCAATGACCGGGGGTTTTTGTAATTACAAGAATCGAAGGGATTACTTCCAGCGGGTCGACATTCCGAAGCCGACCATCAGAAGGCCGAAGCCCACCACGATGTTCCAGGCGTCGATGTCAACCTCAGGGAACATCTTGCCGAGTGGCAACTGGCTACCCGAGATGTAATAGATGACGATCCAAGCTAGACCGAGCAGCATGAAACCAAACATGACCGGCTTGAACCAGACCGGGTTTGGCAGCTCGCCCTTGGCGGCTTTGCTCTTGGCTAGTGAGTCAACCTTCGGCTTCGAAGGCTTCTTTTTCTTGGCAGGCTTCGCAACCTTAGCTGCGACCTCTGGCTTTGTGTTGTTCTCAGAATCAGACATGGGGTAATTCTAAGCGCAGGTTAGGCTTAATGTGTCATGGTCAAAATTCTTGTGCTCGATAACTACGACTCGTTCGTTTACACACTTAACGGCTATCTGCAGCAACTTGGTGCAGAAACCGAAGTGCTGCGCAATGACGTGGTTACCGAAGCCGAACTGCCGGCCCTTTTGGCCAACTACGACGCGGTACTTTTGTCGCCGGGGCCGGGCACTCCCGCAGACGCCGGTTTGAGCATCCCAGTGGTGAAATATGCGCTGACCCACGACCTGCCGGTATTCGGTGTGTGTCTCGGGCACCAGGCCATTGCCGAGGCGATGGGGGCAACCGTGCGCCAGGCCGACGAGCTTATGCACGGCAAGACTTCGCAGGTGGCTCACGACAATTCGTTGATTTTCACGGATGTTGCACAGCCGTTTACCGCAACCCGCTACCACTCACTTGCCGTGGTCGATTCGACCGTGCCGGCCGACCTCGTGGTGACCGCGCGCACCGAAAAGGGCAAGAACTCTGCAGGTGGCGTGATCATGGGCCTTCAGCACGCAACCAAACCTATTTATGGCGTTCAGTACCACCCCGAGAGCGTGCTTACCGAGGGCGGCTACTTGATGTTGGGTAACTGGCTCGAGTCGCTCGGGTTGGTTGGCGCTGCCGAACGCGGCAAGGCGCTCAGCCCAATGGTGAAGCTCTAAGCCTTAGCGGCTCTCGCTCCGAAAATTTTGTTATTCGCCTAAGGCGCGCAGGTTACATACAGGATGATCGCAGAACCCTGCGGGGTGTCTCCGGGAGCAATCGACTGTTCAAGCACGATGGTTCCCTTCGGCGCGGTGGCACACTCTTCGTTAGTCGCGATCGAAACGCTCAAGCCCACTTCTGGAGCGGTCAGTTTGTTCTGAGCCTCGCTGATTGAGTAGTTGACCACGTTCGGAACCTCGACGAGGCCGTTAGAAATCGTGATGATGATCACGGTTCCGGCGGCGACCTTGGTTCCGGCGGCAGGCATGCTCTCGATAACCTTGCCGGCCTCGATGCCTGCCGATCTGGCTTGGACAATTTCACCTAACACCAGATTCGATTGGCTAAGCAGGTCGGCTGCCATCTGTTCGTTCATGCCACGAAGGTCGGGCACATCAACCTGAGTGCGGCCGGTCGAAACCCAAACCGTGATGGTGGTGTTTTGACCAACGCTGGTGCCGGCGATCGGGTCAAGGCGAATGACTTGGTTGACAGGAACCGTTTCGCTGGCTTCATACTTGCGCTCGACCAGTAGGTTTTGATCGGTCAAAGTGGCGTAGGCCTGCTCGTAGGTTTGGCCGACCACGTCGGCAACCTTGATTCCGCCCTGGTTTGGGTTGATGTTTGGTAGCGAAATGGTTAGCAACCAGATCATCATGCCGACCAAGAACACGAGTGCACCCGAGCCGAAGCCCCAGATGATGGCTGGGTTGGCCAGTGCAGGTCGCTTGACCTTGACGTCGCTCGAATCTGTGGACACGACATCGGTTGAGCCGGTGTCGAAGCTAACGCCCAGAGCCTTGAAAGGGTTGGTGTCGGTGCCGACTGTTTCGGTCTTAGCGACTGGTGAGTTGAATGCGCTCGGCACTGAGGTGGGCGGTGTGGCAACTGGGGCGGCAGGCGCTGCAACCGGAGCGGCAGGCGCTGGTGCGGCATCCGCGTTTGTTTCGATGACTGTGGTGGCCTGTGGCAGCTCGGTCTCGGCGGTGTTGATTGCCGAAGTTTCGGTGCCCTCGGTTGCCTCGGCAAGCATTGCCTCGAACGGGTCGAGCTCGGCTGGTTCTTCAGGCTCGGATGCTTCGACCGCAGCCTCTTCGCCAAACCCAAGATCTTCGAGCCCCAGTGCGGTCTCTGGCTCAAGCACTTCTGGCTGCTCAGGTGCGCCGTCAAGTTCGGGTGCGAAGGCGGCCGGGGCTGAGGTGAGGTCGGCGGCGAGCAGGTGCTCGCGGAACTCTTCGGCACTCTGGTAGCGCTCGTCGCGGCTCTTTGCCATCGCACGAAGCACCACCTCGTCGAGCCCGGCGCTGATGGCGGGGTTGTGGTGCGAAGGCGGAGTGACGGCCTCGCTCACGTGCTGGTACGCCACCGAAACGGCGGTTTCACCCTTGAACGGTGGGCGACCGGCGAGCATTTCGTAGAGCAGCACGCCAGTTGAATAGAGGTCGGTGCGAGCATCCACGCTTTCGCCGCGAGCTTGCTCAGGGCTGA
>JAURIU010000054.1 GCA_030832605.1 Rhodoluna sp. | reverse complement strand
GCAAACTGCGAACGCAATTCATCGGCCTTGGTCGTGTGAATCACTGGGCCGAACTCGAGCTCTGGCAGATCATCCTCGTCGTTTTCAACAGCGAGCGGATGCCCGAATCTCAAGCCTTTGACGATCGGTAGGTACATCTCGAGGAACTCTGGGAACAGCCTGCGCTGAACAACATAGCGCGGGTAGGCGGTGCAACGCTGCTTGGCGTATTCGAAGCCCTTGCGGATGTGCGGGGCTAGGTTGTCCCAGTCTGAGAAGTCCCAGACACCCCAAGCGTTCAAGCCCTCTTGTTCGAGAATGTGACGTTTGTCGAAGTCTGCCAAGCGCTCGAGAGTCGCGCGGCCATTTGAACGACCACCCACGAAAGCAAAAGCACCAAGTTCAGGCGACGAAACAAGTGCGTCGCTCAACTCAGCGCCAACACCGCTCAACAGCGTGACCGGCAATCCAGCCTGAGCCATCACCGCGTGAGCCAGCGTAAGTGCGTGAAAACCGCCCTGAGATGGGGTCTTTGCAATCGCCGCGTTTCCGGCCAGCATCTGTACGAGCTCCGCGTGAACCAGCACGCTCAGCGGGTAGTTCCAAGATGCAATGTTCGAAATCGGGCCACTAAGTGGTGTGCGGCCCTCTAGCTGGCGATCGATTTGAGTCACGTACCAATCGACACCGTCGATGCAACGGTCGACGTCGGCGCAGGCTAGCTTCCAAGGCTTGCCGATTTCCCAGGCGAGCAAAAGTGCAAGGGTGTCACGAGCCACTCGTAGCCCTGCGAGCGCAGCGGTAACCCTGACTTTTCGTTCGTCGAGGCTTACCTTGCCCCAGGCAACGTGCTGACGGGCGGCATCGGCGACGGCATCTATAGCGGTTTGGTGGTCGACCTTCGGCGGCCCCTGAATTACCTGCTGGTCAACTGGGTTGACGTGGTGGGCTGGAGTGCCGACGGCGAGCCATTTGCCTAGAGCAAGATTGCTGATGCGGTCAGCGTCGAAAGCCTCGGGCGCAAGAGCCCTGGCCTGGTTGTAAACGCTCTGCCAGTCGGTGCCTTTTTTCACATGAAGTGTCATTTCTCAACACTAAATGCGAACGGCCCAAATGCTAAGAGAAATTAATCGTGTTTGTTGCTCGTTTTGGCTTGGCTGAAATAGCAGACGACTATCACCACAGAAACATAGGCTGCCTGAGAAACGGCAACTACTCGCTCCCAAACACCCACGGTCATATTGGTCGGGTCGGTCCAGCTGCTCAAGAACCACAGTGCGAGAATCGTTTGTAACGCCGTGCCGATGATCGACGCGGTAGGGCGAATGATCCAGGGAGCATCCGCGCGCTTTCTCATCGCCAAAAGCGGCCAACCTGCTGAAAGTACAAATGATGCGATGGCGAAGACTCTGTGTTCAATCGAGTAACCAATGAGCGGGGTCGGAAAGATGGTGAGGCCGAAAGTGCAAATGGCGGCAACGAACAGTGCCACTCGACCGGGCATCGCCAGAGTTCGCCCATAAATGGCGGCGATGAGAGTGAGCACTCCGCCGAGCACAAAGAACGCCGACATGATGAGTTGAACGGGCGACTCATTAGCAGCTAGATCGCTGATGGTTTGGCGTACAGGGTCATAACCGGGCCAGAGGCTGCCGGCAATCAACCAACCTGCTGCCGATTGAAACGGCCCTATGTATGCAACGTATAGAGCTGCCTTACCGATCCGCCCGAGTGCAGTTTGATTGTCAACAGTGTTTGTCATCGCGTTACTAGTCCTTAGCTAAGTATTCTTCGACGGCAGTTTCAACAACTGCTCGGTCATCTGCCGTGATGCTGCCGTATCGAATCGTGATGAATCGCTCATTCTTGGGGTCTAAGTTTTCGGCTGTCGCGAACTTGCCATCGACAATCGTGAATTTGTATTCGGAGGTTCCGAATTCACCGAAATCTTCAAAAGTCGTGAATGTCGAATCGTTTTCGTCGAAGGTGACATCGATAGGGGCTTCTTGCCCTGCCTCTTCGGCCATGCTGAACGTGTAGTAGTCGGCGCAGGCGGTGATTGCGTCAAGCTCCCAAATCAGACCAAAGGTGCTCGGGTATTCAAGGTAGGCAGCCGAGTAATCCTTATATGCCTCGTCTTTGTTGAGTGAAACCACGATGAAATCTTCACTGCTCTCAACGACGCCAAGTTTTTGAGCTTCGAAACAGCTGTCTTTTGCGATCACAGCAAATGCCGCCTTGGCTTCGGCTGGAGTCATCGGGGCTGGCTTAGTGGCGGTTGGAGTCGAACTTGCGCTTGGCGATGGGTTCGGGGTCGGTGCGCTGCAGGCGGCAAGGCTTGCGGCGAGCATCCCGGTGACGACCAATACCGAAGCGATTCTGCTGATGTCCATGCGGTCCCCTAATTTCTAGTGCTTAAGCCGAGAGTAACTCATCAAAAGCGAGGTTGCGTGCTTTCGCTAAAGCGATTCAGAGCGACTTCAACTATGTCACTTGCGGGTATGCGCTACCCTCCGTAACCAGCCCTAGCCTGTATTCTTGTGTAGGGCGAGGTCGCTCTAGGAGCAGATTGAAATGGCCGCAATAACGAGGCCCCCGCATCCCTAACCAAGGAGAAATCTTGAAGTTCGTCAAGAGAGCATTCAAAAAAGCAGTTCGCACCTTCATGAAATTGGGTGCAACCCGCAAGGTGGCGCGCCTAATGGCACATGCCAGCGAGCGCATCATCTACGTTGGCAGCAAGCCTTGGAGCAAAAACTCTTTTGACCGTATGCTCACCGACGAACTAACCCGCGGCAAGTCACTCGAAGACCGCCTGATGGCGCACATTCGCGAAGCCTATGCTTCGAAGAACCGAGTCGGCACCCGTGCCCTGTTACAGACACTCGTTGAAGGCTCAACGACCAAGGCTCTTGGCTCTCTTGGTTTCGGCACCTTCCTAGCCCTCGACGGACTGTACGACTCAGCCGCTGGCTATTTTAAGGATGCAGGGCCTGAAATTTCTAAGCAAAAAGCCCCTTTCGAGTACTTCGACACCCAACTCACCGTCGCCAAGAAAAAGGCAATCGTTGAGATTCGCGAAATTTTGACCAACAAAGAGTCACGTCGCTCGAGCGCATACAAGATGTCGCTCATCCGTGCCCTAATCAAACACGGTGAATACGAAGGACTGCGCCCTGTTGTCGAAGGCATCGTTCTTGCCGAAGCGGCACGCACCACACTAAATGACTCGTTGAAAGATGAACTCTCCTGGTGGCACAAGATGCTTCAAGATGACGGTCGTTCGGTGAAAAACATCAAGGGCGCAATCAACTTTGCGGTCATGGACTACAACATGCTCGACTACTCGAAAACTTCAACCAACCGCGGTGACTATGTTCAGACCCTCGCCGCAATCTCGCACCTACTGCGCCACCAGAACGTCGACTTCGTTGGCGGTAGCGCGCTCGCCAAGTATCTAGACAAAATTCAGAAGTTTGTGCACCCAGACCGCCGCCTAGGCGAAAAAGCCAAGACCGTAAAGGTTCAGCCGGTTGAACTTCACCGCGACTTCGCCTCGGGCCGCGAATACCCAGAGAACACCTGGCTGATCAGCAACGGTTGGTTCATGCACCGCGCCTACAAGGGCGAGGTTGACTTTCCGTACCCGAAAAACATCAACCCGATCATGGTCTCGTTCCACATTCAAGACCCAGATGTTCTGACCGAAAAGACTGTTGCCGAGCTAAAGAAGATTGGCCCAATCGGATGTCGCGACTGGACGACCGTATACCGCTTGCGCGACTTCGGTGTGCCTGCGTTCTTCTCGGGCTGTGTCACCACCACCGTCGGCCAGGTTCTGCCTAAGGCAACCGCCCCTGGCAAGACTCCTCGTCTAGCCGTCGTTGAGGCCAAAGTTCCTCGCAAGTACTTCTTCTGGTGGAAGAAGAAGTTCATTCAGATTGGTGACCACGTTCGTGACTTCAGCCTCGTCGAGGGCATCGAAGACGCCCGCGAAATGCTCGCCGAGTACCACACCTACGGCCACGTAATCACTAAGCGCCTGCACTGCTACCTACCGGCACGCTCTATGGGTCTACCGGTAACCTTCACACCGGGTAAGCGCTCGGATGTTCGTTTCGAAGGTCTTCTCGACCTCGACGAGACTGCGTTCAACAAGATTCGCCACGGACTAGAGCACAAGCTCGAAGTAATCACCAGCGCAATCATCGCGGGCAAGAGCCGCGAAGAAGTTATGCAGATTTGGAGCGACCTGGTTGCTTCAGACGTCAAGTTCGCAGACGCTTATTGCAAGAACCTCGAACCAATCGGTAAGCCAGAGATTGATCTCAAGTCTGTTTACAAGAAGTTCGACTCGCATGTCATGAACCTTGGCAAGAACAAGTTCGGTTCCAAGCAGGTTCACCTAGCGTTCGCTGTCGACCAGAACCTAAAAGACGAGCTAGCCGTTGTTCTCGCTTCGATCGTGCGCAACACCAAGCGAGAGATCAACGCACACGTGCTAACCCGCGGTTTGGGCGAAGACTACTGGGCTCGCTTGCACAAGCTGTTCCCAACCGTCAACTTCCACTTCCATGACTTCAGCGGAATTGACTACGGAGCTTCGGTTAACCTCATGTCGCACATCACGGTGTCGACCTTCGACCGACTCTTCCTGCCTCAGGTTCTGAAAGACGTTCCTAAGGTGCTTTACCTAGATGTCGACATTCTTGTTCGCGGCGATGTTGGCGAGCTATACGACCTAAACGTGAAGAAGCACGTGTTTGCTGGCAAGAAGAGCCGCCTTGACGGCTGGTCGAACCTGGTTCACGTGATTACCCGCGTGTCACTTCGTCTACCTGCTCAGCAGGCTTGGGCACTGCGTCGTCGCGCACACGAGACCGGCAAGCTCACGGCAGACACCTACAACGCCGGTGTTCTGTTGATGAACCTTGACCGGATGCGCAAAGACGAGTTCATCGAAAACCACCTGTACCTGGTCGAGAAGCTACACCTAAACGACCAAGACGTCATGAACTTCTATTCGAAGGGCAAAGCGCTGCAGATTGGCGACGAATGGAACTACGTTCCTACCCAGGACTACGCGAAGAACCCGAAGATTGTTCACTTCGCCGGGCCGATCAAGCCTTGGAAGCCGCAGAACTCGCTTTACAAGAGCGAATTCCAGGACATCGCACGCGAACTCGGCGTAGCAAAGTAATCTTCGGTAACTAGAACTAAGGGGTTCAAATGCACGCAACACCTCGTAAGGCAGTAATTCCGGTCGCTGGTCTCGGCACGCGCTTTTTGCCAGCCACCAAGGCGATGCCTAAAGAGATGTTGCCGCTGGTCGACAAGCCGGTCATTCAGTATGTCGTCGAAGAGGCCGTAGCATCTGGCTTGACCGACATCCTCTTTGTAACCGGTCGCGACAAGTACGCGCTCGAGAACCACTTCGACACCTCTGCCGACCTCGAGTCGCGTCTAGAGGCCAAGGGTGACCAAGAGAAGCTCGACCTGGTTCAAGCGCCTACCGAACTCGGAAACATCCACTATGTTCGCCAGGGTGGAGCAAAGGGTCTGGGCCACGCGGTCAACGCGGCGGCATCATTCACCAGCGACGAGCCGTTTGCGGTTTTGCTGGGCGACGACGTTGTTGAAGAAAACAGTGACCTGCTGAAGACCATGATCGCGGTGCACGGCAAGACCGGTGCAAATGTCGTGGCTCTAGTCGAGGTGCCTCGTGAAGAGATTCACAAGTACGGCTGCATCAAGCCGGCTGGCCCTGAGGTCGACGGAGTTATCGAGGTTAGCGACTTTGTCGAAAAGCCGAAGACCGAGCTTGCCCCGTCAAACTTCGCAGTCATCGGCCGCTACATTTTGAACCCTGGCATTCACGAATTGCTCGCAAAGCAAGAACCAGGTGCGGGTGGCGAAATTCAACTAACGGATGCACTTGCCAAAGCCGCACGCGAGAAACTCGCCGGCGGCGTGGTTGGCGTTGTGTTCCGTGGTGAGCGTTATGACGCTGGTGACAAGCTCGAGTTCTTGAAGGCCACAGTATTGTTGGCAACCAAGCGCGATGACTTGGGCCCGGGCCTAATGGCCTGGCTGAAAGACTTTGTAGCCAAGTCGAAATAGGTTTCTAGTTTTCTACCAGTGCTTTGAGCACAGGCGCTAAACGACCCTGAACTCGTAGCCAAAAATCTGGCCCACATTCACCGAGCAACTGCTTGGCAGTGTCTTTGAGCAAGTCGTCGTACTGATTGTCGCCATTTCCAACAAACGGCAAGTGAAGTTG
>JAURIU010000053.1 GCA_030832605.1 Rhodoluna sp. | reverse complement strand
GCTGTTAAACGACGTGAGCGCGTTAGACGCGTGGATCACAACAGTGGTACGAGTTGCAGCCTGTGCAGGCGCTACCAAACCGGCAACGCCAAGGGCACCAGCTGCAGCCACGGCCACCGCGCGAACGATGCGTGTTGCTTTCATGTGTTTCTCCTTGTTGGATTCGGGCGATTGAGTCTCTCGAGAAAGACGCAATAACCCTTGGGTATTTATAACTTTAGAGTGCAAAATCCCAGAATGTTAACAAAAATTTGCTTTTTTACATTTTGTAACATTCCTGTTACCTAAGTGCTGCGTTGTACTTGGGTGCGAAAACCGAAAACGCTTCCAGCCAATAAAGTGGGCATGTGCCAAATCTTGCTGAGTTGTTCATCTTCGGTCTAACCGCCGGCATAGCGCTTGCCATACCGGTTGGCCCGATGGCACTACTCTTAATTGACACGACCCTGCGCCACGGCCTCCGCGTCGGGGCCGCTGGCGCACTAGCCATGGCCTCGGTCGACGCGACCTATGCCGTGGTGGTTTTTCTCGCCGGATCGGCCGTGGCGAGCATCCTAGGAACCTACGGAATCTGGTTCAGCCTGATCGGCGCGGCAATCTTGCTGGGCCTGGGTGGGCAGACTATTTACAAGGCGCTGAGCCAGAGGCGAGCATCCGAGGGTTCTTCAGGGGCTCAGGTCGAAGCAACCACCGCTGGCAAGACCTTTTTGAAATTCGCTGCCGCCACAGTGGTAAACCCGCCGACGGCTCTCTACTTCTTGGCAATCACTCCGAGTTTGGTTGGGCTGACCGGCTCTGACCCGGTTGCAGCAACTTTTGCATTTGCCAGCGGAGTGTTCTTGGGCTCGGCGGTTTGGCAACAGGCGCTTGCTTTGTCAGGCGCAGCCATAAGAGGCATAACCACCCCGCGCGTGCGAACCTGGCTCAGCTTGGCCGGTGGCGCAATGATCGTTGCCCTCGCAATAGTGCTCGCGGCAAGGGCGTTTGGTTAAGTCTTAGGCGAAAGCCTCGGGCGGTGGGCAAGAGCAAACTAGGTTGCGGTCCCCATAAACAGAGTCGATGCGTCGAACAATCGGCCAGTACTTGTTGCGGTGCTGACCTACCACCGGGTAGGCGGCGAGTTCGCGAGAGTATGGCTTGTTCCATTCACCAATAACCGACTTGGCTGTGTGGGGCGCGTTGCGAAGTGGGTTGTCTTCGACATTCCACTCCCCCGACTCAACCTTGGCAGCCTCGGCGCGAATCGCGATCATGGCATCGACAAAACGATCGAGTTCATCGAGCGGTTCACTCTCGGTTGGCTCGATCATCAAAGTGCCGGCAACCGGGAAAGACATGGTTGGTGCGTGGAACCCGTAGTCGATAAGTCGTTTGGCAATGTCATCCACGCTCACACCTGAATCTTTGGTTAGTGGCCGAACATCGAGAATGCACTCGTGGGCAACCAAGCCCTTGTTTCCGGTGTAAAGAACCGGGTAGTGACCCTCGAGCTTCTTAGCGACGTAGTTTGCCGACAGCACAGCACCTGCGGTCGCCTCGGCCAAACCGACGTTGCCCATCATGCGAATGTATGCCCAAGAAATAGGCAGGATGCTCGCCGAGCCGAATGGCGCAGCCGAGATTGGTCCGAATGCCGGAAGCTCGGTTTGAGCTTGGGCGTGACCGGGGAGGAATGGTGCGAGGTGAGCTCGTGCCGCAACCGGACCAACACCCGGGCCTCCGCCGCCGTGAGGGATGCAGAAAGTCTTGTGCAGGTTGAGGTGGCTAACGTCACCGCCGAACTTGCCGAACTTTGCGTATCCGACCACCGCATTGGTGTTTGCGCCGTCGATGTAAACCTGACCGCCGGCTTCGTGAACTCGGTCACAAATGTCGACGATGGCTTCTTCATAAACGCCGTGGGTTGACGGGTAGGTGACCATCAGCGCGCTGAGTCGATCACCGGCTTCTTCAATCTTCGAAGTTAGGTCAGCGACATCCACGTTGCCGTTGTCATCACAGGCCACAACGACAACCTGCATTCCGGCTAGAACGGCCGATGCTGCGTTGGTGCCGTGAGCGCTAGAAGGAATGAGGCATATGGTGCGCTGAACATCGCCGCGAGATAGGTGGTAGCCGCGAATCGCCATGAGACCGGCAAGTTCACCCTGGCTACCGGCGTTTGGCTGAAGCGAAACCGCGTCGTAGCCCGTGACCTCGCATAGCCAAGTGGTGAGCTGGTCGATCATCTGCAGGTAGCCACGAGTGTCGTCGGCTGGTGCGAATGGGTGAATGTTTCCGAACTCTGGCCAGGTAACGGATTCCATCTCGGTGGTCGAATTCAACTTCATGGTGCAAGAGCCCAGCGGAATCATGCCGCGGTCAAGTGCGTAGTCGTAATCGGCCAGACGCTTGAGGTAGCGCAGCATCGAGGTTTCGCTGTGGTGCGAGTTGAAAACCTCGTGGGTTAGATAAGAGGTAGTGCGGGCAAAGTTCGAAACGCGGCTGGTGTCGTTGATGGTGACAAGCTCTGCACCGAAGGCGTGAGCGATTGCGTTCAAGGTTGCTTCGCTGGTGGTTTCGTCGACCGAGATGCCGATGGTCGAGTCATCCACTTTCAACATGGTGATTCCGTGAGCACGCGCCTTCTGCCAAACAGCTTCGGCGTCGACATTCAAAACACGGATGGTGTCGAAGAATTCTTGGGTCGAAAGAGTTAGTTCGGCTGCGGTTAGCGACTCGGCGAGCGCAACGGTTTTGGTGTGCACTTCGTTTGCGATAGCGCGAAGACCGCGAGGGCCGTGGTAGACCGCATACATGCCGGCCATAACGGCGAGCAGAACCTGGGCGGTGCAAATGTTAGAGGTGGCGCGCTCGCGGCGAATGTGCTGCTCGCGAGTTTGCAGGGTGAGGCGATAGGCAGCTGCGCCTTCAGCATCGATCGAAACGCCAACCAAACGGCCGGGCATGGAACGCTCTAGCCCATCGCGCACGGCTAGGTAGCCGGCGTGTGGTCCACCGAAGCCCATCGGCACGCCGAAACGCTGTGAGGTTCCAACCGCGATGTCTGCGCCAAGGTCACCGGGTGCGGAAATTAGGGTCAGAGCAAGTAGGTCGGCGGCCACAACGGCGATGGCAGAAACCGCGTGAGCTGCATCGATTGCAGGCTTGATGTCGGTGATGGCACCCGATGCTCCCGGGTACTGCAACATGAGGCCGAAATATTCACCGACCAAGCCGGTTGCACCAGCCGAGGCGTCGAAGTATTGAACTTCGATGCCGAGGGGTTCGGCACGGTGTTCTAGCAGCGCCTTGGTCTGCGGCAAAGCATCCGAGTCGACATAGAAGACATTCGACTTCGAGTCACTAGAGCGACGGGCAATCATCATGGCTTCGACGACAGCGGTTCCCTCGTCGAGCATCGATGCGTTGGCGGTCTTCATTCCGGTTAGGTCGGTGACCATGGTTTGAAAGTTAATCAGCGCTTCGAGGCGACCCTGAGAAATCTCTGGCTGGTAAGGCGTGTAGGCGGTGTACCAAGAAGGGTTCTCGAGAACGTTGCGCTTGATGACTCCAGGCACGTGGGTTCCGTAGTAGCCGAGGCCAATCATCGAAGCGGTGATTCGGTTACGAGCAGCCAGCGCACGAAGTTCACCGAGCGCCTCTGGCTCACTGATTGGCTCGGGCAGCGTGCCTTCACCATTGAAGCGGATGACCTGCGGCACGGCATCTGACATCAAGTCGTCGATGTTCTCGTAGCCGAGCGTTTGCAGCATGAGCAGCTGGTCGGCCGAGCTGGTGCCAATGTGACGATATTTGAAATCTTTGTGCGCGCTGGTCATTTTGTTCTTTTAGCCTTCGTTGGTGAGTGCTGCGTATTCGTCGGGGCTGAGCAGGGTTGGTAGCTCGGTGAAGCGAATCTTGATCAACCAGCCGGCACCGAATGCGTCGTGGTTGATTAGCTCTGGGTTGCTGGCTACAGAGTCGTTCACTGCAACAACTTCGCCGTCAACCGGGGCGTAAAGCTCGCCAACCGACTTGGTCGATTCGATTTCGCCACAAATTTTCATGTAAGTGGTCTGGGTGCCAACCTTAGGTAGGTCAACATAAACAACATCACCCAACTTCTCGGCGGCATACTCGGTGATGCCAACGGTGGCAACGTCGCCATCGATGGCAAGCCACTCGTGTTCTTTTGTGTAAAACAGGCCTTCACGAATACTCATGGTTTTTCCTTTTCTCTTGTCTTGAATCTTTTACTTGGCGCGCTTATAAAACGGTAGCGAACTAATTTGCATTGGCTGACGGCTTCCGCGAACATCGGCCCAAACGGTTGTGCCCAGGTCACCGTGAACCGAGTCGATGTAGGCCATCGCGATGGGGTAACCAAGGGTTGGTGAAAGCGCACCGGTGGTAATCTCGCCGATTGGGTGCTCAGATGCTTCGCTCTCGAAAAGTTCGTAGTGGGCTCGGGCGGCACGACGGCCTTCGCCAACCAACGCAATTAGTTTGCGGTCGGGGATGTCTCCCGCCTTGTTTATCAGAGCGGATGCTCCGACAAAATCGTGATCGAGACGAACCACTCGAGCGAACCCGGCGTCGAATGGTGTGGTGTGCAGGCCAAGCTCGTTGCCATAAAGTGGCATGCCAGCTTCGAGACGAAGAGTGTCGCGGCAGGCGTAGCCGGCGGGAATCAAACCAACTGAACTGCCTGCGCTGAGAATCGCGCGCCAGGTGTTAACGGCATGCTCGTTTTTAACCAACAATTCGAAGCCGTCTTCACCGGTGTAACCGGTGCGAGCGAAGTACGCGAGAGCGCCGCCAAAGTCACCCTCGAAAATCGAGTAGTACTTGAGGTCGTCTAGAGGCGCGTCGGTGAGGGTCTTGAGAACTTCAACCGCGCGAGGGCCTTGAACCGCGATGAGCGCGTAACGCGAAGTGGCGTCGTCGAGGGTTACATCAAAACCGGCAGCGCGCTCGTTGAGTGCCGCCCAAACTGCCTGGTGGTTGCCGGCATTTGCGATGATCAAAAAACGTTCGTCGGTGAAGCGGTAGACGATTAGGTCATCGATGATGCCGCCCTGCTCGTTGACGATGAGTGAATATTTGGCGCGACCGAGGTTGATTTCTGAAGCGACGCCAACGAGTGCGTGGTCTAGAAACGCGGCAGCGCCTGACCCCTCGAAAAAGAACTCGGCCATGTGGCTGATGTCGAATACTCCGGCTGCTTCGCGAACGGCCGCGTGCTCGGCGAGGTCTGAGGTGTAGCGCACCGGCATGTTCCAGCCGCCGAAGTCGGTGAAGGCAGCACCGAGCGCAACGTGCTCTTCATAAAGAGGTGTGGTCTTGAGTGCCTGAGCGTCGTTCACGGAGTTCTCCTAAACATCACCGACGGGTGTCGGCGACAAGAACTCCCCCTCTGTCTATTGAGCCTGAGAGCTTCGCGAACTCGAGACTCGAGTCAACTTTCACCTTGGGCGAGGTTATGAAACCTACTTTTCAGAGTTGCCTATCCATGGCGGTTTTATCACCTGAGAGATTTCGGGGAGGATTGCTCCTTCGGTGCAGTACTAAAACTGCTCTCCCGCCTTGGGTCGAACGGCTATTCAGTTATTGGCTAAAGAATACATTAACGAAACTGCTAATCTTGGCAAGCAAGCTGCTTGCAGCAAGCAATCTCTTCGCAGTTGGGGAAAGTCGGTGAAAATCCGACGCTGACCCGCAGCCGTAACTGATATTTCAGAAGTCGGAATGCCCAATCGCTGAGTGATGACTCAAATAAACCGTCGAGGTCTGCGGTGGAGTTGATAGGGCATTCGCCCGTTCGCCTTCGCATCTACACCTCTAAATCAATCGAGAGGTCAGCATGCGCAATTCGCTAAAAATCGTGCTCGTCATTTTGGTTGGGCTAATCGCGCTCGGCGGTGCGCTCTCGGCAAACTCTGGCTCGACGGTCGACTCGGCTGCCTCGGCTATTGATGGCGCTTGTAGCGAAAGCACCCCCGGCGTCACCTTGGTTATCGAACGCTCGGATGCTGCGCCAGCGATCACCTGCACCCCAAACTTCTCCGGCTCGGGTTGGGAGTTGCTCGACGGTGCGCACGACGTTGATGGCACGTTGAACTACCCGACGGGTTTCGCCTGCCGCATTGACGGGTATCCCACTAGCGCGGCTCAGGATTGCGCTGACACCCCGACCTACGCCGAAGGCTCATGGGTCTACTTTTATGCCGACTCTGCCACCGAAGGCTGGGCGTTCAGTGGCGCAGGCTCATCGATGCGCAAGCCGGCCTGCGGAACATCCGAGGCTTGGGTTTTCTCTGGATCGAACCAACCCGAGGCA
>JAURIU010000052.1 GCA_030832605.1 Rhodoluna sp. | reverse complement strand
AGCTGCTCTTTGACCGAAGCCTTGAGTGCGTCGTCGGCGTCTTGGCGGGCCTGCTTGTCGGCGATTAGGTAGATGCGACCGAGTTCTGCTTCTGCCAACTCAGCAACCGCGGCAAAAACCTCGTCGCTGTATGGCGGGAACAGTGGGTACTCGGTCAGTGGCTTAGCCGACTTAGCGGCTAGGCGGCTCTGAGCTTCGCAAAGTTCTTTGATGAACGGCTTTGCGGCCTCTAGGCCCTGAGCAACGATTTCTTCGGTTGGAGCCTGAGCACCCTCGTGCTTGATTAGGTTCCAAGCAGCGTCGGTAGCTTCGGCCTCAACCATCATGATTGCAACGTCTTCTTTACCGTTCTCGTTCACTACGCGACCAGCAACGACCATGTCGAATACGGCTCGCTCTAGCTGCGAGTGCTTAGGGAATGCAACCCACTGACCGTCGATTAGTGCAACGCGAACGCCACCAACCGGGCCAGAGAATGGCAGACCAGCAAGCTGGGTCGAGATCGAAGCTGCGTTGATGGCAACTACGTCGTAAAGCTCGTCTGGGTGAATCGCCATAACGGTGACGACTACCTGAATTTCGTTACGCAGACCATCTTCGAACGAAGGGCGTAGTGGTCGGTCGATTAGACGACAGGCCAAAATGGCTTCGGTTGATGGGCGGCCTTCACGACGGAAGAACGATCCTGGAATGCGGCCAGCTGCATACATCTTCTCTTCGACATCGATGGTCAATGGGAAGAAGTCAAACTGATCTTTTGGCTGCTTGCTCGCGGTGGTTGCCGAAAACAGCATGGTTTCGCCATCTAGGTAGACGGCGGCGGCACCCTGTGCCTGCTGGGCTAGACGCCCGGCTTCAAAACGGATGACACGCTTGCCGTGCTTGCCGTTGTCGATGATGGCGTACTCAACTTGAGCGCCATCCATTGCTTCGTGATTGTCTGGACCTACCATGGTCCCTCCTCTTTATTCTTCGTTGCGCGCAAAGGCAAACGCCATTTTTTGCGCGCGTGTGCGTATGAGGTGAATAAACGGGCCCACATCGGAGAGGGCTGCCCTGGTCTGCAGTTGAAAACCTTGGATTGATTCCAAGACTCACGACCGAAGACCAGCAAACTCGCTTCATCGCTCTCGTCAAGGCTAGCAGAGGGTGCCGACAAAGGCTAGGAACAGTAGGAAAAGAAAATCGCCCCAACCGACTGTTCGATTGGGGCGACTTTTCGAAAAAGACCTTAGCGGCGCAGACCTAGACGCTCGATGAGCGCACGGTAGCGGGCGATGTCAACGTTCTGCAGGTAACCAAGAAGGCGACGACGCTGACCAACAAGAAGAAGCAGGCCACGACGGCTGTGGTGGTCGTGCTTGTGCTCTTTGAGGTGTTCAGTGAGGTCTTTGATTCGCTGAGTCAGAACTGCAATCTGAACTTCAGGAGACCCGGTGTCGCCAGGGTGGGTTGCGAACTCGTTGATAATTGCGGTCTTAACCGATGCTTCTAGTGCCATAACGGGCCTCTCATTCTCTCGCTGCGCGGCGCTTGCAGCAGTATTGCTCAAGCTCTATTTATCCGCGGCCGATACACGGCAACTTCACAAGCATAGCGAAAAAGGCGCGATCCCGCCAGAGCAACTAGAAATCAGCGGATGTTCTAACCGGCGATTGTGAAAGGAGCCACCTGCGGCTTGTTGTGCCGGTTGCCCGCCTCGACCGAGCGCGTAGGCAAGACATAGATGACTATGTTGAACACGAAGGTTGCGAAACCGATGAGAAGAAGAGCGAGGAGTGACGGAAGCACATTGCTTGCCACCAACATGTAGGCGAAGTCACCGGCCGCGGTGGAGCTTGGGTCGGCGATTGAAATAAGCCATGCCTCAAGCGCAGCTGGGTCAAGCAGCGAAGACATGTTTTCGAAAATGAAGGTAATCAGGGCAACCATGAACCAAATGAGCACGACTAAGGTTGCAACCTGGGGAATCGAGTACCACCAAGCGCTGAAACCTGCGTCGTGAAAACGTCGAACGGCTACAGCCAGACCAGGAAGCAACAGCGCAAGGGATCCGAGGGTGTTCACCAGAGTGAACGCCTGCATGTCGAGCGCCAACCCGATTGCGCTGTCGACGATGGACGTGCCAAGTGAGACGAGGACTGTGAAGAGGGTCCAGTACCAAAACTCTGAGCGAGAAGCTACTCCACGAAAGTTTGCGTAGTTTTGAAAACCATTTTTGATTGCTTCACCGAACTGCACGAGGCGTCCCCTTACTCTTTTTGAAAACGTTCCGAGCAAGTGCCCGCTAAACCAAAGTCTAGAGAATGCTGGTGGGCTAGAGGCCCAAACGAAGACGAATTTTGTCGAGGTCGCGATTGATTTCAGCAACCAGCGACTCGACTCCATCGAATTTTGCCGACGGGCGAACGAAATCTACATACTCGAGCGTCACCAACTTGTCGTATAAATCGACGTCATCGCGGTCGAGAATGTGAGCTTCGATCAAACGGGGCACAGCCTGGAACGTCTCGTTGATACCTACCGACAAGGCTGCAGGATAACGCTCGGTGCCGGCGTAGAGCCAGCCCGCATAAACTCCGTCCAGCGGAAGGTAGCCTTCGGCCGAGCGCTCCATGTTGGCAGTTGGAAAACCGATCTGGCGACCAATCTTGAGACCGTGTTCGATGTGGCCCATGGTGGTGTGGTTGCGACCGAGCATTTCGCTTGCCAAAACGACGTCACCAGCATCCAAGGCGTTTCGAACCAGCGTGGTTGAAACCAC
This sequence comes from Rhodoluna sp., assembly GCA_030832605.1. Classification (GTDB taxonomy): domain Bacteria; phylum Actinomycetota; class Actinomycetes; order Actinomycetales; family Microbacteriaceae; genus Rhodoluna. Next base: position 3,693 of record JAURIU010000052.1, on the reverse strand, counting down.
TGCGCCATCGAGCAATACCGGGGCAACTTCACGCACGGTGAAACCGTGTTTCGAGCCAAGCTCACGCAGTGTCTCCACGGTGCCCGCTCCCCCGGACCCAAACTTGAAGCCTCGACCAACGATTACCGCCTTGGCTTTCAGTGCGTCTACCAAATAGCGGGTCACGAAAGCTTCGGCCGAAAGTGCGGCGAGTTCGGCATCGAATTCGAGCGAAAGCACACCCTCGACACCTGCCTCTTCGAGCAGGTAAGCCCTTTGATTCGGTCCGATGACCGGTAGCGGCACGTTTTCGGGGCTAAGCACCGAGTTGGGGTGGTTGGCGAAACTGAGCACCACTGGGGCAAGCATGGCGTCTTCGGCAACATCGAGCAATTCGGCCAATAAGGCCTGATGCCCGAGGTGAATGGCATCAAACTTGCCGATGGTCACGGCGGTTTCGACTAGATCGGCCGGAATATCACTTACTTTGAGCCAGGTGTTCATTTCTGCCTCCGTGCTAGCCAGATGAGGCCCAAAATCGGCAGAACCAGTGGCAAGAAGCCGTAACCGATGCCGAATCCGCTCCAAACCGATGGATGGTTGAACAGGCTCGGAAGGGCAATCGAGGCGATGCCAACGGCAATAACGCCGAATAGCTCAAACCAAACCGTGAAGCGAGCTATTTTGGCCCACTTGACGCCCGCTCTGGTGAGTGCGATAGTGACCAGGATGTACGTGAGTGCACTGACTAGAGACAAGCTGTAGGCAACCGGCGCTTCATCGAACTCTCGAAACAGCTGATAGCTAGCCCGAGCGGTGGCCGACAGTGCGAAAACCGCATAAACCGCGATTAGCAGGCGGCCGACACCCAGGCCAGGTTTTTCAGACATGACTCAAGCCTAGAAGATTGTGAAAGTGGTTCAAGCCAGCCCCCAGATTTGGGCCATTCGAGCCGCCATAATCGCCACGGTTAGCCCGGATACAGCAAGCACCAGAGTCGAAAATCGATTGCGTTCAGACAGGGCCCAAACCACTGCTCCGGCCGGAACCATCATGGCCACCAAGACATAGCCGAAAAACTCAACCACATCGCCTTTGCTCTGCGCGCCCATGAACAAGAGCACGATCGTGGCGATTAGCTGAACCACCAGAGCCACTTCGGTCAGCACAGCCGAACCCATGGTTAGCAGAGACGGTTTGCGTCCGAACATCCCCGCAATAAGGCACAGGGATGCGCTGCCGAACGACACCGCAAGAAGCGAGTAATACAGCCAATCAACCATTTGGCACCTCGGCGAAAACGACTAGTGACTTGAGAGTTGAGCCAGCTTTGGTGAGTATGGCGATGAGCTCGCCGGTCGGCGCGAAGGCTGCAATCACACGATCTTTAGCAGTGGCGTTTTCGGCGATAACGCCCACTTCGATTCGCTTGCCGTGGCGAAGGTCGACGACTTCGCCTGCCGAAAGCTCACGCACATCAAAGGCTTCTCGTGCAGACTCGGCGATTGGGAAAAGTTTGACCTCACCCTTTTTCAGGTCGGCAAGTGCCTGTGAATCGGTCACCTGGTAAGCGCCGACTCTTGTTCGGCGCAGTGCGGTTAGGTGGCCGCCAACTTGGAGCGCAACGCCAAGATCTCGAGCCAATGCGCGGATGTACGTGCCAGACGAACAGTCAATGATTACGTCGAGGTCGATGAAGTGCTGCTCGCCAACCGTTTCGCGACGCATTTCGCCTAGAACGTCGAATCTTGCGATGGCTATCGGGCGAGCGGCGAGCTTTACCTCGTCACCTCCGCGAACTTTGGCATAGGCTCGTTCGCCATCGATCTTGATGGCGCTCACAGAAGACGGCACCTGCATGATGTGACCGGTCAGCGGGCGGATGGCGTTGGTGATGTCGAGCTCGGTGAGAGCATCCACGTCGCCAGTGGAGGCGACGCTCAAGTACTCACTTTCGCGGTCGTCTGTGATGGTAGAGGCGCCGAGCCTGATCGTAGCGATGTAAGTTTTGTCTTCGCCGACCAGAAAGGTCAGCAACTTGGTGGCGCTGTTCACGCCGATCACGAGAAGGCCGGTGGCCATCGGGTCTAGCGTGCCTGCGTGGCCAATTTTGCGGGTGCCAACAATGCCTCGAAGCTTTGCAACCACATCGTGGCTGGTGAAGCCCTCTGGCTTGTCAACCAGAAGAAGGCCGCTGGCGGTGGTCAAGATTTACTCTTCGTCGTCGGTTTTTGGTTCGCGGTAAGGGTTCTCTTCGCCGGCGTACTTAGCCTCGGCAGCAAGGCGTGCAACTTCGGCGTCACGTGCCTTTGCCTCGGCCAGAAGAGCAGCCAGGCTAGCAGCCGTGGCTGGCACCTCGTCGATTACAAACTCAAGGGTTGGTGTGACGCGAATCTGCAGGTGTCGACCCACTTCACCGCGAATTCGTCCGGTATTGCGAGCCATGATTTCGATGGTCGTGTTGACCTCATCGGTCGAGCCGTAGACGGTGTAGAAGACGGTCGCATGCGCCAGGTCGGGCGTGACTCGAACGTCGGTAATCGTCACCATGCCGAGATCTGGGTTTTTGATAACCCGATCTAGCGATTCGGCGATGAGAACCTTGATTCGTTCGGCCAGCCTCCTGGCGCGTGCAACATCTGCCATAACTAGACCCTTGGCTTCTCGCGCATCTCGAAGGTTTCGATGACGTCATCAATCTGGATGTCGTTGAAACCTGCGAGTCCGATACCACACTCGTAGTCGGTCTTGACTTCGGTTGCGTCATCCTTGAAGCGCTTGAGCGATTCGATTTTGACGTTGTCGACAATAACTTCTCCGCCACGCAAAACTCGAGCAAGCGAGTTGCGCTTGATCGAACCGCTGCGAACGTAAGAACCAGCGATGGTTCCAACCTTCGAAGATTTGAAGATGTCGCGAACTTCGGCGGTACCGAGCTGAACTTCTTCGTACTCTGGCTTGAGCATGCCCTTGAGAGCCTGCTCGATGTCGTCAAGAGCCGAGTAGATGACCGAGTAGTGACGAATGTCGACACCCTCGCGGTCGGCGCGCTCTTTTGCCTTGTTGTCAGGGCGAACGTTGAAGCCGATGATGATGGCGTTGTCAACGGTTGCAAGGTTGACGTCAGACTCGGTAATGGCACCAACACCGCGGTGGATGATGCGCAACTGCACGCTGTCATCGACCTCGATTTTGAGCAACGAATCTTCGAGAGCTTCAACAGCACCCGATACGTCACCCTTGATGACCAAATTGAGTGACTCAACCTTGCCTTCTTCGAGCGCCTTGGTGAAGTCTTCGAGGCTAACGCGCTTGCGAGTCTTAGCAAGCAGGGCGTTGCGGTCGGCAGCTTCGCGCTTCTCGGCAATCTGGCGAGCCTGACGCTCGTCGTCGGTGACCACGAAGGTGTCACCGGCACGAGGAACAGACTGTAGACCAAGAACCTGAACTGGGCGAGATGGTCCAGCTGACTGAACGGAGTTGCCGTCTTCGTCAAACATGGCTCGCACACGACCGTGAGCCGCACCCGCAACGATCGAGTCTCCAACCTCTAGGGTTCCAGACTGAATCAGAACGGTTGCAACCGAACCACGGCCCTTGTCTAGGTTTGCCTCGATGGCGACACCACGAGCATCCTTGTTCGGGTTTGCTCGCATGTCTAGAGCGGCGTCTGCAGTTAGCAGCACAGCATCTAGCAATTCTGGGATGCCCTTG
>JAURIU010000051.1 GCA_030832605.1 Rhodoluna sp. | reverse complement strand
ATCTTTATGAGGAGAATCTTGTAAATTCTGGTCAGAAGTATAAGCGTGAATGGTTGTCATGAAACCACTTTCAACACCAAAAGCTTCATCCAATACTTTCACCATAGGTGCTAAGCAGTTGGTTGTGCAAGATGCGTTCGAGATGATGTGGTGGTTGGCTGGGTCGTACAGGTGCTCGTTAACACCGATAACGAAGGTCGCGTCTTCACCAGTCGCAGGTGCCGAAATGATTACCTTCTTGGCGCCAGCTTCGATGTGCTTGCGTGCCGACTCCGCATCAGTGAAACGACCGGTTGATTCGATGACGATGTCGACACCAAGGTCACCCCATCCGAGGTTTGCTGGGTCACGCTCGGCTAGAACTTTGATTACGGTGCCACCAACGTGGATGTTCTGACCTTCGACGGTTACTTCAAAAGGAAGACGTCCGGTTACTGAGTCGTACTTGAGAAGGTGAGCGAGCGACTTTGGGTCGCTTAGATCGTTTACTGCAACGATCTCAAGATCGGTGCCCTTGGCAAGTTCGGCGCGAAGATAGTTGCGTCCGATTCGTCCAAAGCCGTTGATTCCAACACGAGTAGCCATTAGGTATCTCCCAGAGTGATTTAGCTCGCCATAGATAGGCGTTGCAGGTCTTGTTATTTAACCCTTTTGCTTCGCACCATTGGGAGCAAAATGTCAGTATCAGACTAGCAGTAGACCGCTGGTTTTCGTGCGAGCCGCCTCGAAGCGCGCGGTGACATCTGGCCAAGAAACAATGTTCCAGAAAGCCTTTACGTATTCACCCTTGACGTTCTGATAGTCGAGGTAGAAGGCATGCTCCCACATATCAAGCATTAGTAGCGGGATGCTCGCTGGAGCGAGGTTTCCCTGGTGGTCGTAAAGCTGCTCGATGATGAGTTTCTGGCCTAGAACATCCCAAGCAAGAATCGACCAACCAGAACCCTGGATGCCCAGTGCTGAGGCCGTAAAGTGTGCGCGGAAGCCGTCGTATGAGCCAAAGAATTCGTCGATTGCGGCGGCCAATTCGCCTACAGGCTTGTCGCCGCCCTCTGGTGAGAGGTTTCGCCAGAAAACCGTGTGGTTAACGTGGCCGGCGAGGTTGAAGGCAAGATCTTTCTGCAACTTGTTCACCCAGGTTAGGTCGTTCTTATCACGTGCCTCGGCTAGAAGATCAAGAGCTGTGTTTGCACCGTTCACGTATGCCAAGTGGTGCTTGTCGTGGTGAAGTTCCATGATTTTGCCTGAGATGTTCGGCTCTAGTGATCCGTAGTCGTAGGTCAGGTCTGGAAGGGTGTACTTGCTCATTTAGTGCTCCTTTTTCAATGTTGTAAATCTAATCTCTGGGGGCGTTATTCCAATAGCTGTGAACTAATCGACGTCGTCGGGTAAGAACGCGTCGGTGCCTGGGATTCCGAGCTCTTCGGCCTTTTTGTCAGCCATGGCCAGCAAGCGGCGGATGCGCCCGGCAATCGCATCCTTCGTCATAGGCGGGTCAGCCAAGTGCCCCAACTCGTCGAGTGATGCCTGCTTGTGCTGAAGCCTCAAAGCGCCGGCGTAGGCCAAGTGTTGCGGACTGTCACCACCGAGAATCTCTAGGGCGCGTGCGACACGTGCCCCTGCCGCTACAGCCGCCTGAGCACTACGGCGCAGGTTGGCATCATCAAAGTTGGCTAGGCGGTTGGCCGTGGCGCGAACCTCGCGACGCAAGCGCAGCTCTTCCCAGCGAAGCACCTGAGTGTGCGCTCCCATGTGGGTGAGCATGGCGGCGATTGATTCGCCTTCACGCACAACAACGCGGTGTACTCCACGCACCTCGCGCGCTTTGGCAATGAGGTTCAGACGACGTGCCACACCGACTAGCGCCATGGCTGCTTCGTTGCCCGGTGCGGTTATTTCGAGCGCTGCCGATCTACCTGGGTCGGTCAACGAGCCGTGGGCTAGAAATGCACCGCGCCAAATAGCCTGCGCTTCTTCAATCGAACCAGCGACGAGTGCAGCCGGCAAGCCGCGCACCGGTCTTCCGCGCGTGTCAAGCAACCCTGTTTGCCGCGCCAGCACTTCGCCCTGTTCGGTTACCCGAATGATGTAGCGAGACCCTTTGCGGATGCCTCCGGCCGACATGACCGAAAGTTCGGATTTGATGCCGTACAGCTCGGCTAGGTCTTTGCTAACTCGTCGAGCAATCTGCGAATTATCTAACTCGGCCTCCACGACAATGCGCCCAGATACCAGGTGAAGACCGCCGGCAAAGCGCAGAATTGTTGCCAATTCGGCGTTTCTGAGCGACTTCTTAACAACCTCGATGCGAGCCAATTCGTCTTTAACTTCAGCGGTCAATGCCACGGTTATTCCTTTCCAAGGTCGCGGTGCTTGACGCTGACGGCGACGTCGTCTAATTCGCTAAGTAGTTCAGCAATTCTCTTAACAACAGCAACCGATCGGTGCTTGCCTCCGGTACATCCGATGGCGATCATGGCGTAACGTTTGTTCTCGCGCATGTAACCGGCCAGGACAGGCTTGAGAGCATCCACGTAGTTGGTAATGAACTCTTGAGCCCCAACCTGAGACAAAACGAAATCTGAGACTTGCGCATCTTCGCCGTTGAATGGCCTGAGTGATTCGTCCCAAAACGGATTCGGCAGGAATCGCATGTCGGCAACGTGATCAGCGTCTGCCGGCAGCCCGTGCTTGAAGCCGAAGGACATCATGGTAAGTGAAAGTTTCTTTGCTGTGTCGGCCGTGAAAAGTTCGGCAGTCTTTGTCGATAGCTGGTGGATGTTCAAATCTGATGTGTCAACCACGAAGTCAGCCTGCTCGCGTATCGAAAGAAGCGCCGAGCGCTCGACACCGATGCCGTCTAAAAGTGTTCCATCGCCCTGCAGTGGATGTGGTCGCCGCACCGATTCGAAACGCTTCACGAGAGCAGAGTCGGTAGCCTCAAGAAACAAAACCCTTAGGTCTGGCACCTTGTTTCGAAGCTTGTGCAGGTATTCGCTCAGTTCACTGAAAAACTCACCACCTCGAACATCGATGACGACCGCCAGTCGCGGATTTGGCGTTTTGGTTAGACCGAATAATTCACTGATTGGCTCAAGCATTTGAGGCGGAAGGTTGTCGACCACGTACCAGCCGAGGTCCTCCAGCGCGTTTCCTACAGTCGAACGACCAGCGCCAGACATGCCGGTTACAACCAGCAGTTCATGTTTGCGCTCTTGCATGCCAAAGCCTTTCGTGGCTTGAGTTTACTCTTTCGCGACACGCCGAAGAGTTCAAATATTGAATATTGCTCTAGTTGTTATTTTCGGGCTTTTCTTTGGGTTGAAGGGCGCTGTGTATTTGGGCTGCCAAACTCGGGCCAATACCCGAGACATCCGCAATTTCTTCGAGAGTGGCAGCCTTTACGCGCTTGATCGAACCAAAGTGTCTAAGCAGGGTACGTACGCGTTTTTCACCGAGGCCGGGAATGTCATCGAGCATGCTCTCGAGCGTCGAGCGACGCTTCTGCCGTTGAAACGAAATGGCAAATCGGTGTGCTTCGTCTCGAATACGTTGCACCAAAAAGAGCTCGTCGCTTGCTCGCGGAAAAATCACCGGGTAAGGGTTGCCAGGCTGCCATACCTCTTCGAGTCTTTTGGCAATACCGACTACCCGTAGACCGCTAACTCCAGACTCGTCAATGGCCCGCTGCGCGGCGTTTACCTGTGGCGCTCCCCCGTCAACAATCAACAGTGAGGGGCGGTAGGCGAATTTGCCAGGATCGGCCTCCGCATCAGCATCCGGTTCGGCCAAATAGCGGAGACGACGCTTCAGCACCTGATAAATCGAGTCGGTGTCGTCGGTGGTTTGCTCGATGTTGAAACGGCGGTAGTGTGCCTTTTTCGGCAGACCGTCTTCGAAAACCACCATCGATGCGACGACATCGGTGCCCTGCAGATGCGATACGTCAAAGCATTCGATGCGCAACGGCGGTGTCTCTAGGGCCAGAGCCTCTGCTATGCCGCTAAGTGCCTCTGATCTCGCAGTGAAGTCGGTTGAACGTTTGGTCATGTACTGGGCTAGAGCGTGCCGAGCGTTGGTGTTCGCGGTTTCGGCAAGCGAAGCCATGTCGCCTCTCTGCGGGGTTCGCAGGATCACCTTCGAGCCACGCAGCTCGCTGAGCCACTGCGCCAAGGCTGGCCCATCGTCCGGCATACTCGCGACGAGAACCTGCTTAGGCACTTCATCGGGTCCCACACCCATGTAGGTGTGTTGCAGAGCGTATTCAACGATCTCTTCTGGCGTGCGGTCAAGTTCTTTGTCAATAACCCAACCTTGAACACCACGGATGCGCCCGCCACGCACTTTGAACAGGCTTACCGCCGCGGCCAGCTCGTCGTCGGCAAACCCAAACAGGTCGGCATCGGTTTGGTCTGTGAAAACAACTGCACTTCGCGCAAGCACTGTTTCGAGTGCCACAACTTGATCGCGAAGTTTGGCTGCCAGCTCGTAGTTTTGCGATTCACTTGCGGCGTGCATCCGCGTTTGGATTTCGTTTATGAATTCGGCGTCTTGCCCCGACATGAACGATGCGAATTTCTTGGCTATGCCGCGATGGTCTTCTGTGCTGATTCGACCAACGCAGGGTGCCACGCACTTTCCGATGTCCCCTAGCAAGCAGGCGCGTTTGGTTGCTACCGCACGGTCATACACACCAGCCGAGCAACTGCGCACAGGAAATACCTTTAGGAGAATGTCGACTGTTTCTCGCACGGCCCAGGCCTTGGTGTAAGGGCCGAAATACTTGGCACCTTTGATGTCGCGATTGCGGGTCACGAACACCCTAGGCACGTCATTCTCGACCGTGATTGCGAGGTACGGGTATGACTTGTCGTCTTTGAACTGAACGTTGAACTGCGGGTTAAATTCTTTGATCCAGGTGAATTCGAGTTGCAAGGCTTCGAATTCTGTTTTGACCATTACCCACTGAAGGTCGCGCGCAGTCTGCACCATTTTGGCCGTTCTCGGATGCAGTGTGAGCGGGTCAGCAAAATAACTGGTTAGTCGCCCGCGAAGGTTTTTCGCCTTACCAACGTAAATAACCCGGCCGCGCTCGTCGAACCAACGATAGACACCCGGTGTCGTGGGTATCTCAGAGGTTTTCGGGCGCCAATCGAGGTGTTTTGACATCTCTAGTGCGATTCAAGCAGCTCGGCTAGATATTGACCGGTGAATGATGCCTTGACCTTGGCAACTTGTTCGGGTGTGCCGGTTGCGATGATCTTTCCACCTCTGAATCCGCCTTCCGGACCTAAGTCGATAACATGATCAGCAGACTTGATGACATCTAGGTTGTGCTCAATGACGATAACGGTGTTGCCCTTTTCGACAAGTCCGTTCAAAACGAGCAACAGCTTGCGAACATCCTCGAAGTGCAAACCTGTCGTCGGCTCGTCGAGCACATAGATCGAACGGCCGAAGCTTCGCTTTTGCAGCTCGGTGGCCAGTTTGACGCGCTGCGCCTCTCCACCGGACAGCGTCGTTGCCGATTGACCGAGGCGAACGTAGCCAAGACCAACTTCGACGAGTGTCTGCAGATAGCGCGCGATTGCTGAAATTGGCGCAAAGAACTCGGCAGCCTCTGCAATCGGCATATCGAGCACCTCGGCGATGTTCTTTCCCTTGTAGAGCACCTGGAGCGTTTCACGGTTATAGCGTGCGCCGTGGCAGACCTCGCAGGCTACATAAACATCTGGCAAGAAATTCATTTCGATGCGCAAAGTTCCGTCACCAGAGCAAGCCTCGCAGCGGCCACCCTTGACGTTGAATGAAAAGCGACCCTGCTGGTAGCCGCGCGCTTTTGACTCGCCCGTTTCTGAGAATAGCTTGCGGATGTGGTCAAAAACGCCCGTGTAAGTTGCTGGGTTCGAACGTGGGGTTCTACCGATTGGGTTTTGGTCGACATGAATCACTTTGTCGAGGAGGTCTAGGCCCTCAATGCGAGTGTGGCGACCTGGAACACCCTTCGCACCATTCAGGGCGTTAGCAAGCACCTCGTAGAGCACGTCGTTTACAAGAGACGACTTACCAGAACCTGACACGCCGGTTACCGCAGTGAACAAGCCGAGCGGAAATTCGACGTCTACGTCTTTCAGGTTGTTTTCTTTAGCGCCAACGACCTTGATGATTCGAGCCGGATCAATCGCTCTTCGTTGCTTCGGCAGCTCGATGCGTTCTCGACCAGCTAAGAAATCACCTGTGATCGACGCTTTGTTCTTGAGTAGTTCGGCGTAGGTGCCGCTGTGCACCACCTCACCGCCGTGTATGCCGGCTCGAGGCCCAATGTCGACCACCCAGTCAGAAGCCTTGATGGTGTCTTCATCATGTTCAACAACGATCAGGGTGTTGCCAAGGTCACGCAGTTTGATAAGCGTCTCGATCAGGCGACGGTTGTCACGCTGGTGAAGACCAATGCTTGGCTCGTCAAGAACATAGAGCACGCCGGTTAGTCCCGAGCCGATTTGGGTTGCCAGGCGGATACGCTGGGCCTCGCCACCCGAAAGGGAACCAGCTGCGCGCTCGAGCGTTAGATAGTCGAGTCCCACAGCAAGCAGAAAGTCGAGACGAGCCTTGATTTCGCGCAAAACCTGAGCGGCAATTTTTGCGTCACGCTCATCAAGGTCGATGGTTTCGAAGTACTTGACAGATTCGAGAAGGCTCATGGCTGCGACATCCGCGATTGATTTGTCGTTGATTT
>JAURIU010000050.1 GCA_030832605.1 Rhodoluna sp. | reverse complement strand
GCTCTCGAATCCGGACACCCAGGACTGGGGCGTGGCTTTCTACATCGAACCAGGCTACTCGCAGGTGAGTTCGAAGAACGGCGCGCACCGCGACCAGCTCAAGCTCGAGACCAAGCTCCTCCTCCAGCATAACTTCGGCGCGAGCGACTGGTTCGTCGTAGCATCCGCGCGCTGCCATGGTGATGGTGTTTGCTTCGGGCTGACGTGCGCCGCGTGAGACCACACAGTGGTGACGCGCCTCGATAACGACCACAACGCCTTTGGTGTTCAACCCGCGCACCAGCGCATCGGCAACCTGAGCGGTGAGGTTTTCTTGAAGCTGCGGGCGCGAAGCCACGATTTCGACCAGCTTTGGCAGGCGACCAAGACCAACCACTCGATCACTCGGTAGGTAGGCAACATGGGCAACGCCGGTGAATGGCAGCAGGTGGTGCTCGCACATCGAAACAAAGTCGATGTCTTTGAGAATGACTACCTCGTTGTGCTCGGCTTCGAACGTTTCGCTGAGCACGGATGTCTCGTCGACACCCACACCCTTGAAGAACTCTGCATAGGCCCCCGCCACTTTTTCGGGCGTCGCCAAAAGCTCGGCACGGGTAGGGTCTTCTCCGATTGCCGAGAGCAACTCGGTAACCGCGCGTTTGATGCGTTCGGAATCGATCAAGGTTTAGGCCTTGGGTTCGGCAGGTTTCTTGCGAGCCACGCGCTTGACCGGCTTGGCTGCCTCGGCTGCTGCGACCTTTGCGGCGGCGGCAACTTTCGACTTGGTCGAACCCTTGGTTGGAATCGCGATTGGGCCCTGTGCTGAAACCGGTCGGGTTTTCTTCGATAGCCACTGGGTGCGCCTTGGCACCTTCTTGACCGTCTTGAAAATCTTGGCGATCTGGTCTTGGTTGAGGGTTTCTTCTTCCATCAGAGCCTTGGCCAGTGCATCGAGCACCTTGCGGTTTAGGTTGATGGCTTTGTAAGCCTCGTCGTGAGCGGCGTCGAGAATGGCGCGAACCTCGGCGTCGATCTGCTGCGCGGTTGCCTCGCTGTAGTCGCGCATCTGACCCATGTCGCGGCCGACGAAAACTTCGCCTGCTCCGCCGAACGACATTGCACCCAGGTTGGCCGAGAAGCCGTATTGGGTGACCATCTTGCGGGCAATCGAGGTTGCCTTTTCGAAGTCGTTCGATGCGCCGGTGGTTGGGTCGTGGAACACGACTTCTTCGGCCACGCGGCCACCCATTGCATAGGCAATCTGGTCAAGCAGCTGGTTGCGTGAAATCGAGTAGCGGTCTTCTAGCGGAAGCACCATGGTGTAACCCAGGGCACGACCGCGAGGAAGAATGGTGACCTTGGTGACTGGGTCGCTGTCGTTCATGGCAGCGGCAACCAGTGCGTGACCAGCCTCGTGGTAGGCGGTGTTCAGGCGCTCCTGATCTTTCATCAGGCGGGTCTTCTTTTGCGGGCCGCCGATGACGCGGTCGATTGCCTCATCGATGGTGGCTGCGGTGATCTGCTTCTCGTTCTGACGAGCGGTCAGCAGGGCTGCCTCGTTTAGAACGTTGGCAAGGTCGGCACCGGTGAAGCCCGGGGTGCGGCGAGCAACGAGTGCTAGGTCGACATCGTCGGCAACCGGCTTGCCCTTGGCGTGCACGCGCAGAATCTGCTCGCGACCCTTTAGGTCTGGTGCGCCAACGCCGATTTGACGGTCGAAGCGACCTGGGCGAAGCAGCGCAGGATCGAGCACGTCTGGGCGGTTGGTTGCCGCGATAAGAATCACGTTGGTCTTCGAGTCGAAGCCATCCATTTCAACCAGCAACTGGTTGAGGGTCTGCTCGCGCTCATCGTTACCGCCACCGATACCAGCACCGCGCTGACGACCAACTGCGTCGATTTCGTCTACGAAGATGATGGCTGGGGCGCTCTGCTTGGCCTGTTCGAACAGGTCGCGAACACGAGAGGCACCAACACCGACGAACATTTCGACAAAGTCAGAACCCGAGATCGAGAAGAACGGAACCCCGGCTTCACCGGCTACTGCCTTAGCGACCAAAGTCTTACCAGTTCCCGGAGGGCCATACAAAAGCACACCGCGAGGAATCTTGGCACCGACGGCCTGAAACTTCTGCGGGTTTTTCAAGAAGTCTTTGATTTCTTCGAGCTCTTCGATTGCCTCGTCAGAGCCGGCCACGTCGGCAAAGGTGACGGTCGAGTTTTCTTTGCTAACCAACTTGGCGCGCGACTTGCCAAAGTTCATCACCTTGCCGTTGCCACCGCCCATGCCGCTCATCAAGAACCAGAAGATGGCGCCGATGATGATGAAAGGAAAGATGGTGCCGAGCAGGGCCACATACCAAGGGGTGTTTGGCACCTGGTCGTCGTAGCCGTCAACAATGTCGGCCTTGGCAACAGCCTCGGTTACGGCAACGCCGCGGTGAAAGACATAGAAAAACTGAACATTCTTGCCGAGGGTCGCGTCTTTGTTTTTGAGCACGATGTCAACGCGCTGTTCGCCGTCATAAACCTTGACCGACTCGGCCTTGCCGCCACTGAGCAGCTCAAGACCAACCGAGGTCTCGACGCGCTTATAGGTGGTGCCGGTCGAAAGCGAAGTGCCGATGAAAACGATCAGCAACGCGGCGAAGATCCAGATGAATGGACCCTTCAAAAACTTCTTGGATTTCATAGTTGAGGCGCGGGCCTCTTCCTTTCGGTGGCAAGGAACAACTAGAGATAAGGCTACCTGCTGGGGGTGCATCCGTGCAGGGCTGTTCGCTCAAGGGTGAGCGAGAAAGCGGATGCTCGGCTAGCGGCCGGGGCTATGAATAGACGGATGGCGAGAGAACCGCGACGCCCTTGAGCGTGCGGTATTTCTCGGCGTAGTCGAGGCCGTAACCGACCACGAATTCGTTTGGAATGTCGAAGCCAACCATGGCAACGTCAACCTGAACCTTTGCGGCATCTGGCTTGCGCAAGAAGGCCACGATTTCGACCGATGCTGCGCCGCGAGCCTTGAGGTTCGAGATGAGCCACGACAGGGTTAGGCCCGAGTCGATGATGTCTTCGACAATCAGTACGTGACGGCCGAGAACGTCGGCGTCTAAGTCTTTGAGAATGCGAACAACGCCCGAAGATTGGGTGCCAGAGCCGTAAGAAGAGACGGCCATCCAGTCCATCTGCGCGTGCATCTGCATTTCGCGCGATAGGTCGGCCATGAACATCACAGCACCCTTGAGAACTCCGACTAGCAGCAGGTCTTTGCCTGCGTAGCGCGCGTCAACCTCGGCGGCCAGTTCTTTGATTTTCGCGTTGATTTGCTCTTCGGTGACGAGAATCTTGGTGATTTCGCCGGCTACCTTGTCGAGGTCCACTAACAGGCTCCTGTTTTGAGGGTTTTTGTGGTTCTAAATACGAGCGATCGGCCCGTGCGTTCTACTCTAGTGCCCGAAAGTGTAAGCGGTTTCTGCCCGTGCCAGTCGAGCACCAGGGCGGTCACCGAGTCGATTGCGGTGGCGGTGGCCTGACCTCCGACGGTCTCGATGGCGAGCTTGATTAGGCGCGATGTAAGGGCACTCGGATGCTTCGCTAACGCCTCGCAGTCGAGCGTGACGGTGGTGGCCGCAACCTGCGCTTCGGTGGTAAAAAGTTCGGCGGCCAGTTGGTCGAGCGCCGTCGCATCGGCTCGCAACAGGTTTGCGGTGCGCGCCAGAGCTTCGGCCACACCCCCGCCAAGCGCGGTCTCAAGTAGCGGCAGCACCTCGTGCCGAAGTTTCACGCGGGTGAAGCGCGGGTCAGAGTTTTGCGGGTCGGACCAGTAGTCGAGCGAGCTGTCACGGCAAAAGGCTTCGGTGGTGGCTCGCCGAATGGCAAGCAGGGGGCGCAGGTAACTGCCGGTCACGGTACTCATGCCGGCCAGCGACTTCGGCCCAGACCCTCGCCCCAACCCGAGCAAAACCGTTTCGGCCTGGTCGTCGAGCGTGTGGCCGAGCAACACGAACCTTGCGCCGAGTGTCGCGGCAGCAGCATCCAGTGCTTCGTAACGAGCGGTTCGAGCGGCAGCCTCTGGTCCGCCCGATTCGCCAACGTTGACCGGCACGACCTGAACGGGGTCGAGCCCAAGCCCGCGCAAGACTTCGGCGGTGCGAGCAGCGACCGAAACCGTCTCTGCCTGCAGCCCGTGCTCAACGATCACGGCACCAACCCGAACCCCAGCTCGAGCACCTTCAAACCCCGCGGCAACCGCGAGCGCGAGCGAATCGGCACCGCCCGAACACGCGACCAAAACCAGCTCGCCGGACGTCACGCCAGCCAAATCAAAAGACTCGCGCACAGCACGGCGCACATCGGCAATCGCCGGGGTCAGCCTGGCACGGGTTGGCATGCGCCGCCTTTCGCTAAACTCTCTTTCAGACAACTCTATTTAGGAGCACCATGGCACACGACGTAGTTATCGAAATCCCTCGCGGCAGCCGCAACAAATATGAAGTCGACCACGAGACCGGTCGCGTTCACCTAGACCGCGTTCTGTTCACCCCGTTCGTCTACCCGATCGACTACGGATACTTCGACAACACCCTCGGTGGCGACGGTGACCCGCTAGACGCGCTGGTCATGCTCGAGTTCCCGGTTTACCCAGGCGTAGTTTGCACCGTTCGCCCAGTCGGCGTTCTAACCATGGAAGACGACGGCGGCATCGACGAGAAGCTCATCTGCGTTCTCGAGAAAGACCCTCGCTGGTCACACATTCAAGACATCGACGACGTTCCGGCTCAGACCAAGAACGAGATCAAGCACTTCTTCGAGCACTACAAAGACCTCGAGCCTGGCAAGTGGGTCAAGGTTGGCGACTGGCAGGGCAAGGCTGTTGCCGAGCGCCTAATCGCCGAGTCGATCGAGCGCTTCAAGGCCGAAGGTCACTAAAGCTTTCAAACGAAAAACCCCGTCGAGCGATCGGCGGGGTTTTTTCTTTAAGCGGATGCGCTACTCGCGCCAGCGGTTTATGGAGCGCTCGGGCGCCCGCCGTATTTGAACATCTCGCCCCAGCGAATCGGAACGATACGAACCTCGCGACCAGGTCGCGGAGCCTCGAGCATCATTCCGTTTCCGGCGAAAATCACAATGTGGTACTTGTCGCCGTCGAAGTTGCCCGGTTCTTTCGTGTACCACATCAGGTCACCCGGCTGAAGTTGGTTTAGCGGAATCAGTTTCTTGGCGGCAGCCATGGTTCTGAACTGGTTGGTTGCCGAGTGGGTGCCGATGTAGATTCCAGCAGCAGCATAAGAAGCCTTGGTGATTCCCGAGCAGTCCCAAACATTCGGGCCAATACCGCCGAGAACATACGGTTCGCCTAGTTGAGCCTTGGCGAAGTTGAACATCACTTCAACCTTGTCGGTGTTGGCATCGCCGACGTCATAGAGCTCTGGGGCGGTGGTGTCTGCGGTTCCGTTGGCCTGAGCACGTTCATCGGCCAAGCCCTGTGCGCGTCTGCGCTCGAGGTCTGCCGAAGTGTTTCGCAGGCTGGCCAGCTGCGCATAGAAGGTACGGTTCAGTGCCTTGTTTTCGTCAACCTTGGCCTGCAGGGTGTTGGCTGCGGCTTGGGCTTCGGCATAGGCATCCTGGGCGATTTTCGCTTTAGCGGCCAGCTCTTCTTTGGCGGCACTGAGTTCGTCGGCCAAAGCCTGGGCATAGCGCTGCTTCTCGATCGAGCGCTGGTAAAGCTGGTCGCTCTGTTGAGCAATCTTTTCGCTGGCACCAAGTTGGTAGAGCAAGTCGTCGGCCTTGTCGGCGTTCAAAAACAGGTTGAGGCTGCTGCCAGCCGAACCGTTTCGATACATCTGGGCGGCGAGCTGGCCGAGTTGCTCGAGGGCCTGGTCGGCCTGTGCATTGGCGGCATCAACCTGAGTCTGAAGCGAGTTCACGCGGGTGTTCATCAGATCGACCGAGTCTTGAGCCTGGTTATAGGCTTCAGCCTTGATTAGCGCGGTGGTGGCCAGGGCATCTGACTCAACAGATAGATCGGCGAGGTATTTTTCGAGGCGGGCAATCATCGCGCGCTTCTCGCTGACCTTCTTCTTGGCGGCGGCAACCTCTTCGGCACTCGGGTAATCGGGCACCGCCCAGGCTGGTCCAACCACCGTCGCGGTGAACATCATCGCGGCGATTGCGGCCGTGGCCGTCAAAAACAAGCGGATGCGTGGCATCCGAGCGCGCCGAGTTGAAGCAGTCATGTCTTAAAGGTAACCCTCGGCTTGCACAATCGCCACTAAGGCAGGTAATCTTGGCTCTTGGTGCTTTACGGCACCGCGCTTTTTGGCCCCATCGTTTAGAGGCCTAGGACACCGCCCTTTCACGGCGGCAGCACGGGTTCGAATCCCGTTGGGGTCACCAAAGCGCGGTACTAGAAAGCAACGAGGTCCTGTAGCGCAGTTGGTTAGCGCGCCGCCCTGTCACGGCGGAGGTCGCGGGTTCAAGTCCCGTCAGGATCGCTCAGTAAGAGCCCTTCCCAAAAGGAGGGCTTTTATCGAATGAAGATGGTTTCCATCTTCGGCTCTGTAGCTCAGTTGGTAGAGCGCACGACTGAAAATCGTGAGGTCACGGGATCGACGCCCGTCGGAGCCACTAAAACCCGAGACCATCGCAGTCTCGGGTTTTTCACTTAACTAGGCTTATCTCGTGCTCCCAATCATCCTCGGCCTAGCGACCTCACTGGTCTATGGATTCGCAGATTTCTTCGGCGCTCTGGGCTCTCGAAAAATCAACCCGGTTGTTGTGAC
>JAURIU010000004.1 GCA_030832605.1 Rhodoluna sp. | reverse complement strand
GTTGCGGGTCGGCGACAACGCCTGCCCGTTCACGACTCTTTACTGGGACTTGCTCGACCGGCACTAAGAAGCGGTCGGCAAGAACCACCGCATGGGTCAGCAGTTGCAGGGGTTGAAACGTTTGAGTGATTTGCCCGAATTGCGCGAGCGAGCATCCGCTGTTTTAGCCGGCTTGGATGCTGGCGTTATTTAGTTGCCGTAGAACTGGCGCAGCTCGACCTTGCGGTTACAGGCCTTAGAGCCACCGAAGGCTAGCTCGCGGGCCACCTCGAGGCTGTCTGCTTGAACTATCCAGAACCCGCTGAACTGCTCCTTGAATGGAATCAGTGGCCCGTCGTTGTGAAGGTTTGCATCGGCACGATTGTCGATAACGGTCGCGGTCTCGGGCGGCATCATTCCGCCGGCGAAGATCCAGTGACCCTTTTCGCGCAGCATGTCGTTGAAGGCGTCGATTGCGACCATTTCTTCGGAAGTGCCAGAGCCACTCAGGTCGTCGATTACCGAGATAAGAAATTTCATGGCGCTAGCCTAGCGGTCGGCAAATGGGCAGGGTTACCTCGTCGACACCGAGGCGGTGAGCCTGAAAGGTGTTTACCTTGGCGTCGGTTGGGTAGCCGATGGCAACTCCGCACAGAAGGCGGTATTCTCGAGGCACGTCGAACTCGTCGCGCACTACGTCGTCCCAAATGCCAACAGCGCCCTGCGCACAGGCACCCAGGCCGTGGGCGTGAGCCGAAAGTGACAAGGTCTGCATCATCAGGCCTGCGTCAGACGCGGCATAGATGCCCAGACTCTTGTGCACGTATATAAAGAGTTCAACCGGGGCACCGAAAAACTCATAGTTGCGAGCCCACTGAGCGTCGCGACCCTTGGCGTCGCCGCGCTCCACTCCGAGCATCGCATAGAGCTCTTTGCCAACCCGCTGCGCTCGCGGGCGTAGTTCGGCGACGTAAGGCTTGGCCATGCCCGCGTTGCTGGTTGGCAAACCGTAGCGAGTAACCGCCACACGCAACTTGTCGAGCCAGCCGCCGGTGCGAGCCTTCGAGAGCGCCGCCCAGCGCTTCAGAAACTCGGCACTTATTCGGTCGCGAACCTCACCCTGGGCAACGGCGATCTTGAAAGGGCGAGTGTTCGACCAAGATGGTGCGGTCAGGGCATCCGTGATGATTTGATCGATGAGTTTTTGAGGCACCGGCTTCGATGAAAAGTCGCGGGTGCTGCGCCTCGATGCGGCGAACTTTGAAAACTCGGATGCTGCGCCAAACTCTTGCTTTTTGCTCATGCTTCAAACCTAATCGTTCGCCCGCAGCCGAAGCCGTCATCGGCTGGCAAAGATAGGCTTGAAACATGTCGAGCCAAACGCCAACCCTCATCTTCGACGGTGACTGCGGGTTTTGCACGACCACTGCCAACTTCATCGTTCGCCGTTCGAAGACGCCGATCGTCGCCCACCCGTGGCAGTTCATCGACACCACCGAATACGGCGTGCTTCAGCCCCAGGCACAAGAGCGCGTCTACATGGTGGTCGACGGGCAGCCGTTTGGTGGCCACGAGGCATTTGCGGCCATTCTTCGCTTGCAAAAGAATTGGTTTTTGAGTGCAATTGCATTCTTGATGGTTGTTCCACCAATATGCTGGCTTTCAAGAATCGGTTACCGCTTGGTGGCTAAGTATCGACACAAATTGCCCGGCGGAACACCCGCCTGCAAGATAGAGACAAAATGAAAACGCGCATTCTCGTGGTTGAAGACGAAGCCTTCATCAGACTTCTCGTCGCCGAGACATTGACCTCGCAAGGGTTCGAGGTTCAGGTTGCCTCTTCTGCGGTGGAAGCCCGTGGCGTGATTGCAGACTTCGAGCCGGCCGTTGCGGTTCTCGACATCGAACTGGGGCAGGGCCCAACCGGGCTCGACCTTGCCAATGCTTTGCGACAGACCAAGCCAGACATTGCATTCGTTTTTCTGACCAACCTGCCCGAGCCACGCTTCTTGGGCCGCGGCGACAGCAAGATTCCAGAAGGCTCGGCCTACCTGCGCAAGTCGAACCTTCGTGACCCAGAGGTGCTCACCAAGGCAATCGCCGCCGTGATCGGCAAGACCGATAGTCAAAAATTTCGCGACGATGTTCGCAGCAGTCACCCGCTATCGCGCATTTCGAAGTCGCAGCTCGAGATTCTGCGACTTGTGGCGCTTGGCCGATCGAACCAAGAAATCGCCGCCATTCGCGGCACCACCCTTCGTGCAGTCGAGGGTTTGCTAAAGCGAACCATCGCGTCAGCCGGCATCGAGATTTCAGACATGGCACACGGCCGAGTTTTGGCCGCGCGTGAGTTCATGAAGGCCGCCGGACTACCCGAACAGCACTGATGCCAAGGCGAGTGGCTAGCGCGTCACGCTACGAACTTCAGCTCTCGCTGCTTGGGCGAAAGAACACTCTTCGGCCAACAGTATTGCTCGCGTTCATCGTGCTCTACCCGCTCACCACGGCCTTTTTTGACATTCCGATCTCGGGCATGGCTCCAGAAGTGTTTCTTTTTCGCGTGGTGGTCGGAAACCTGATCATCGCACCGCTGCTTTGGCTCGGCGGTCTTGCGATTGACCGCATGGCTCGCACGAGCATCCGCGTGTATTTGAATCTAAGCCTGGTGTTCGTTCTCGGCGCCATTCGCCCTCTGATCATGAACCAACTGGAACCGCTGGTTTTTGGCACTACAACCACCGCCGCCGGAACCCTGCGACCGCTACTAACCGGTGCAACCAGCTTCGGGCTGTTCATCATCGTGGCCATTTTTGCCAACCTGAGGCTCGAGTTTGCCGAAGGTTCGCGCGCGTTTTCGGCGATTGATGCCGAGCTCGAGGCCTATCGAAACGACTCAGCAAAACTGCTCGCCGAAGAAGAAAAGCGTTTGGGTGCGGTGACGCGAAAGCGCCTCGAGCCGGTGCTTAGAGCACTTGGTGCGCAATTCGGGGCATCTAAGTCGACCCTCGACTTCAAGAGCGCCCTAGACGAACTGCGCGATGCGATCGATAACACCGTTCGCCCCCTCACTCGCTATCTTGCGAAGGTCGCCGCCGAGCCAGCTAAGTCGTTGCCCACCGCCGCTGAGCAACCGCGGCGAGTAAGTGCGCTACCGTCACGTGCGAGCCTAAAGCAGAGTTGGCAACCAAGGGTTCAACTCTTACTCGCCGGCCCCATGTTCATCTCGCTTTCGGCCTTCGAATACGGCTTCGGTCACATTCCGGAGTCACTGGTTATGTTGCTCGCGCTTTGGGTAATTTTCGAGGTTCTGCGACTGCTTCTCTCGTCTCGCACGCTGCCAGCTCTAGTCAGCCTTACCATTGCCGGTTTTTTTGGTGCATCGTTCTGGCTGTTGGCATTTTGGATAACTGACATGGGGGCAATCAGCCTCGGGCTCGACTCGCGATTCGCCGGCCCGCTGATTATCAATATCGGCTCGAGCACGCTGCTTCTTTCGCTGATCGTCTCGGCAACCTACATTTTTCAATACAACCTCGTCGAACTGCGCGAGGCGTTGCGCATAAAGAAGCGAGAACTCAAGCGCGATGAGGCACTATTCGAGCAGCGCATCTGGGTGGCTCGTCGCAACTACACCTACATGGTTCACGGTGACGTGCAAAGCCTGCTCAGCGTGGCACTAACGAGAGCCCGAAACGCAGCCCGCCCCACCAAAGCCGAACTACAACTCATTCGCGCCGACCTTCAGAAAGCTCTCGAGCTCATCAACGCGCCGCTCAACAAAGTGAACATCGATCTAGAGCAAGAGCTCGAAGCCCTCGTGAAAACCTGGGCCGGAGCCTGTGACATCACATTTGAAATCGATGAAACGGTGCGTGAGTTGCTTCTCGCCGACTCCAACCTGGCGTTCTGCGTGAATGAGCTATCGAAAGAGATTGTCGGCAACGCCTTCAGGCACGGAGGTTCAAGCGAGCTTCACATTTCGATCGAAACCAGCGCCGAGTCAACCGTCGAGTTGATCGCCACGAGCAACGGCTTACCACCAGCGTCAAACCCGAAACCGGGCGTGGGTCTGCGCATGTTCGATGAGCTTTCGATCGCTTGGAGCATGGTGCCAAACAAGAACAACGTGGGCGCAAAAATCAGCCTCACGCTGCCGCTTTAGCCAACGCGCAAACGCACCGATTCATACCCGCGAAGCACAAACCCCGGTCGGCGAACCGGCTCGGCAGTCAACTCGAGAGTTGGGTACCGCTCGAACAGCGCCGGCAACGAGGTGGTCATCTCCATGCGAGCAAGCGGCGCCCCAATGCAAAAGTGGATGCCCGCGCCGAACCCGATGTGCGCGTTCGGGTCGCGAGTGATGTCCATCTCGGTTGGGTTGGCAAACACCGTCTCGTCTCGGTTGGCCGAACCAAGCAGCGAGGCAATCTTTTTGCCCTCGCGAACCAGCACACCACCAATTTCGACATCGGCCGTCGCTGTGCGCTCAAACAAATGAAGGGGAGCGTCGAATCTCAAAAACTCATCAACGGCGGTGGCGGCAACCTCGAATGGTCGCTCGCGCAGAATCTGCAACTGGTCGGGCCGCTGCATCGCTGCAACCAGCCCATTGCCGAAACCATTCACGCTCGCCTCGTGGCCGGCGTTGAGCAGAAGAACGCAGGTTGCGATCAACTCTTGCGCGTTGAGCTTTTGACCATCCTCTTCGACGGCGGCCAGGTCGCTGATCAGGTCGGTGCCGGGTGACACCTTACGCGCCTCCATGAGCACGCGCACATAGTCGGCAAACTCTTGGCTCGCCTGCTGCGCCTCGGCCTGGGTTTGCTCGCTCGGGTCGAGCTCATACATTTTCACGATCGCCTGCGACCATGGCCTCAGCAGGTGCTCGTCTTCATCGGGGAACCCGAGCAACGCAGCAATCACCTTTACCGGCAGAGGTTCGGCAAAGTCGGCAATAACGTCGAACTCACCATCGCGTTCGATTTTTGCTTGGATGCCCTGCAGTAGCGACTCGGTCAACCGAACCACATCTGGCCGAAGGCTATCGATCTTGTTCTTATTGAAGGCTTTTACCAACAGTGAGCGAAGGCGAGTGTGCTTCGGGGGCTCCGAGTCGAGCAAGCTGTCGCTGTGCAGCCAGTTGAAGGTATTCCAGTCACTATCTGGCTCACGGGCCTTGAAAATGCGGCCGAGTGAACGGTTGCGCAGAACCGCATTGGCGTCGGCATATGTCGCCGCCAAGAACATCTGAGCGCCCTCGTGCCAAACGGGTTTGCCGATTTTGCGCAGTTCGGCAAGGGCGGGGTATGGGTTCTCGATGAAGGCATCGTCGTTGAAATCGAGCATGCTTCGACACTACAGGCTGTCGTGTTCGTGTTCCTAAATAGGTATTTTTTTAAGCGCGCAGGCGAGAGAAAATGTACCGTGAGAGCAGGAGGCAGCCTTGCAAAAAGTTGAACGAAAGATTCTCGTCGTTGAAGACGAATCGCTACTTCGCAACCTCATAGCGAACCTGCTCGAATCTGAAGGCTTTCTTGTTCAGTCCGCCGGATCAGCCGTAGAGGCCAAGCGTGTGGCGAAGCTTTTCGATCCAGACTTAGCTCTACTCGATATCGAACTAGGCGACGGTCCCAATGGCCTCGACCTGGCCGAAAGCTTGCTGTCCCTGTATCCGGGGCTATCGGTTTTCTTTCTTACCCACATCGCCGAACCGAGATTGGTTGACCGGCACAAGAAAGTTGTCTCAAAGAACACCGGCTATCTAGTGAAGAGCAGAGTGGCAGAGCCTAGCTATTTGGTCACGGCTCTAGATGCCGCCTTGAGGGGCAAGGTCGGCATCGATCAGCAGCACTTCAAAACCCCAGACCACATTTTCACCAAGCTTTCGAACACTCAGTTAGACGTGGTCAAGTACCTTGCTGCTGGGCTCACCCCTTCGCAGATTGCTGTCAGACGCGGCACCACTCCGCGAGCAGTCAGAAACGTGGTGGCTAGAGCGATCGATGCTCTCAAATTGAGCGGGGTTGATGAAGGCTTAGCTCGAGCGACCCTCATTCGTGAATACATCAAAGTTGCCGGCACACCGCGGGCCGATGGCTGAAAAGCAAGTTCGCACACGGTCGGGCAGCCGACAGCGAATTTGGAGCCAGCTAGGCGAACGCAATATCTGGGGTTGGCGTTTTTTTCTCTACACAATTCCGAACTACATAGTCGCCTACTACATCATCAACTTTTTACCCTTTGAGGTTTACCAGGGCAACTGGGTGATTGTTGGTGTGCTGTCGCATCTGGTGTTCATTCCCATTGGGCTAGCGGTTCGCATCCTGGTGCCAAAGAGCGCATTTAAGCATCGACTAGCACCGCTGCTCAACCTTGTGCTTTTCGCGTTGGCAGGTTTGCTCAAGAACTTTGTTGAAGTGGTGTTGGCACTTCAGCTGGGAGTCATGTCTGACCCACGGTGGTTGCTGAACCTAAGTAGCGGCGCTTTTGGCCTGGTCTACATAGCCCTGATATACGTGAGTGTCTTTGGTGAGCGGCTGCGCCACCTCAAAACCATGTCGACCTTGATGTCAAAGCGCTCGCAACTAATCGAACTGCGAAACCAGCGGCAGGAATCTCTGCAGAAACATGAGCAGACCTTGCGAAGCCAGGCCCAAGAATTAATCTTGCCTAGATTGCGCGAATTCGAGCAGTTGCTTGGCAAGCAAATGAAGGTTCAAGAACAGGTCGATTATCTGAAACACACGTTGCTGAACACGGTGCGGCCCTTAGCCGCGCAGTTGCAAGACCGACGTTCAGTTCAATACTTCGATGGGTTTGGAAAGGAAACCACAAAAGTTCGAACTGTGGCCTTCTTTGAGCGTCTCGATTTATGGCGCGATGTTCGACCCCTCGTTGTGTTCTTCGCTTTCATGCCGGGGTACATCAACGGGAGCATCTTGCTGGTCGGTACAGAGAAGTTCATTCAGGGATACCCATTTATTCTTATAACGTTTGCGGCTCTGCTCTTAGTCAAGTTGGCCGGCAAGGTTAAGGCACTGGCAAACAAATTTGTGAAGTTGAGCCTGTTTCTGTTGTTGCCGGCGGCCGGAATACTGACAAGCTGGCTTTTTCAAATCGAATACGTGGACAGCACGCAACTCAAAGTTGCCTACCTCGTGCCTGTGGCTTGGGGTTTCGGATTGATCTACATAGGCACATCGTTTGTCACGGCATTGTCGGCGACGCAAAAAGTCGCTGAGCGCGAACTAGCCGAGAATAATGCCGCGCTGCAAGCCGAGTGGGAAATTTACCAACGTGATTTCTGGGTCGCCAACAAACGCTGGAGCTATGTTCTGCACGGCGAGGTTCAGGCGGCCCTAACCACTGCAATCGCTCGACTCACCATGCGACCCATCATCACGCCACTTGATGTGGCCGAGGTGCGAGAAGACATGGAACGCATTACCCAGTCGCTCTCAAAGCCACTCAACGCCGAGATTGATCTGAAAAGCGCCATGGATGACCTTCTCGAGGTTTGGCAAGGTGTTGTGGCAATCGCCTACACAGGATCGAAAGAAGCCGTTGACCTGCTCGATAAAGATGACTTCGCGAAGCAGAGCATTTCTGAAATTTGCAAGGAGGCGGTCGGAAACGCCTATCGCCATGGCAAGGCAACCAAGGTTCAGATCGATCTTCAGATCGTGGCTAAGCGTTTCGAGCTGACCATTTCAAACGATGGCATCGCTCCAGTTGAAAAGCGAACAAAAGGCATCGGTTCGAAAATGCTTGATGACCTGGCTCCGCGTTGGTCACTAACCAACACGGGCGGCATCACGATGCTGAAGGCACGGGTGCCTTCTTCAGCGCTCCACTAAACGAGCGGCATCGGTTTTCAATTAGGCAGGGCTGCGGTTTCGATGCGGGCGGTTGCCAACTCTTCGACCGACGCGAATCGCGCCAGCCCAGCATCCGTGGTTGCTTCGATTGCAAAGCTCGGGTTGCCCACTGTGGTGTCAATCTCTAGGCTGATTTGCTCGTCGCCTTTCGCCCAAATCAAGCGGATGCTCATGCCGCCGGTAACCGCATAAGAAAAGTCACCGTCAAACGCCCCGTGCTTGCGAAGTCGAGCCAGGGCGATGATCGCCTGTGTGACCGGCTGCTCTAGCGCTGCCTCGATCTCGGCCGGGGTGTAGTGGTGCCGGTTGGTGTCGCGACCCTGGCCGGTGCGGGCAAAGAGCTCGCGGTCATCCATTCCGTTGAACAGGCCGACGTAGTAAACCTGAGGTTCGCCAGGCAAGAAGAACTGCACCGCGCGCGATGCAACGTATGCGGTGTCGTTGGCCAGAATGCTGGGGAGGGTTGCGTTGATCTGGTGTGGCAGTGTGAACCACTGCGGCACGACGCTTGCCAGACCTGAATGCCCGCCGGTGTTGATTTCGGCCTGAGCAAAGATGTCGGCCATGTCTTGCTGACTAATTAGGCCAGGCTTGCCGTTGATCGGGCCGCCATCGATAACACCGTAGCCGTCGTGGGTGTCGAGCACGTTGAGGCAGTTGCTCGGGCGAATCGCAAACCAGTCGGCCAGCTTGTCGACGGTGCCCTTGAAGAACGAGTGGAGCAGCAGCGGCGCGGTCTGGAAGTCATAAATCAAGTCGACCAGCGGAGAAATCTCGAGCTGCTGCGTGTAGTGGGCGTGAACCTCAACCAGCACGCGCATGTCATACGAGCGAATCAGTTTGGTGATTTCACCGACGAAAGCCAGTGTCTCGGCGGTCATGAACGAGTCGGTGCCGGGGGTCTTCACCGCGTAGCCGACCGCGTCTAGTCGCACGACCTTGACGCCACCGCTCTTGAGCGCCTCGAGCACGTTGATTAGATACTTCTGCCCGGCCGGGTGGTTGATGTCGATGTCGACCTGCGAAGGCATGAAAGTGGTCCAGACCAGGCGTCGGCGACCGTTCACTTCGTAAGCGGTGAATGGCATGCCAGGGCGTGGGCGGTAAAACGAGGTTATTTCGTCTTCGCTCGCACCGTTAGGGAACACCACATCGAAGGTCAAGAACATGCCGTCAAACTCGGATGCTTTGCCCTTCGCCTGCCAGTCGATGAACTCTGGCGACAGCGCTGATGCGTGATTCACAATCAGGTCTGCGGTTAGCTCGTGGGTTTGCGAAATGCGCTTGAAGTCTGACCAGTGGCCAAGTCTTGGGTCGACGATCTTGTGGTCGATTGGGTCGAAGCCGGCGTCGTCACCGTCGTAAGGGTGAAAGAACGGAAGCACGTGCACACCGTCAAAGTCGGCAAGCGGGCCGGCGAGAAGTTTCTCGATCTCACCGAGGTTTCCGCCTACGCGCTCTGCATAGACCAAAATGCTTGTGCCGGCCATGGGTTCCTAATGAATTCAATAGTGGTGCTGCTAGGGCTCTTTTTCGTTCCCTCTAATCTACGACAAACTGCAAGCGTTTACATACCCGAAATCAAAGAGTTTCGTGTGGAGTTCTTGGGGCTCAGAAATTTAGCTCAAATCATCCATGGCGGCCCTACCGCGGGCCCCGAACTCGAGGACATCAGCAAGGGCGGGTCTCGCCAACTCGGCGTGCCCCGCGTTCAAAAGTTCAGCCAGCTCATCCAAGTTGCTAAACAGTTGGCCACCGCCAAAGAGCCGATGGAATTCGCGAAGTTTTTCATCACCCGGCATGGCGAGGTAAGGAATACCGAGGCCGTAAGCGGTGATCGCCCCGTGAAGCCTGGTTGAAACCACTAGTTCGCTTCGGCAGTAGTAGTTGCGAATGATGTCTTCGAGCCCCTCTTCGGGGGTTTGCACATTCTTGGTTCTCAGCACGGTGAACCCTTTGCTCACGCAAAGCGCTTCGATCGCGTCATGAGTTTCGTCGTTGACCAAGTCGGGATGAACGCTCAGCGTGACGGTTTTCGGTTCGGCGACCACGTCGAAATCTTGCAGTTGGCAGCGCAGTCGACCCAAAACTTGTTAAACACCTTGGCCAGCAGGCCTGCTCCACCAATCACCGCCGCCTTGTAGTTCGAATTAACGAAATCCCAGTCGATAGGTCGATGCATGTCCCACACATCGGTTTCTTCGCCGAGCATGTTCTGAATGGCTTTGACCGGCATGTAATTGCCGATGTTGTCCTTCGCTGAGATGAACTGCGTGTTGCGAGAGCGTGCCCCCTCGTCGCCCGGGGCAAGCCACTGCATGTTGCGAAATCGCATGCGCCTATCTGCAGTTTCGGGCTCGGGGATCATCAAGAGCGGCTCATCTTTCGGCTATGTGGGGCTAGAGGCCTCATGCCTAGCCTAGTAAGCCCCTCGATGGTAGCCTCTGAGTTATACCGCTCGCTTTTGTGCAACTGCGTCGGGCAACACTTACTGACTATTAGGGGCTTTGTCTTGAATCGTTTTGCACAGCAGTCACAGGTAACCGCGCGAGTTCGAATTGGCGCACTTCTGACCGTGCTCGCCTTAGCCCTAGGCCTGGCTGTTGGGCAACCTCAGGTTCTCACTGGTGTTGCGGCACCTACCTACAAGATCACATACTCAGCCAACGGCGGCTTTGGCACCATGACCCCGCAGACGGTTGGTTCGGTGGGAGCCAAACTCAAAAAGAACACGTTCAAGCGCACCAACTATGCCTTTGCCGGTTGGGCCACCTCGACAACGGGCACTTCCAAATACGCGGATGCTGTGCTGGTGAAGCCGCGGGCAAGCCTCAAGTTGTTCGCCCATTGGATTCCGGTGAACTACCGCATTGATTTCTATGCCAACTCGGGCGTCGGCGTGATGCCGGCACAGTTGGCGAACATCCAAGGTGTCACGCTAGCTGAAAACAAGTTCACCCGCGTCGGTTACCAATTCAGCGGATGGGCGACCAGCGCAGATGGCGACGCCGCCTTCGCAAACGCTGCGAAGTTCATCGCAAAGAAAAACCAGATGCTCTTCGCCAAGTGGTCGCTGGTTGAATACAACATGAGCTTTAGCTCACCGGGCGACGGCACCATGCCGATCCTCAAGTTCAACGTGACCAACGGAGTTTTGCCGCAAAACCTTTTTGCTCGCGATGGATCGACGTTCTTGGGTTGGTCGAAGTCGCAGGGCGGCACCGTCATCGGCCAGCCTGGTCAGTCTTACCGCACGGCGGGTGACGTAACACTTTGGCCGATTTGGAGTGTAGGGCCAGTTGGTCCTGTCGCACCTGTGGTCTCGGGTCACCGCGTGGGTGAACTTTTGTGGTCCGAAGAATTCAAGGGTTCGGCCGGCGGGTCGGTCGACTCTAAGACTTGGACATCACGCTACTGCGGCCACGACGGAGCAAACGGCGGTGGCACTTGTCACAACAACGAACCGCAGTGGTATTACCCGGGGGCAATCAAACTCGATGGCTCAAGCTCGGGTAACGCCGTAATCACCACGAAAAAAACGGGCCAGGTACCGGCCGGAGCGACTTGTCTGGCTTGGTCTGGTTGCGAGTTCACCTCGGGTCGCTTTGACACCCAGGGCAAAGTTTCGTTCAAATACGGTTACATCGAAGCTCGCATCAAGATGCCCAAGGGTGGTCGGAACTGGCCAGCATTCTGGATGATCGGCGACAACATCACCGATGTTGGTTGGCCAGCATCCGGTGAAATCGACATTGCCGAGCAGGGTGGCCACCAACCGTGGCGCAATTCGGCTGCGGTGCACTACTCAACCAACGGCACGCCATGGGACGTCGGTGCTCACACCTACGACTACGGCGACTACGGCTCGGCTGCGAGCTCAACCAACTATTCAGATGACTTTCATCTATATGGATTCGCCTGGAAGCCAGATCGCATGGAGTTTTATGTCGACGGAAACCTGTTCTTCACGCTTACCAAGGGTGAAGCCAGAACGCAGAACTGGCCTTTCAACGACTTCTTCTTCTTGATTGTGAACAACGCCACCGGCGACTTTGGCGGGGCCTGGAACGGCTGGACCACCGCTCAGATGCACATCGACTACGTGCGCGCCTGGAAGATGGACGGCTACGGCGAGGTCGTCAAGCGCTAACTAGGCTTTGCTAAAGCTACTTGCTAATGTCTTCACCGAATCGCGCTTTATAACCGCTTGGTAACAGTTTGATAAAAGTTAGTGAAACCGCTTTCAGGTAACCGCTTTCAGGAGTAACTTGAACGCAGGAAGTGTGTGCGCACGACCGAGTGGCTATTGTTGAGCATCCTCGCGTTTTCGCATCTTGCCTCAAGAACAGTTCACTCCAAAAATCCCTTATGGAAGGAACTGCAATGAATCTAGTTCTCAAGAAGTTAGCGGCGCTGACCTCAGCCACCGCCCTTTTGAGCGCCGGCCTTGTCGGCATCACCGCCAGTGCTGCAAACGCAGCCTCGGCACCACTCACCATCACCTTTGAAGACAACGACACCAGCGGGTTCGTCCTAGGTAACGCCGGCGAGTACGTTGCCGACTTCGAAGGCAACAGCTCTAGCCTTGAGTCTTCACTGCCTGGTGGCCGTTCTGGCAAGGGCGCCAAGCTTGAGATCCCTGCTGGTGCAATGCCATGGTCAGGAACTACCTTCCTAAAGACCACTTCCACCGCAACTCAAGACGGCACCTTGTTCTCGGGCGTCTTCCCATATGCCAACATCGACGTCTACTCGACTGTTGCCGGCGACATGATGCTTAAGATGGAAGGTGGCTGCACCGCGACAGAAATCAAGGTTCGCCACGGCGGAACAGGCTGGGAAACCCTGCACTTTGAGAATGGTGCCGTAACCGGCTGTACTACCGCCTCTTTCTTCCCTCTATTCTTCGAGGCCGGTCGCGATGGCAACGTCGTTTACCTTGACAACGCCTCGTTCCCAGGAGCCGAAACTCCAGACGTAGTTGTTCCTGTAACCGCACCGTCGACCTTGATTGACTTCGCTTCTGCAAATGCACTCACCAACTTTGGTGGCACTGCAAGCGAGATTGTCGCTGCACCTGCTGGCGCATCTGCCGGAGACGCACTGAAGGTAACCTCTGGCAGCGAGTGCTGGGGTGGAACCACCATTCAAGACCAAGCCACCACGGTGACTCTGCTCTCGGCTGGTCACACAACCGTCACTGCTAACGTTCACGTTCCAGCAGCTGGTGCTCGTGTTCGCCTAAAGCTAGAGAGCTCACTCGACAACACAATTCTTGTTGAGACCGATGCAATCGCTTCAGCCGCTGGCTGGAACCGTTTGAGCTGGAACCTTTCGAATTACAACGCCGCAAATGTTTACAACCGCGCGTCTGTTTTCCCTGGCTTCTCTTGTGGTGTTGATGGCGCTCGTGTCACGGGTGACTACTACTTCGACGACATCGCCTTCAACGGCGCTGTTACCCCGAAGCTAGCTCCAACCGCCAAGATCACCAGCCCTTCGAAGAAGGTAATCGCTGTGACCGTGGCCAACGCAAAGGGCAAGACTCTTGTCATTAGCGTTGTTGGTGTTCGCAAGGCAACCTACGTGGTTCCTGTGGCAGCTACCAAGACCTACAAGATCAGCGTTCCAGAGAGCGGCACTTACCGAGTGTCTGTGACCGTGGGCGCAACCTCTGTGGTCAAGCGCGTTACCACCAAGTAATAACTGACTAAAGATCAGTGGGTGGAGCCGAAAGGTTCCACCCACTTTTCTTTTGCCTGCGCAAGTGCGGCGTTGACGCTTAAACTTGTGAAGACAGCATCCGCTTTAGCCCAACGAAAAGACTCCAGACCATGACCGAGCGCAAACAAGTTCGCCCTGCGGCCGAGGGCTGGACGCAGGCTAAAGATGAAACCGGCAAGCCGCTGCTTCAGTTCGCCGAGCCAAAGCGCAAGCAGCCCCCGGTGCACCTTGCCGACCTCAGCATTGAAGAGCGTGCCGCTCGCGTTAAAGAGCTGGGCATTCAGGGGTTTAGGGCCAAGCAGCTATCGACCCACTACTTCACCCACTACACGAGCAACCCGGCCGACATGACCGACCTACCGGCCTCTGGGCGCGAAGAGCTCGTCTCAGCGCTGTTGCCAACGATGCTCACCGAGGTCAAGCGGCTGCAGACCGACAAGGGCGACACCATCAAGTTCTTGTGGCGCTTATTCGACGGCGCGCTGGTTGAGTCGGTGCTGATGCGCTACACGGGCCGAATCACGCTGTGCATTTCTTCACAAGCCGGCTGCGGCATGAACTGCCCGTTCTGTGCCACCGGCCAGGCGGGACTCACCCGCAACATGTCGGCTGGCGAAATCGTCGACCAAATCGTACGTGCCAATCAAGCCATCGCCAGGGGCGAGCTCGGCGGCCGCAAGGCCAAAGCTGGAGATGCGCCAGAGCGAGTCAGCAACATTGTCTTTATGGGCATGGGTGAGCCGCTAGCCAACTACAACCGCGTGATGTCTGCCCTGCGCACCATGGTCGAGCCACAGCCAAACGGGCTTGGCATGTCGGCTCGCAACATCACCGTTTCGACCGTTGGTCTCGTGCCAGCGATTCACAAGCTTGCGGCAGAAAAAATCCCCGTGACTTTCGCGCTGTCGCTTCACGCACCCGATGACAAACTGCGCGATGAGCTAATTCCGGTGAACTCAAAGTGGAAGGTTGACGAGGCTCTCGATGCTGCAAGGGCATACTTCGACGCAACGGGCCGCCGAGTGTCAATCGAATACGCGCTAATCAAAGACATGAATGACCACGAGTGGCGTGCCGAGCTGTTGGCCAAGAAGCTCAACGAACGAGGCAAGGGTTGGGTTCACGTGAACCCGATTCCGCTCAACCCAACCCCGGGCTCGATTTGGACGGCATCGATTCCAGAGGTAACCCGCGTGTTCATCTCAACACTCGAAAAGGCCGGCATTCCGACCACGCTGCGAGACACTCGCGGTAAAGAGATTGACGGCGCTTGCGGGCAACTAGCAGCTAGCTAGGGCGCTCGCAGAGCATCCGCTAAAAAGCGCTAGCGCTGAACCTTTGCGACCAGATTGCGCAGCGCGTTGAAGCCGAACCCAGCCACAATCATGAACGCCGAGATACCGAAGATGTAGGTGAGCATCTGCTCAACACCCTCGGCTGGGTCTAAGAACCAGTAGGCCCACCAGTGGTCAGGGGCGAAAGCTCCGCGAAGAATCGAAACGGCCAACCAGGTGAGCGGGTAGGCAACGACCCACCAAACCTTCTTGGTGGCAATCTTGACGCCGTCTTTAGACAGTGCCCAGTCGATGAGAATGAAGATCGGTGCCCACACGTGCAGAATCTCGTTCGGCAGCACCGGCCAGTCGTAGCCGTAGTCTGGGTCTCCAGGCAGCACCTCGGTGCCGCGCAGCAGGGCGTTGTAGACAATCGCTACGACGACCTCGTATGAAACCACCCAGAGGCGCACCTGAGACAGGCGTAGGCTCTGCGGCTTGCCACGAAGAGCGCCGATGCCTGAGATGGCTAGAACGGTAGCCGAGATCAGTGCGGTTTGAATCGTGAAGTAAAAGAAGTACTCCTGTGCGCGAAACAGGTTGTTGGCCAGGCGGTCAGACACCTGCCAAAAAATGCTGCCATAGATGGCTAGCGCGGTTGCAAGTCTTAAGAATGCTGAAAGCTGTCTTGGCATGATGAACCTTTAGTTTGAGGGCCTTGCATGCGAGCATCCAAGGAGATTGTGGTTAGTTTATTGCTGCGGGTCGGCTTTTGAGCCGAAGCCGAGAGCGATTGTGTAAGCGATTGAAAAGCTAAAACCGATCGCTGCGTAGCCGATGGTGAACCAGGTTTGCGCCGTCGGAATCAGTAGGGTCAGTACGCCGAGCGCGAAGGCACTCGCTTGCATGACTCTGGCCGAGAAGCGCACGGATGCTTCGCTGCCACGACTAGCGACCGAAAACATATTGCCCGCCAGCGCCACGAGTGTGATGCCGATCATGCGCATCGACCACTCGAGGTCGGGGTTGGTGGCCAGGCCGAGAAGTTCGTTGAACAGCGCTGGAGTCGCGAGCAGTAGTAGGGCACTTAGGCCGAACACTAGAGACCCGGTTTTGAGAACAAGGCGGGCACGGTTGTCTGCGTTTGACATGGTTGCCTTTCTGCGAAAAAAATGGGAGGGCACTTTCGCGCCCTCCCACCTTTTCGACTAGTCGTTGATTAGTCCTTGAACTCGCTTGCAGCGAATTCTTTGCTGTCTTCAGCCGACTTGATACGGGCGATCGAGTAAATGATCAGACCGAATACACACTTTGCAGTGATGTCAGCGATGGTGTAACCAACTTCACGAAGCATGAAGCCGCCTCCGGTTGGGTCACCGGCCTGCATGTTTGCGATGAACGAGATTGGGTAAACGCCCCATGATGCAAACAATAGAATGCGAAGCGCGGTTACCTTCTTCTTCACTGCGTCAGACTGACGCTCGAGGCTCTTGCTGAGCTCGAATAGAAGTACGTACAGGATGTATAGGAACGGGATGGTCGATAGTAGACCCCATACTGATGGGTCTAGCTGTAGGCCGAACACGTTGTCTAGACGAGCGTCACCTGGGTAGCCAAGTGCGATCATCAGCGCTGCTGCAGGCACAAGGCGCTTTAGCATCGATGACTGAACTGCACGAGCCAGAGCAAGTACTGCAACAACTTCAACTAGAAGTAGTGGAACGGTTAGGAACCAGTCCACGTAGCGGTAGCCGACGTTGTACTCAGCAAGGTTCAGGTTGTAACCACCGGTGGCAGTCATCTCACCCGCTGCTTTGTTGAATGAGTCGTACATTCTGAAGTAGTGGTAAGCAGCAATCGAAACAACCGATGCCGAAACCATGATTGCGGTTCTGTAGCGAGGTAGCACGCGGTCACGAGCAAACCAAAGGAAGAATGCTGTGAAGGTCATGCTGGCAATGCCCAAAGAGAGCATGTTATAAATAGCGGAATGTTGTCCGTAGTCTAAAGCTAGGTTCATTTTGTTACCTTTCATTGATCAATTACTTCGATGTAAGTCAATAAAGGCTCTGGCGCAACGCAAACTTCTGTGTCAGCCAGGACCGAGGTAAAGCGGCTTACAGGAATAGTCAACTGTGAATAACCTGAGAGTTGTTTCAAATAGGGCATAACGTTTAAGTAACGGATTTTTGGGTACGCAGTCGGTTTCGGCAATAGTCTTGAAACGTGCCCATCCTCGTCACCGGTTTTGAGCCCTTTTCTGGGTCCACTCTGAACCCCTCGCAACTGATCGTTGCCGCGCTCGCCGAATCTCAACTTTCCGAAAAGCTAGTTTTAGAGGTACTGCCGGTCGAGTATGAGCGAGCGGCCACGCGACTTGAGCAGTTGATTGCACAGCATGATCCGCAAACGGTCGTATGCATCGGGCAGGCCGAGGGCCGTGCATCCATATCAATCGAAACTCGGGCTCAGAACCTAGATGACGCAAACCTTGCTGACAACGCGGGCGATACCCGCAGCAGTCAGACGATTTCGAACCCCGGCGCACCTGAGCTACCGACCACGCTTCCAGTGGATGCTCTACTCGCGCAACTCTCCTCCGCCGGCATACCTGCCGAGAGTTCGAGCTCGGCGGG
This sequence comes from Rhodoluna sp., assembly GCA_030832605.1. Classification (GTDB taxonomy): domain Bacteria; phylum Actinomycetota; class Actinomycetes; order Actinomycetales; family Microbacteriaceae; genus Rhodoluna. The sequence continues at coordinate 34,913 of JAURIU010000004.1, read as the reverse complement.
AACATTTGTATGCAACCACATCTTCTATGTGATGCAGCAGTTGTTGGAAGGCACCGACGTTCGGTCGGGTTTCATTCACGTTCCGCTGGTGCCTGAGCAAGCATCCGAGTTTTCTGGCAAACCGACCATGTCGCTCGAAACTCAGGTCGAAGCCTTCACAATTATCTTGAGCTATTTAGAGAGAGCATCATGAAAATCAGATTTGGCCTAGACACCTTTGGCGACATGAATGTCGATGACCAGGGCAGGCCGCAGAGCGCTGGTCAGGTCATTCGCGACATCGTTGAGCAGGCGGTCTATGCCGAGCAAGTCGGCCTAGACGCGTTCACCGTCGGCGAGCACCACCGCGATGACTTCGCGGTTTCGGCACCAGACACCATCTTGGCCGGCATCGCTACACGCACCTCACGCATCACCCTGGGCACCGGCGTAACCGTGCTATCGAGCGAAGACCCGATTCGCGTCTACCAGCGATTCGCCACCATCGATGCGTTGAGCAACGGTCGAGCAGAGATCACCGCGGGTCGCGGTTCATTCACCGAGTCTTTCCCTCTATTTGGCTACGCACTCAGCGACTATGCGCAATTGTTCGAAGAAAAGCTCGAGTTGCTCATGGAATTGCTCAAAGAAAAGCCGGTCACCTGGTCTGGCTCGATTCGACCACCGCTGACTAATCAAGAGGTTTATCCAAAAACCGAAGGCGGTTCGATTGGCATTCGGGTTGGTGTGGGCGGCAGCCCGGAGTCGGTGATGCGAGCAGCGCGCCTCGGCATTCCGTTGGCTCTCGCAATCATCGGCGGAGACCCTGCGCGGTTTGCCCCGTTCTCAAAGCTCTATCGCATGTCACTCGCCGAGCAGGGCAAACCCGAGTTGCCGGTCTCGATTCACTCTCCGGGTCACATCGCTGAAACCGACGAGCAGGCCATCGAAGAAATGTGGCCGTGCTACCTCGAGTCGTTCGGCCGCATCGGTCGCGAACGCGGTTGGGGCGAGACCAGCAAAGACCACTTCGTGTCAGAGGTACGTTACGGATCGATGTACGTCGGCTCACCCGAAACAGTGGCCGCCAAGATCACGCACGCGGTGACTTCGGTCGGAGCATCCCGTTTCGATTTGAAATATGCAAACGGCACGATGCCGCACTCGAAGCTGATGAACACCATTCGTCTATACGCTGAAGAAGTGGCACCCCGTGTGCGAGCGGCAGTTGAAAAGGAATCGGCGGCGTAAAAATGAAGTTGGGGTTTAGTTTCAAACTGCTGGCCGCTTGCATGGTCGCTCTGCTGCCAGTTTTCGGGGTCTCGAACTCGGCAGTGGCTGCGCTCGCAGCCCCAGCAGTTTATTCGCCAGACGTTTTAGCGGTCGACACCACCGAGGCTCAGTTCAGCGTTGTTGCCAACGCTCAGGGACTTAGCCCGAATCTGTCGATTCAACTTGCGACCGACTACTCGTTCTCGACGCTAGCGGTGAACCAGCTAGTGACTTGGGGTCAAACTCTCGACAATCAAGATCACGAATTTACTTTGACAATCGGAAACTTGAACCAAGACACCCTTTATTTCGTTCGTGCGGTAATGGCCACCACAGTAGGTACCAGCTACAGCGATTTGGCCGCGTTTCGCACGCTGCCGCCGGTTGGCGTTGTGATCAATGAGGGTCAGACTCACACCAACTCGACCTCGGTAACCCTCGCGGCCAACGCACCGATCGGTGCCACCGCGGTTGAACTTTCTAATAGCGCAACATTCTTGCAAGTGGTTCAGGCCGACCTTGGAGATCCCATCGACTGGACTCTAACCGCCGGCGCTTCGGGCCAGGCGGCCACGGTGTATGCGCGTTACATTTTGGCCAACCAAACCAAGAGCGCGGTGTTCACCGACGAAATTATTTTTGACAATGTCGCACCAAGCCTTTCGGGGTTGCTCACCGAGCGCATCGGTTCAGTCTTGATTGCCAATCAGATTGGCGCGGATGCCGACTCGGGCGTCGTGCGTTTGGAATACGGTTATGCGGGCAAGACCGTTAGCCGGCCTTATTCAGAAGCGCTCGAGTTTTCACTAACCCTGCTGCCCGAGTTCAACGCGAGCGCTGCCAGCACAAAAATTTCGGTTCGCGCAGTTGACCGTGCCGGCAACAGCTCTAATTGGTACTTTGCCTCTGTGCGCGCCTACCCAGTTCCAACTGTCGAACCAGCCAGCTTTGCTTCGAAGCGGCACGGTGTGGTCTTGGGTGACTGGGGCGCGGGGGCAAACTTTGAATACCAGTGGATGCGCAACGGAAAGCCAATCGCCGCGGCAACGGCTGCAACCTACAACCACGTCGACGCCGACCTCGGCACCAAGCTGTCGGTTCTCGTGACCGTGACAAAACGAGGAGTCGAAATCAAAGCGGTCACTACAGCGGCCATCACAGTTGTTCAGCTGCCTTCGATCACAAAAGGTGCAACCGTGAGTGGTAAGGCGAAGGTTGGTCAAACGCTAACCATTGCCAAACCAACTGCGGTTGGTTTCCCCGTGCCTAAGGTTTCCTATCGCTGGCTGCGGTGCACCAAGGCGAGCCCCAAGGCTGCGGTTCTGAACCTGGCTAGCTACGGTTGCAAAGTTATTTCGGGTGCAACCAAGAGCACCTACAAACTAACCAGCGCGGATGCTTCTAAATATGTAGTGGGTAACACCGTAGCTACCGGCACGGCGTCGTTCGTTACTCGGGTTTATGCCAAGTCGACCGCGAAGGTTGTTCGCTAACTGCCGAGAAGCTCTCGTCTAGAGCCCTAGTAGTTCTTCGATTACCGCAGCGGCTGCATTGTGCCCGCCAATTCCGCTGACAGCACCACCGCGTCTGGCTCCCGAGCCGCAGAGCAAGATGTTGTCGTGCTCGGTCGCCACACCCCAACGCTGTGCCGCGGTCTCGAGCGGCTCGGAGTCTTCGGCAAACGGCCACTTGAGTGGTTCGTGAAAAATGTTTCCGCCTGGTAAGCCAAGGGCATCCTCTAGGTCTTTTGTGGTCTTGGTTTCGATGCACAGCTCGCCATTGCCGTCGCGCAAAATCAACGGTTCGATTGGTTCAGCAAGCACCGAGTTGAGTGAGTCAATCACGGCCTGCTGAAGGCGCGCGCGAAGTTCGTCGTTGTCGAAGTGTTCGGTGAGGCGGTGAGGTGCGTGCAGCGCGAAAACCGTCAGCGTCTGAGCACCGCTGGCTCTCAAGTCATCGCCCAAAATCGACGGGTCGGTGAGCGAATGACAATAAATCTCGCAGGGCAGTGGTGAGGCAATCTCACCGCGCTCGGCTGCGTCGAACGCCTGCTGCAACTGCGGCCAGGTTTCGTTGATGTGAAAAGTGCCCCCGAAGGCAGCCCTCGGGTCGAGCGTGGGGTCTTTCAGTTTTGGCAGGCGACTGAGCAGTAGGTTCACTTTTGCCTGCGCACCTTCAACCGGCTTAGGTGTGCGCCCGGTTAGCCTCGCGAGTTCGGCCGGGGCGGCGTTGACCAAAACTCGTTTGGCCGAAATGCTCTGGCTCACACCATCGAGCTCAAACTGCACCACTCCTTCTGGCGAAATCTTGGTGACGGTCGCACCTGCTTGCAACTGCGCGCCAAACCGAATGGCCGATTCGCGCATTGAATTCGTTATACTGCCCATACCGCCAACCGGAATGTTCCAGTCGCCGGTGCCGCCACCAATCACGTGGTACAAAAAGCACTTGTTGGCCGCGAGCGAATCGTCTAGGTTCGGGGCGAAGGTTCCGATGAGCGCATCGGTTAGAACAACACCGCGCACCAAATCGTTCTCGAAACGCTCTGCGATGGTTTCGCCGATCGGACGTTCGAACAACATTTGCCAGAGGTCGTCAGACTCGGATGCTGCGCCTAACGCCGCGCGAACATCCGCCCGCCTTGCCAACGGCTTGGTCACGGTGTCGAACAGCACCTCGGCAGCCTTGGTGGTTTGCGCATAGAAGTTGTTCCAAGCCGCTTGGTCGGCAGCGGCGCCAATCGAACCGAAGGAGTTTGCCGTGGCGGTCGCGTCGTGGTTATCGACCAGCAGCCCCCTGTTGGAGCCGGGTAGCGGCGTATAAGAGGAGTAGCGACGCTCGGCCAGCGTGATGTCTAGCCCGAGATCTTCGATGATCTGCTGGGGAAGCAGGCTGACCAAGTAGCTGTAGCGAGAGAGTTTGGCGGCCACGCCGTCGAATGCCTGAGCCGAAACCGCGGCACCACCAAAAATGTCGAGTCGCTCGAGAACGAGTGTGTTCAGACCCGCCTTGGCTAGGTAAGCGGCAGCAGTCAGGCCGTTATGCCCGCCGCCAACAATCACGACATCGTATTCACTCTGCATTGCTACATTGTCGCCCATGCCGAGGTGTTGCTCCAAACATGCAGGTTGACGCCCAGTTTGAAGCGCGGATGCTCGGTGTAATTCACTTTCCGTTAACCTTTGCCACAGCCATCATTTACCGTATTTAGCCAGACTGAAGCAATGAGCGTCGCTTCCGAAACACAAAAACCCGTGCCACCACGGCGCCGGTTGGCCGTTAAGCCTCACTCAGTTCAAGACAAAGCCTTTTTTGGTATAGCACGTTCAGCTGCGATCGGTGCCGTTGCCATCGTTGGCCTCATTCTTACCTACCTCTTATACATGTCTTGGGGCACCCTGGCCAAACAAGGCCCAGGCTTCATTTTTGGAAGCCAGTGGAGTGCCGCAGATCCAGAAAACCTCGTATTCCAAATTGGGCCGATGCTCTGGGGTTCGCTGCTAATCGCAGTAAGCGGCATGATTCTGGCAGTGCCCATGGCAATTGCGGCAGCCTACTTCATCGAATTTTTCGCCAGCTCGCGAGTTGCCAAAATCGCGACACTGATTGTTGACCTACTCGCAGCCATTCCATCGATCGTTATTGGTCTATGGGGCGTCGGTGTTTTCACTCCGGTCGCCTCGCACTGGGCAAAACTGCTCAACGAGAACCTTGGGTTCATTCCACTTTTCAACAACGACAGCGGAAGCTTCGTAAACAGCCCGTTTATCGCCGGCTGGGTCGTGGCTGTCATGATCGTGCCGATCATCACGTCGGTCACTCGCGAAATCTTTAGCCAACTCGACCGTGACGTTATCAACGCATCGATTGCTCTAGGTGCCAGCCGTTCATCCACGTTTATGAGGGTGATTCTGCCGACCTCATCGGGCGGTGTCGTCGGTGGCGCTTTGCTTGGTCTAGGTCGAGCTCTAGGTGAGACCGTTGCAATCTTCTTTGTGCTCAACCTCTCATTCGAGATCAACTGGGTCGAAGTGGTCGAGAGCCGTGGTGGCTCGATTGCCTCGATGATTGTTTCGTTCTTCGGTGCTGCTTCGCCTGAAGAGGTAAAGGCTCTAATCGCAGCCGGTCTGGTTTTGTTCGTAATCACCCTTTTGATCAACTGGCTGGCCGCCTGGATTGTGGCCAAAGCCCAGCCTTGGAGGCAGTAACGTGGAAAACCTTCAGACCACCCCTGCGCTTCCGGCTCTGCCTAGACCGAGCAAGAGCCCTTGGCAGATTCGTAATCCAAAGAGCACGAGAAGCATCATCCTGGCTTCGGTGCTCCCGGCTTTGGCCTCGCTTGCCCTGACGTTCTCACTCAACATCGACGGCGCCATAGCGATGCTGACCATTTTCTTGCCGATGCAGTTTGCAGCGGCTTCGTTCGTCGGTTTCAAAATCTTCGGCCGCAAGGGTGTTGCAGATGCAGGGCTCGTAATTTTCACAATCTTCTTTAGCACTCTGGTGGGTGTTCTGTTGATGTCGGTGATGTTCTCGGTTATCACCGAAGGATTTAAAGCACTTTCACCCCAGTTCATCTCGCAGAACAACGTGTACATCACCTCGACCACCTCACTTGAATACGGTGGTGTGGGTCATGCTGTGCTCGGCACCTTCGTCATCGTTGGGTTGACCACTCTGGTAACAGTGCCACTGGGAATCGCCCTTGCGGTTTATCTCACCGAAAGCCGAAGCAAAGTTCGCGGCACGGTTCGAACCTTGGTTCAGGCTATGTCTGGTTTACCTTCGGTGGTTGCCGGCTTGTTTGTTTATGCCGCACTTATCACCACTGGATTCACCACCTACGCAGGCTGGTTGGGTTCGGTTGCTCTAATCCCACTCATGCTCCCGACTGTGACTCGCGTTGCCGAAGAGGCACTGCGCTTGGTTCCTGTCGAACTTCGCAACGGTGCACTTGCTCTGGGTGCACCGGCTTACCGTAGCTTCCTAAGCGTGACCCTACCCGCAGCAAAATCGGGAATCATCACCGCAGTATTGCTTGGCATCGCCCGCATCATCGGTGAAACGGCGCCGCTGCTACTTACCGTGAATTACGCAAATGACACAGTCTTGGATCCTCTGCAGGCTATGGCATCACTCCCGACTTACATTTACCAAAACCTCGACTCGGCGAATGACACCAGCCTTCAGCGCGCCTGGGGTGCCGCACTCGTGATTCTCATCTTCGTGGCAATCATCTTCACCGCTGCACGAATAGCAACCAGATCAAAAACAGCTAAGAAAAGCTCTAAGAAGGTAGTCAAAAAATGAATCAACTAGAGACGCAAAACGCTCACTTGATCTCAGAAGACGTCAACGTCTGGTTCGGAGAGAGGCACGTTCTTCGTGACGTGTCACTTACCTTTCCGGTCAACCAGGTCACCGCTCTCATCGGCCCTTCGGGTTGCGGCAAGTCGACCTTTATTCGAACCCTCAACCGCATGCACGAGCTGATTCCTGGGGCTGGGTTTGCAGGAAAGGTTTTGTTCAACGGTCAAGACATCTATGAGTCGACGGTCGACCCAACCACCGTGCGACTCAAAATCGGCATGGTATTTCAGAAGCCAAACCCATTTCCGACCATGTCGATTCGCGAAAATGTTCTCTCAGGCCTAAAGCTTTCCGGTCGCAAGAATTACAACGCCGACGACATCGTTGAGTCTTCGCTTCGCCGTGCATCCATGTGGAATGAGGCTAAAGACAGGCTCTCAGACCCAGCCACCTCACTTTCGGGCGGTCAGCAGCAGCGCCTTTGCATTGCTCGCTCGCTTGCTATGGAGCCCGACGTGATTCTCATGGATGAACCTTGCTCTGCACTAGACCCAGGCTCAACCCGACGAATCGAAGAGACCATCCAAGAATTATCTGAGTCGATGTCGATCGTGATTGTTACTCACAACATGCAGCAAGCGCAGCGCGTTGCGCACCAAACCGCATTCTTCTTGGCTGAAGAGGGTACGCCAGGTCGTGTAGTTGAATTTGGTTCAACCGACGACGTCTTCAACCGCCCGAAGGATGCCCGCACCAACGATTACGTTAACGGTCACTTTGGTTAGAGACTACCCTCGGCCGAATGGCAAACGGGTTCACTATACGTTCACCAAAAATACAGATTAGAGATACGAGTTGGTAAACACCGGCTGGTTATCTGATGTTGTTCCAAAAATGGAACAAAACTTCTAAAGGAGAAAAATGCGCAAGTCCGTAGGCCTCGTAGCCGCACTAGCACTAGCAGCCTCAGCATTCGTCGGAGTGCCAGCCGCTTCGGCAGCAGTCGAAGACAACATAGTTGGCGGTGGATCGTCGTTCGCAGGTGGAATCATTAGAACGTGTGCAACAAACTTTGCTGCCGCAGCCGGCACTGCAACCAACCCAACCTCTGCCACAGTTACTTACACCGCAAATGCTTCACAGACCGGTAAAGACAACTTTGCCAACGGCCAGTATCAAATTGGTGGAACTGACTTCATCTACGCAAACGCAAACGGAGACAACCTTCCAACCGGTGCAAAGTATGTTGCAGTCACCTCAGGTCCAATCGCTTTTGCATATAACCTTTCGACCGTGACCGGCCTAAAGATGACCCCGCAGATTCTGGCGAAGATCTTCAAGGGTGACATCACCACCTGGAACCACGCAGATATTCTTGCGATTCAGTCAACCGCAGTCAAGAAAGCTTTGAACGCTCTTACTTCAAAGAGCATCATGCCGGTGTACCGCACTGCGGGTTCGGGTACCAGCTTCAACCTTTCTGGCTACCTAGCTGCTACAACCAGCGACTTCACCCAGAGCTCAGACTGGTCAGTCGCCACCGGTGATGTAACACCTACTGGTACTTCAGCTACGAGCAGCTCCAACGTCAAGACTGCGGTAAACAACAACGCTGGTTCAATCGGTTACCTTGACCTCAAAGACGCAACCGGCCTAAAGACCGTGCTTCTTCGTAACGAGAACAACCAGTATTACGCACCAGACGCAAAGCGCTCGGCAACTTTCTTGAACGCACAGCTTGCCTCTGCAGTGAAGACCAACGGAAACGTTGACATCAACTGGACCCAGGCGGTAAACGGTGGCTACAACGCAACCCTAATCACCTACGCAGTAGTCAACACCGCAGGTACGACCGTTAGCAAGAAGGGCGCGACCGTGAAGAGGTTCCTACAGTACGTGCTAAACGTATGTGGACCTTCGGTTTCTTACGGTCTGGGTTACACCCCGATTCAGGGAGCGATCCGCACCAAGGCATACGCAATCCTGAACACAGTCAAGTAACAAAAAACTAAGTAGTGTTTGGGAGTAAGGGCTTAGGCCTTTACTCCCAAATACTATTTATACGGTGAAAAAAACAGAGCAAGAGGTCAAAATGTCTACCAAAATCAAGAGCATAAAGTTGGCGGCAGCCTTGCTGCTCGTTAGCCCTATGTTGACCGCCTGCGACCCGCCGATGCCTCCAGAGGCTTTGGCTGCGCTCGCAGAAGCTTCGTTCACCTGCGTCGAGGGCGATGTGCCCGCCTACTTCAGCGAGGAGGTTTCTGAGGGTGCACCTTTCTTGGCAGAAAACCTCGCCATGAACTGTCCAGGCATGAGCTACACCATCGTTGACGCGGCAGCGGCCGAGCTCGTAGCCAGCAGCAACGAACTATCCGGACCAGGCGGTGCGGCATACGCCACAGTGCCGTATGCCGTTGAGTCGGGTGTATTCGTGATCACGTCCAGTGCTGGTGCTTCGGCGATCTTCAGCCCAGCCACCATTCAGGGCATCCTAGATGGAACCATTACAACCTGGGATGCTCCGCAGATCCTTGCCGACAACGCGGGCCAAGCACCAATTGAAGGCCCACTGACGTTTGTAAACATTGCTCAGAAAGATGCTGTCGCGGCCCTCGAAGTTTGGTACCAGCACTATTCGGGCAAAGAACTCTCGCACAGCCTAGATGAGCGTGAGACCGTAGCAGTAGCCGACTATGAAAACCTGCCAGAGGGTTCAATCGCTTTCATGCCCGGAGCAGTCTTCACCGCCCTGAGCAACGTGGCCATGGTTACCCCGATGGCTGCCAACTTGCTCATTGATGCTGAGAAGTACCCATTTGGGGCGACCCCAGACATGATGTCTGTTCAAACGGCTTCGTCTCAATGGAAGATCAAAAAGACCGAGACTGCAGTTACTGTATCGATCGATTTCGCGGCCAAGCCCGTGCCGCCGGCCGGTTTTGACGAGTCCCCAGCGCCTTACCAAATCATCTACCCTGTGAACATCAGTCTTTTCGGAACCGACAATTTGGGCGCTAGAGCCACCGCCCGCTATCTGTTGCGTCAAGATTCGCAGGGTTCGTTGACGTTGGTTGCTTCGCTGCCGGTCTCGGTCAGGGCAGAGGCATTGGCTTTTGTTTCGAAGGGCCTGCCTACGCCTTCGGTCGCTCCTGAGCAGGAGTAGTCGAACAACCCGACTCGACGGTGCTGGAGGTAAGCCGGCATCGCGGGCGAAAAAGTTAGACTTGGGGAATGCTGCAAAAGCTCACGGCCGGTGCCGATCATCCACTTGTAATTGTGGTTAGAGGCGACTGCACCTCTCGTCGAGCCATCGCACTCAATCAAGATCTATTTGACCGACCACCGATCCTTCGCCAGAGCCAGAAGTCGACTTTTGCCCAATTGCTCGACAGCCTGAACGGCCTGGTGCTCACCGAAGAGTTTTTGCACTCGATATCTGACGTCGAGAGCATGCCCAGAACCCTGGCTAGCTACTACACCGGTCAAGCTAACCGCGAGGTGCTGGGCTGTGCCGACGCCGACCTGCTGATGCTCGACTCATACGCCGACATGAACTTCAGTCTTTGGCAGAACAAAACCGGCGGCCCCCGTTTTTGGATTCACCCGAAGCACCTAATCGATCGCGCCGCATTCCTAGAAGAACACGTCGAGCTGGGCCGGGCAAGCCTCGACGAAGCCGTGCGCAATGCCACAGAGTTCATTTCTAGGATGCGCAAGGTAGCACCAGGCCTACCGTGTTGTTTTTGAATCAACAGGTTGACTACTTCCCGAAGCTCGAAGATCGCCAGAGCGACTTTTACCGTTTCGGCGCTCTGGTTGCCGAGCAGGCGCCGAATACCTTCTTCGGTGGCGCTATAGACAAAGAGCAGCTGGCACTGGCAGATGTCGGGTCTTGCGGCCCGGGCAACACCCTCCACTTTCAAGCTGAAACCTATCGCGCAATGATCGAAGCTGCCATGGCGCAAGGTCTCGGTGAAGCCGTGGCACAAAAGGCGGCGAAGAAGACAGAACTCCAGGCGAAATTGCCTAGCGCACAGCATCCGAGTGATTCGACACCCACAGCCGTGCCGAGTGCAACCCAGCCAAGCTCAGAGCTAAGGTCAGCACCTTGCAAGTTTGCTGAACTAGTTGTCACCGAAATCATCGAGCCCGACCTGCAGTACAGCCCTGAAAGCGGATGCACAACCGACTGCCTGAAAATCGTGCAGAGCACCACGACCGCATTCGAGAATTACTTCTACCAGGCGCATCGCAGCAAGACTCAAGTTGAGCCACCGCGCTTTACACCCATGATGATTGATCTCGAAACCGTGGGTGATTTCACCGAGTGGATCTATTCTCGACCGGCAACCTACCGTCACCAATTTCAAAAGAGCGAACGCGCCGGCTACGCCTTTGATCGCGTGAACCTAAAAAACCACACCGCCGATGTCTATGACATCAACACCTCGAAAGATGTGCGGTCGGGTGGCGCTATTCGCTCGACCCTCACCAAATCGATCGAAGAACTTGGCGGGCTTCCAACTCGGATGCTCGAACCCGCGACCCCAAAATGTGAACGTCACTGGCGGCAGGTTTTTGGCGTATTTGCTACCGATGAGCACCATCGCCAAGGCGACCTAGTGGTCGGTCGAAGATTGATTGCTTACTTGTCGGTCGTTCGCTTCGGAGAATTTGCCACGTTCGCCCAAATCATGGGGCACGCCGATCACCTATCCGAGGGCGTGGTCAACTTTGTCGCTCAAAAGTTCTTCGAGCTTGCCACCCAAGAGTCTTGGGGCCGAGCATCCGGCTTGCGCTACCTGATGTACGGCGGTGCCCAGAACGGTGGCGAGGGGCTCTATAACTTCAAACGTCGATCTGGCATGAATCCATACATCGTAAGTGTGCCATTCCAGCCGGGTTACTCGGCCTAGGTCGCTCTAGAACAGGCGAAAGCTCCAACCAGCTTCCTGAGCAGGCTTCAGGGCGTCTAAGACACGCTCGTCCATGGCTAGAAGGGTTGTCGGCTGCGTGCCTAGCGTGCTCACACAGTTTCTCAAGATTTGCCGTAGCTGGGCCACATCGCCCTCAGTTTCGAAAAGCACCTCAATGACTTTCGATTCAAACGGTGTCATGAGATTGTATTTTTCGAACAAGCAGGATGCTGTGATAATCGTTCGCTCCGAACGCAGCTTGAGCTCCTGGCCAAATTCCTCGTGTAGCAAACGAACGCTAACCAAGTTTTCGTCAATTGCTCCATGTATGAACCGTTGCGATTCTGTTGCTGTTGGGAAGCGCGGGTTTGCCATGTGCACGTAACCGCTGCCAGCAGGCAATAGCTGTCTACCCTCGAGAGCCTTGAGCAGATATCCATTCCCATAATCACTTAGGTCGTCGACAAACACCAACGGCAGTGGTTCAGTCGGTTTCGCCAGCCCCAGAGATTCGTGCGGTGCCCGAAATCTTCGAGCGGTGCGCGGATCGAGCCGAAGCGCGTCGGGATTAGCTTCGCAAGCCGCGTGCCATTCCATGAAAAGCCTTCGATAGAGTTTGCGGGCGCCCTTTAGTCGGTCACTCAGACCGCCGGCGGTTAGCGAAGTGTCGACCGATCGAACCAGGCTGAGAACGCCAGAGTCTAGGTGGTCAATCGCGTCGGCTCCAAACACCGCTTCGATTCGGTTGATGAACTCGGAGTCAGCCCCGAAACGCACTGGGTCCCAGAATCCCAAAGCAGAGGCTACCTCGGCGCGACGAAACATCAGTGAGCTGTAGTTGAGCCTCATGGCTTTGCCCGCGCTGGTGAGAATCTGAAGGTTTGTCGGATTCACGCGCACAGCTTGCGAGGTATTGGCGAGAACATCCGGCCTGTTGAGCAGACCCGACACTTGGCGTTCGATTTTTCGCGGATGTGACCAGTCATCAGCGTCGTGTACCGTAACAAAAACACCACTGCTGTTGCTCAGGGCAAGGTTTCTAGCCACATAAGGGCCAGCGTTGACAGCGTTTTGCAAAACCTTTACCCTCGGATGCTTCGCCGCAAACTTTTTGGCCACCTCGAAGGTGTTATCGGTGCTCTGGTCATCAGCAATGACAATTTCAAGATTTTTCCAAGTTTGCTGCAGCAACGAATTGATGGCTGTGGGTAACCAAGCTTGGCTGTTGTAGGCAGGCACCAGCACAGAAACCAGTGGTCCGTCTTCAACGTACTCCTGAGCATCAATCTCGCAATGCAGAAGGTCAAAACTGTCTTTGTCCGCTTCGAAAAATGAAACTGGCTCAAGATTGTCTAAGGCAAGAGCTGCGTTCAGCCAGGCAATCTGCACCGCACCGCGGTAGCGGCCGTCCTGCTGCAAAACCTGAACAGCGCGCCCCACCTGGTTGCCCAAAATCAGAAAATCATCGCGATCGCGGGTGGCACCAGATGCAGCGTCTAGCAGTAATTCAATACCCCCGGCACGAAAGAATTCGTTTGCCTTGGCTCGGGCAACTGGTTTGCCACTCTTGCCCTCAGCATCGGCAAGCCTAGCCTTCAACAAGTTGTAGTGACTTTCAAAAATCTCATACCAAGGCTCAATTTTTTGCGCCTTAGCCCACCTAGTCAGAATAACCAACGCCACACGACGGGATGCTGACTGCGCCGTCGGCCCGTAAGCTTCAGCGAGAAGGTCTTTCAGTGCGAGAGCTCGATAGCCTGCGTTCAGTTGCGTGCGGCATGCGGCTAGCTTTTCAATAGTGTCGGCTAACTGCAGCAAGCTCTGTAATCTTGCGGTCTGCTGTGCGGTGTATTTCTGGGTTTGCTCGAGACGCGTTAGTAGCGCATCAAGCTTTGATTCCTGAGTCTTCAACCCTTCAAGGGATGTTTCATAAAGCACCCAGGTTTCGCTCTGAAGCGTTTTCAACCTGAACTGGGCCCTTGCGACTCTCCTTTGCAGAACCTCTAGGTCGTCCTCTCGCCTCGCGCACCGCTGCAGCAGGGGAATGGTTGCCCCGCGATGGATGTGCCCGCCCTCGTTCGAAATCAGTCGCTGAAGTTCAACCAACTCGGACTCGTCTTGAGCCGAGCTCTGTCGGGCATCGTGAAGGCTTTCTGCGATGTTGGTGATCTCGGTAATGGTCGCGTCGAAAGATGCATTTAGGTGCTCTTGGCTGATGTTTGGGTAGTCATACTCATTCTTGGCAGCGGCAACAAGCCTTGAAAGAGCGGATCCGCTTGATGCTTTCTTACCCGCTGTCATTTGGCGGCTCCGATGGTCTCTAGAACTACTCTGGCTTTCGCAACATCCGAGCTCGATGGCTCAGACGTGTTTAGGTTAGCTGCGAACGCGTGTACCTGGTCTGCAGCGATTTCGCTGACCGGCGAGTAGTCAAGGCCTAGCCAGATGTCGTTCCAAAGTCTTGCCCTGCGCACATTCATTTGCTTCGAGAGGCTCGGCAAGCGAACGAGGCTTTCAATCAGTTCGCTTCTAGATGAACGAGGCGAAACCTCCTCGTTCCAAGCAAAACCCTTGCGCTCGCGGTGCGACGCCGCAAGTTCACCGGCATCTATTGCCAACAGAGGCGCTTGCCGTCTTTGCGCGAGAGCCGCCAGGTCTTGAGTTTCGGTTGCTGGCGCAAGCTCACTCGGTCTGATTTTTAGAAAGCGCTGATCGAACACCACTTGGTTAACCTCGAGCGAAGAAACCAAGACTGGTCCCGAAAAATCTGCTGCCAATGGGGCGTCGGGGTTTAAGAACTGCTTCAGATGCGCGTATCCGGCGATGCAGTTTCCGCCGTGTGCGAAAAGCTGGGCCTTTAGGTCCCGTTGCTGGTCAAGGCTCCTAGAGTCACCGGCCGTAAGCGGAAAGACGAATCCCTTCGCGCAATGCTGCAAAAGTGACCAGCGGGTTTGAAATTGTTCGCTGAACCCAACTACCTTGAACTTTTTTGCCAACCTTGGTTCTTCGGTTGTCGCACACCAGAGCACAACAACGTAGTCAAAATCGGTTGTGAGGTTTGGCAAAGATGCCGTGAAAGCTTCGGTTGTGGCGTCGGTCACTTCGATCAGCGCAAAGTTAGGTGCGCGTTTGACCAAGCCGCGACGTTGAAGCACCTTGCCCATCAGATCGATGGCGAACGCCTTCCAGGGCGCACGCTCATGACTTGATATTTTTCCCACCATGACAGTTTAGTGAAACGCTGGTGACTAAAACTTTGACAGCTGGCAAAGCGGAGGTGAAGTAATCAAGATTTAAGACGGCAGGCTCGAACACTGAACGGTGAAGCCAGCAACTTTCGCATGGGATGTCGACTTTTTTGCGGTTATTGTGGTGTGAGAGAAGGTTTTTGAAACTCCGGATAAGACCAGGTTGGGTGCAGATTTGCGTTCTACATTGCGACGTATTGCCAGTTCGCCACTAGGGCTACCACTGCGCACCATGCTGCGAAGCAACGCCCAAGTCGACACCGTTTTTGTTGGATTAGCCAGCATGCCGTCGCGTCAAGAATCTTTGCGCCAGGTGGTTGAAGCTCTACTGCCGCAGGTAAGCGAAATGGGCGTTTACCTAAACAACTACGAAGTCGTACCCGAATTCTTGAAGCACCCGAAAATACGAGTGGCCCGATCACAGAAATACGGGGATGTTCGTGACAACGGCAAGTTTTTCTTTTTAGACAAAACCAGCGCCACTTTTTATGCAACGGTTGATGATGACATTTACTACCCAGAGAATTACATTGACGAACTAGTGCGGGTCACAAAGTTGTTAGGTGCGACCAACGCGGTCGGCGTACACGCCGCCTTGTACCCCAAGCCAGTCAAGCGATTGCTATCGAGTCGCCAGCTTAGGCACTTCTCACATGCGTCTGCGGCACTGACTCCAGCAGACATGCTCGGCACCGGAACACTGCTTTTCAACCGCAAGTATTGGCAACTCAGCTACTCAGAGATTGGCAAACCTGGCATGGCAGACGTCTGGTTCGCAGTTGCAGCGGCAAAGCGTGGTTTTGGGCTCTGGTCGATTGCCAGGGAAGAGAACTGGATGCACGCCCTCGAACAAGAAGAGGAGTCGAACCTGTTTCGAGAGGGTAAGCAAAATGACTCGGTGCAGGTTGCTGCATTGACCGCCGCGAGGATTGGTTCGACCAGAGAAGAACTTCTCGAGAGAATCGTTCGCAATCCCGCCGCGAGTCGAGACTTTTCGCTAGATACGGCAACCTCGTTGGGGTTTGCCGCAGAACGACTTGGTCTCCCTATTATTCAGTTATCGAGACTTAGGTTCTTTTCGAGTGCGTTTGTGGCCCACAAGCGTGAAACAAACGTTGCAGCGACCTTTGCTCCAGGAGTCACCCACGCCGAATATGTTGAACAGCTTCTGCAGCGCGCCGCCGGCATCAGAGATGCGGCCCAGTTAAGTTTTGAGAACGCCTATTTTGAAGCGCTCTGCGGGGTTGATGAGAAAGATCTTGCAGAGTATCAGCTGCGTGACAAGCACTACCTGGCTACGCGATTTACGCAGTAGTCACAGCTAGGTAAATCACCTCTAAAGGCGCTCTACCTTCTCGCCTCTGGTGACACCTCGGGTATCAAAGAAAAAGTTTGAGCGATCAACCAAATCGTTTATGTCGTATGCCGTGTGAGCTTGAAGAAGCACAACCACATCGCTAGCTGAAGTTGCAGCGTGTAGATCGGCTTCGCCGCTAACGGTGTGGTCACCGATTCTCATCGAGGTGATCATCGGGTCGTGAAACGCGACTCGCGCACCTTCTTGATGCAGAATCTCAAAAATCTCGAGGCTCGGTGACTCGCGCAGGTCGGCGATGTCTGGTTTGTATGCCATTCCGAGAAGTAACACCTTCGATCCCTGAAGGGGCTTACCCTCGCGGTTAAGAATTCGCTGCACGCGAGAGACCACATAGCGCGGCATCCCGTTGTTTATGTCCATAGCGGTCTCGATGAATCTGAAGTCTACGCCGAGCCTCTTCTTCACCTCATAGCTGAGGTAGGCCGGGTCAACCGGGATGCAGTGCCCTCCTACACCAGGCCCAGGATAGAAAGCCTGAAAACCGTATGGCTTGGTAGAAGCGGCGCGGATGACGTCCCAGATGTCAATCTCAAGGTCGTGGCAAAACATGGCGAGCTCATTGACCAAAGCGATGTTTACATGGCGGTAGGTGTTTTCAAGCAGCTTCGCTGCCTCGGCCTCTTTTGTACCTCGAGTGAGATGAATCTCTGAAACAAACCGTCGGTAGAAGGCCGAAGCGGCATCGCCCGATTTCTCACTTTCACCACCGACAACCTTGGGCGTGTTCCTTATGTTGAAACGGGCGTTACCCGGGTCGATGCGCTCTGGAGAGAAAGCCAGCAAAAAATCTTCGTCAATTGTTCTACCCTGCGCTTCAAGCAGCGGCCGGAGCAGGTTCTTGGTGGTGCCCGGATAGGTCGTAGATTCTAGAATCACGAGTGCTTCAGGTTTGAGATTCTCAGATACCAGAGTTGAAGCATTTTCTACGTAAGTAAGGTCGGGTGCACCAGATGCCTGCAATGGGGTGGGAACGCAGATGACCACAACATCGGCAAGAGCGAGGTCTGACGGCGATGACGTTGCTCGGTACCCGGCAGCGATCATGCGACCTAGGGCTTCGTCACTAATGTCATCAATGTGAGAAACACCGGCGTTGAGCCTACCCACTAATGCTTCATTTACGTCGAAGCCCAAAACACTGTCGCCAACCTCGGTGAGTGCCTCGGCGAGCGGGAGGCCCACGTAGCCCTGCCCCAAGATTGCGGTTATCGTCATCTCACCATGTTAGCGAAACAAAATGTACAAAATAGTACCTAATTGTGCCTAGGCTTGAGGGGTGACGGAGCTTGCCAAAATTCGATCCTCGGTAGCGAGAACCAAGAAAACGCTTGGCGATATCAAAGTTCTCGCCCAAGATCTCGATAAAAAGGCCCGCAAACTAGAAGGCAAGCTAGTCGAGATTCGCGAAGAGTTTCAAAACTCTCGGGGTCAAAAGATTCGTGGCGAAGTTAGTCGCACAACTATCCAGGCAAGCAAGCTAAGCCTTTCGATTGAGCACCTTCAGATTCGCTGCGATCGCTTGATTCACAAATGCCGAAACCTTGAGCTCGATAGGGTGCACTCCCTTGGTCTGGTTTCTAGACTTGCCTCCAACGACATCGCCCAAGAGTTGGCCGACCTTCGGGCTGAAGCTCTCGAGATCAAAAGAAAATCGGCTCCGCATCTAAAGGCCACGAAGACTTGGGTACCCGAATTAGAAAAATTCAGTACGAACGCAAACTGGAGTTATCGAATTTATCTGGCGATAGACCGATTGCGCAGTGGCTTTGATGAGCGAGGCCTTCGAGACCTACTTGAACTGGTTTATGGTCCAGACTCGCCGCCAGACCACCGCAGGCGCGCCCTCGCTGAGCTTCTCTCTTGGGGGCACACGGCAAACGATGCCGAAATCATAGAACTAGCGTCAGCTCACATGAAGGCCTACTGGACTTCACCTGACCGGTATTCGGCAAATGACCGTGAATTGGTTTTGCGGCTTGAGGGGCTGAGGCAGACCGTAGATTTTGCATCCACTGACTCGTTCTTGGCACTTCTAGATGCAAGCCGCCGAAAGACTGAAGACGCCCTTTTGGCCGCGGCCAACATGGTTTCGGGCGCCAAGCTTTCATCAATTCCAGAATTTGGACAGCAACTTCAACTTCAGTGGATAAATGCCGCTCTTGCTCTCAGAAACCTAGAGCCGGTGCAACTCAACGCAGACCTTGGGCAAGAGTTTTTCGATCAACTCGACTGTGAAATGCCAGAGCACGCTTCGATTGAATCGGCAATAAAGGTTTCGGTGATAGTGCCTGCCTTCAACAGCGCGGCCTGGCTGCCAACAGCTGTTCGGGGTTTGTTGAAGCAATCTTGGCGCAACCTCGAGGTGATCATCATTGATGATTGCTCGAGCGACGAAACTCTGGCTGTGGCTAACTCTCTCGCGACCCAAGACCCTCGCATAAGAGTGATTTCTAACAAGGTAAACCAAGGGGCTTACGCTTCGCGCAACTACGGACTGCAGTTTGCTCGAGGACATGTGATAACAGTTCACGACGCCGATGACTGGTCGCACCCGCGCAAAATTGAACGCCAGATGCTGGCGCTACAGGCGCAAGACAACACTGTTGCCAACATGAGCAAATCCGTGCGCGTCGACCCAGGAAGCTTGAATTTCTTCGCACAGTACGGGCGCGAAATCTTGCGACAAAACTCCTCTTCACTGCTTTTCAAGCGCAACCCGGTATTCACCGAACTCGGCTACTGGGATGAAGTCAAGTTCGGGGCAGACACCGAATACCATCACCGAATCAATGCAAAATTTGGGCTTGGCTCGGCGCCGACAATCAACTCCGGCCTGCTCAGTTTCACCAGGTTCCACATCGAGTCGCTCACCGGCGGTGGCAAAAACTCTACCGTGCGAGGCATCATCGGTGCTCGACGCGACTATGTGCGCAAGTTCAGCGACTGGCATGATCAAATGAAGTTGGTTGAAGGCGGGCTCTACCTAAAACGCGCCACCAAGAAGCGCCCTTTCGCAATTCCGACCTCATCAGCCGATTCTGAGCAGATACTGTTTTTTGACTTTGTTGTAGTTTCAAACCTTGCCATACAGACACCGTGGCTCGAATTGGTGTTCAAGAAGGCGAAAGCCAAGACCAAGAGCACTGGCGCGGTAGCCTTCGTGCATGTTCCTTCGGTTATCAAACCACTATCACAACCGAGCGTTGAGCTCGAAGAGCTTCTGGCTAAGGGGCAAGTCACCCGCCTAGATCGAGAACACGAGGCCGGATGCACGTCGCTGGTGATTCACTCAGACGCATTGCAGGCGCGCAATGAGTTGCTGCCAGATCTGCGCCCAAAATCGGTAACTCTGGTGTTCGGTTTGCAAGAATCTGAATCACAGTTGGTGGCGGCTCTGCAGTTGGCCAACGATTATTTTGCAAAGAAACCTCGACTAATGGCAGATTCGCTTGAATCACAGGCAGCGCTAAGGGACTTCGGTTTGGGCGAAGTGCCCATTTGGAAGAGCTTCTAGTCGTCTTTCTGGCGAACAAGCCGAATCATTAGTAAATCTTGAGAATCCTTGCATTTGCTATGCCGCGACACCAAAAGGATGTTGCAATTAAGACATCGCATTGTGCAGATTAGGTAAGGGGCTAGAAAGTGGACGTCGTCTTTGTCTTTCTCGATTCCGGCACCCAAAATCTTTATCAATTGCGCCAGTGGATACAGCCCCTTCAACGACTGAGCAAAATCTATTCCGTCGGGGTTTTGTACACATCAAACTTCGCTGACGAAGAGCTTTGGGGCAGCGGTCTTCAAGCGTTTCGAGTTGATGGGCAAGAGGGCATCGCCGAATTTTTGAAAAACCAGAAGCCTAAAATTTTGCTTTACCCAAATCAGAATGCCAAAAACTTCTTTGCACTTCGTAACCGTTACGGGCTGCATGTTTGGGTTTCTCACGGGGAATCTGACAAGGCCTACATGTTTCAGAACACCCTCAAGCGCTATGACTATTACTTCGCTGCCGGCCAAGCTGCCGTCGATAGGGTCGCTCGCAACATTCAAAACTACAACCCAGCCCGCATCAAGCTGATCGGCCGCCCGCAGATTAAAGACGTGCTTCCCGTGCCCTCCAACTATGAGAAGGCTGCGGCTGACGTCAAAACAGCGCTTTATGCTCCCACCTGGGAGGGTGTGACTAGAGCAACTCGCTACAGCTCCTTAGACTCCCACGGGGTTGAGATAGTCGAGAGGCTGATTTCGCTGGGCTACCAGGTCGTTTACCGACCGCATCCGCTGTCTGGTAGTAGAGACGCCAAAATCGCCGAGGCAGATGCGAGCATCCGTGCGCTGCTCAAGGCTCACAACGAAAGCAAGGCCTCAAAAGTTCGGCACTATGTTGACAACTCGACCTTTGGTTGGCAGCTCAACGAGTTAGACCTGATGATCACGGATGTCTCGGCAGTGGCCTATGACTGGCTCGTGACTGGAAAACCCCTGTTGATCACCAAGCCGAGTGACTCGAAGGCCCTGGTGGCTGATGTCGCCATGTTCGCATCGCTCGAACCCTTGGCTGCCGATTCATTGCACGAACTCGAAAAGCACATCGCGCGCGCAACGAAGTTGGCCACGGCTAAGGCCGGCGAACTACAAAGGCTGCGCGAATATCATTACGGAAAGCCTAGGCAAGACGAAGACGCCGCTTTTGTAGAGGCGATCGAGCAAACTTTGCAAAGCCACAGCCGCCACGTCGCCTCAAAGCAACTCAGCGAGCCCGGATTGTTCGCCTCACGTGGCTCGAAGCTCAGGCTGCTTCGTTATGTGAACTTTTTGCTTCGTGAGGGTGCAAAGCTATTGGGTGTCTGGGTGCCAACCAAAGTGAGCGTTCCAGGTAAGGCTGAGTCCACTGTTGTTTTCACCCACTTTTCTGACCCGTTCAATGGTGCTTCTGTTCGCTCGGCAGCAAGAGAACTTCTCGGATGGGCTACTGAAGCTTCGGCCAGGCAAGTGACTCTGGCGACGAACCAAATATCCGCTTACCTTTACTTCAGGCTGTTCTTTGCGGCTAAACGATTGACTACCGGTGTGCGAATTGAGTTGAGGCTGGTGCCGGCGACTACCGCGGGTGACTGCGAGGTTTTGCTCAAACGCTTCTCACCCAACAGGGTTTTCTACTTGAAGCACCACCCGATGAATTTGATGATGTTGCGTTCAAACGGAACAACCCACGCCCTATTTGCGCCAGAGTCTGACCCACTTTTTGAACCCGGGCACTCGGTGGTCATGTATGACGAGATTTACTCGAGATCAAAAGTTGTGATGTCGCTGGTTGACACGATTCCCGAGGTTTCGAGACCTCGCCTTGTAAACCTGTCAAGCGCTATGGCATCTGGCGCAAGCATAGACTTGACTTGATTGATATGAAGTCGATGCAGAAAATTGCGGCCATTATTGGCGGAACGCCTCTTGAGCGTTTTGTTTTGCAGGCCCTTTTCAGCATGGCTAAACCGGGTAAAAAAGAGCAGCAGGTTTCGGGCCCAGAGTGGGTCAATCAGCGAATCCACCCAGACGAACATAAAGGCCAACTCAAACTGAGAAGCCGCCTACTTGGCTTCGAGGGCGCTTTTGCGGTTCCGGTTAGCTATTGGCAAGTTGCTCCCGTTGGCGTGAGATCAAGTGACCTCGGCAAATTTCTCGAATGGGTTGACCAGCATGCCGAGTTCGAGTTGGTCACCTTGGGGCACAGTATGTTGCGAGGGTCCCTTGCGTCTCGCGGGGACCGAAAACGCATAAAGCAGGGTAAAGAGTTTGCTTATGTCGGCTACAAGAATGCGACTAGCAAAACACTCGTGCCCATCGAGGTTTGGCGCAAGACGCCAAAAGGTAACTTTGCCTCGTCAGGCTGGAACGGTTCAGTCAGTGAACTCGGACCGCTAACTGCAGATGCCTCGCTGCTTAGCCTCGATCAAAACCTCGCGCAACGGAGCATTCACGATGTGCCTTTTGCGGTTGATGCGGTTTACCTCTGGGTAGACGGTTCAGACCCCAAATGGCTGGCAAAGAAGCGCAAGTTCTCGTCCGAAGCTGACTCACATGGCACTTCAGACAGCCGGTTCACCAGTAGAAACGAACTTTATTTTTCAATCGCTACGTTGCTGAAAAATGCACCGTGGATGAACCGCATCTGGCTGGTTACCGATGGCCAGACCCCCGATTTGGGTGACCTCGCCGACCGCGTCACGGTGGTCGACCACAAAAAGTTCATTCCAAAAGAGTTTTTGCCTACCTTCAACTCTCATGTGATCACTTCTCACCTTCATCGAATCAAAGGGCTTGCCGAAAATTTCCTCTATCTGAACGACGACATTCTCTTCGGCCGCCCGCTAATTCCTTCGGCTTGGTTCGATTCGCACGGCCGGTGTCTCATCAGATACACAAGAACCACTTTGCCCGGGTTCTCGGTGGGGGACGCCGATGTGATTCACCTGGCTCGTCAGCACACCGTACAGACTGCAATTTCTGCGGGTTTGCAAATCTCGATGCGCAGCATTCAGCATGGCCCGCATCCGATGCGCAAATCGACCATGGAGCAAATGTGGAATCGATTCGACGATGAGCTGACGGCAACGAGCAGAAATCGATTTAGAACTCAGGCTGACCTCGTTCCGGAGTGGCTACACAATTTCTTGGCTTACAGCACCGGCGATGCGGTCATGGGTGGAAAACTTACCTACTCATACATAGTGCTCAACGCCAAGTCTTCTTTGGCAAAGATCCTCAACCTCGCTCTGCGCCGACCACCATCGGTGGTCTGCCTGAATGACGTTTCTGAGATTGCTGAAAGTGATCGAGCATCCGAGCAGATTACTGAGTATCGCCTGACGAAAATCGCTGCTCTGCTATTGAAGGCCTGACCCGTGCAAAACTTAGATGTGACTAAGCAAACGTCCCTTTCTCGAACCATCATCGGCCTTGCTACTGTGCTTGGTCTGGCTGCATCTGCACTTGGCTTGGTGTCACCCGCGTCTGCTAAAAGTTTTGATGCGAAAAGTTATTCAACGTCACCAGATCTTGTGCCAGGCGAAAGTGGCGTCGTGGCTGTCAAGGTTCCTGCTCATCAAAAAGGTGCCTACCCGCTCAAGGGGCTGAAAGCCGCTGCGCTAATCTATGTCGAGCCGGTTGAGCGAGGGTTCACTCGCCACATTGCCATTTATGGAACAGACAAACTGCCTGCGGTTGTAGGACCAGTTAGAAGCCTTCGCGAAACAGATTTTCCGATTCTAGATCAATTCGGCAAAACCCGAGTTTTTGTCTCAGGCCTCAGCCTGTCGCGCAAAATCATGCTCGATTTCTTAGCTAAAACGGAGCACATTTTGAGAATGAACTCGAAAGAGAATCTCAAAGAAATGTTCGCTCCAAAGGGTTGTGTTGACCCATTCTGTGATTTCTTGAATGGCAACAAGGTGGCCGGTCGCGGCAAGGGCATCAGCATGTCAAATACCAAAATTCTCAAGGAGGCTGGCCTAATGACGGGCGCGATTCCTGCCTCGATCAAGTCAACCGGCAAGTCAATCAAGTCGCTGAAAATCACCTATCGAAAGACTCCTTACAACAACCCAATTCCACGAACCATCACCTGGAATGCTTCTAAGAAGGTTTGGATCTATGAGGCTTCGGGTAGAAGCGCAACCATCGATGTAGTTGGCGGCAAGTCAGTTGCTGGCCAAACCTCATCGGCCACTGCGATTATTCAGTTCAGCACCGCAAAGAACGCCGGAAGCGCTTTTACCTGTAGGTTGATGCCAGATGGCGGTCCAGATGCTGTACCTTTTACAAACTCTGTTGGCAAAGGAACGGGTTATCTTTTGCGTGATGGCAAAAGGTATGACATAACTTGGTCTCGCTCG
Source organism: Rhodoluna sp. (assembly GCA_030832605.1). Lineage (GTDB taxonomy): Bacteria > Actinomycetota > Actinomycetes > Actinomycetales > Microbacteriaceae > Rhodoluna. The sequence goes on along the minus strand of JAURIU010000004.1, from coordinate 10,921 downwards.
AGCTCAACGGCTACCACGAGTTTCAAGTTTAAGAACGGGAATAAGGTTCGCGTAACTGGCCAGCCTTGGATTTATCTCGTTCCGACAAATCTCACTACCAGCACCTTCACGCTTTCGAATGGCGCGAAGGCGATTGTTGGGTCGAAGACTTCAACACCAAAGTGGACATTCTCGACATCCGTGCTCAAAGAGCGAAAGTCTTGCGAAGCGCCGACTTCAATCAAAGTTTTCAAGGCATCGGCCACCACTACCACGATCAAGGTGACCACAAACTTCGACACCTTAAATTACGTGCCGTTGAAGGGCGTCAAGGTGAAGGTAAAAATCACGGGCAAGGGATACGTGACGCTCACTACCTCGGCGGCGGGTACTGTGACCGTTAAGGCAGCAAGTGCAAAAGTGACATCGGCGACCATAGCGAAGCAAACAGTCTCAGGTCAGAAATACGCCTACAAGGCTTGGAAAAAATAGCCAAGCTTTAGATTTGGGTGCGCCCGCCGATTACGACAGAATTCGGTGCGACATCTTTGGTGACGACAGAGCCAGCGCCAATCATCACGTTGTCTCCGACCGTGATGTTGCCAAGCACAATCGACTCTGCACCAATCATGACGTTGTTGCCGATGGTTGGGTGGCGCTTAGTGCGAGTGAACTCTTTACCGCCGAGAGTTACGCCGTGATAAATCAAAACATCGTCACCGATTACAGCGGTTTCTCCGACCACGACACCCATTCCGTGGTCGATGACCAAACGGCGGCCAATCTTGGCTCCCGGGTGAATTTCGATGCCGGTTAGAAAGCGCAACCAGTTTGAGAGCATCCGTGCCAATATTCGACGACGCCACTTCCAGAGTTGGTGGGCGCAACGGTAACCCCAAACGGCGTGCAAGCCGGGTGAGGTCATAAAAAGTTCGAACCCGCTGCGCATCGAAGGATCTTTGGCCAGTCCGGCGCGGATGTCTTCACGAATGTTTATCAAAGTACCCCAAGTCTAAACGAGGGATGCCCGCCACGTTCTAGTCGTCTAGTTCGACCAGGTCTTTGTAAAGGATGGTCGACAGGTAGCGCTCACCGAACGAAGGAATGATGACGACAATCTTCTTGCCGGCGAACTCTGGGCGTGAAGCCACCTGGTTGGCACCCCACAGCGCTGCACCAGAAGAGATTCCGGCGAGAATGCCCTCGCCCGAGGCTGCGAGACGGGCCCACTTGACGGCTTCTTCGGTCGGAGCATCCAAGACCTCGTCGTAGACGTTGGTGTCGAGAACCTCTGGCACAAAGTTGGCACCGATACCTTGAATTGGGTGACCGGCTGGGGTTCCGCCATTGAGAATCGGCGAAGCGGCTGGCTCGACGGCGATGATCTTGATGTCTGGGTTTAGCTCTTTCAAAGCCTGACCAACGCCGGTGATGGTTCCGCCGGTTCCGATGCCGGCAACCAGTGCGGCTACCTCACCGTTGGTGTCGCGCCAAATTTCTTTAGCGGTGGTGTTGCGGTGAATCTCTGGGTTTGCCGGGTTGGCGAACTGGCGCACTAGCACAGCGCCTTGGTTTAGGCCGATTTCTTCGGCTCTGGCCACCGCACCGCGCATGCCCTCGGCAGCTGGGGTCAGCACTAGCTCGGCACCGTAGGCACGTAGCAGGGCACGACGCTCACGCGACATCGAGTCTGGCATGGTCAGAATCACGCGGTAGCCGCGAGCTGCACCAACCATGGCGAGGGCGATACCGGTGTTACCCGAGGTTGCCTCAACGATTGCGCCACCGGGCTGAAGTTCGCCAGTGGCCTCGGCAGCATCGATCATTGCGATACCGATGCGGTCTTTGACCGAAGAAGAAGGGTTGTAGAACTCGAGCTTGGCGAGAACTTCTGCACCACCGTCAATGATGCGGTTGATGCGAACGAGCGGAGTGTTTCCGACTACCTGAGTGATGTTGTCATAAATAGGCATGCTTCGAATCTATACACGGATGCGCCGCCGCGCCTTTTCGTTGCGAATTGTTGCGCTTGCCGAATGTTTGGTTAAAGAATCGCTCCGTGGATCAAAAACGCCTGAACTGCACCCTTTGCCGCCCAGGAATTGGGGCAGTCGAGCGCTATTTCGGCAGCCTTGGTCGCGGTTGCGAGTTCGAACGCCATCAAACTTTCACGAACATGCGAAACCGCAGCTGGTGCGCTGCTAACCGAGTTCACTCCGAGCCCGGCTAGTACTACCGCAAAGGTCGGGTCGCTGGCGGCCGAACCGCAAACCGAGCAGTCGATTCCGGCTTTTCGCGCAGCGGCGGCCACGCGGCCAATCAGTTCGACTAGGCGAGGTTGCCAATGGTCGAGCAGTTCTGGTTGCACGGGGTTGTTTCGGTCAATGCCGAACAAGTCTTGGCTCAGGTCATTGGTTCCGATCGAGACAAATTCCACAATGCCGGCCAGTTCGGCGACGGTATGTGCCAGTGAAGCCAGCTCGATCATTACGCCGACTCTGAAGTCGGTTCTCGCACGCACTAGGTCGGCAAAGTAGCGAACCTGATCGGGCGACCCAAGCATCGGCGCCATAACCCAAACTTCGCGGCCGCTAAGTTTCTGTGCTGCCGAGAGAGCGTCGAGTTGGCGCTCGATGAGACCGAGGTTGTCGACCAAAAACCGATAGCCGCGATCTTGCTCTTCGAGGCTGCTCACCGCAAACTTCAGTGGCTTGTCGCTTGCCACGTCTAACGTGCGAACCACAATCGGCCCGGCCGGTGAGCTTTCAAAAATGGCTCGGTACTGTGCAACCTGAGCTTCGTGGGTTGGCTCGGTCTGAGCACCCGAGAACAAAAACTCGGTGCGCAGAAGGCCCACGCCTGCGGCCTTCGCCGTGCTGGCTGTCTCGGCGTCTTGAACCGAGCCGACGTTGGCTCGCACCGCAATCAGCGGTTCAGGCAGACGTGTGGTGAAGGCGACGCTATACGAAGCCTGCAGTTCGACGGGGTTCACCACTACCCGGCTGCCGAGCTCGTCGACCAACAGGGTTTCGCCATCGGTAACTGTGACGGCCTCGGCACACGCCACCACGGCGGGAATGCCGCGGGCCGCACAAATAATAGAGGCGTGCGAGGTTGGACCACCTTTGAGGGTGACCACCCCGGCAATCGCATCGGTGAACTGGGCGGTGTCGGCGGGGGTGAGGTCGTCGACCACCAAAACCCAGCGGCCTTCGGTGGGCAACTCTCGAACCGTGCTGATGCCGGCTAGGTCGGCCTGAACCAGCTGAGATAACCATTCAAAATCGTCGAACCGCTCGGCAGCGTCTGCTGTGATCAGCGGGGCTACGAAGTCGCTCACCGCTTTGCCGAATGCAGCCTCAGCCGACCAGCCTTGATCGATGAACTCGCGGGCGTGCTCTATCAGCACGTCGTCGGTGACGATTTCGGCCAGGGCCGCGAGAACTTCGCGGGTTTCGTCGGTTGAGTCAGCAGCAACGGCCTGAAGCGATAGTTGAACTTTGGCAACCGAGGCGGCGAGGCGCTCGGTTTCCTCTTGAGGCGTGAGATCGCTCATTCGGTAGGGCGGCAGCGTCTGGGTAGCGGCGACCACAAATGCCGGTGCCGTGGCAGAGGTGAGACCAACGCCAATTCCGCTCAGCACAACGTCGGTGCGGGAATCGCTCATTCGATCAGTAGCCCTTGAATTTCGGCAACCAGCGCAGCGGCGGCTTCATCGCTCGCACCATCTACCTGCACCTCAATCGATTCGCCCGATTTGGCACCGAGCGCCATCAGCATCAGCGCCGATTTTGCCTGTGCCTGCTTGCCCGATTGGTGTTTGACGGTGACCACTAGCGCGGGGTTCGAGTCGATGGCCGATTTCACCAGCTTGGCGATTTGTGCGGCAGGTCGAGCGTGCAGACCGAGTTGGTCGGTCACCGTGACGCTCGCTGTGTAAGTCATCGCATCCCTGCTTTGATTGGTGGTTTCAAGGTTACCTAATCTCGAAATGTTCTAGAGTTGCAACTAGATGGGGCACTCATCGGGATCTGTGTGCATCACGCAACTTTTTCTAGGCGGGATCAGATGAACCAGCGGGCGATGCGGGCGTTAACCCGTGCATCCAAGTTCAGAGCCCATTTTTGGGCCAGCATCATCGCCATTTTCTCGCGCGGCCTAACCTCGTTTACCAACACGGATGCCACGCCCAAGCCCACGCCGCTTGCCCGCCCCGTTCCGCTACCCGACGGCCCACTCATCGTTGTGGCCAACCATTCGTCTCACGCAGATTCGGTCGCGCTACTGGCTACCCTCGGGCGAACCCGCCCCGTTCTGGTGGTTTCGGCGAGCGACTACTGGGAGCAAGATTCGACGGCCGACTGGCTTTCGCGCGGGCTGGTTGGCACCTTCGCAATCTCGCGCTCGGGCGACGGCATGGAGCAGTTGCGCGGGGCGGCCGACCTGGTGCGCGCGGGCGTGGTTCTGGTGCTTTTCGCCGAGGGCACTCGGTCGACCACCGGTGAGATCGGCGCTTTTCACACCGGCGCGTTTCGCCTAGCCGCCGAACTCGGCGCTCGCGTTCTGCCAATTGCCATCAACGGCACCTTCGAGTCGCTGCCCAAGGGCTCGACCTTTCCGAAGCACCGGGCGACAAACCTGCGTCATGGAACTGCGATTGCCGTGCATCCGGATTCAATCGACGAGGCGGTCGCTGCGGTTCGCAACGAGCTGATCGAATTACACAAAATGCCGATCGAAGACCTGCCGGGGTTCGGTTGGCAGCGCGTGCGCAAGGTGGCGTTCGGCTGGGCCGGGCTCCTCGTGGTGTTTGCCTGGGCGATGGGCGAGGGCATTTTCTGGCCGCTGATCGCCGAGATGCCGCTGCTGCTTTTGGTGGTCACGGTCGGTTGGCGCTGGCGAGGGGCCGCGCTGATTGCCGCTTCGGCAGCCGGGGCCGCACTAGGAGTGCTGGCAACCTGGTGGATGGTCAAGAACGGATTCGAACCACCATCACCGCTGACCACCCCGCGCATGTTCGAAGTTGCAGCCGAGCAACTCGACGTCAATCTCGGCGGAGCTTTCTGGCAGCAAATGTTCAACGGCATTCCGGTCAAGGTTTATGCCCACGAAGCCGGTTTGATGGGGCTGTCGCTTGCCGAACTCGGCACCGCCCTCATCGCCAGAATCACAAGAATTGTTTTGGTTGGCGCAGGCGGTTGGCTGCTCGGCAACTTCTTGGCCCGCTGGCTGCGCCCGAGCCTCGGCCTCGTGCAATCGGTCACGCTCGCGCTGTTCCCTATCGGCCTTTGGCTCACGATTGCATACTGGAGTTGATGATGAGCCGCGACAACAGAGCATCGAGAGTCACCGAGATGGTGGGTCGCTACGCGTTTCGTTCGGCCGCCTTCTTGTTCGGCTTCGCCGTGCTGCAGTGGTTTACGTTCACCGGTTTTTGGCTCGGTGCGCAACCGATCATCATTCTCGCGTTCTTCACAATTCTCGACGCCATCGCCTATGTGCTCTTCACGTTGTTTAGCCTTGTCGCGGTGCTCGCGCAGCTTCGCCCGTGGCGCTTCACCTGGCACCCCTGGGCCGGCCTGGTGCTAATGGTTGGCGCCTCGTTTTTCATCGTGGATGCTCTGCTGACGGGGTTCGCCAAATGAAAGGCCTCTACGGTCTCAAGGCCTTTTATTCGCGGCTGCTCGCCCCCATTTCGAAGCTAGCCGTGCGAGCCAAGCTCTCGCCCGACCTGTTCACCTGGCTCGGCGTGCTGGGCGGGGTGCTCGGCGGCTACGGTCTGGCTAATGGACTCACGTTGCTCGTGGCCGTCGGCGTGCTGGTGCGTTTGGCCGGTGCGAACCTCGACGGGGTGGTGGCACGCGCCAGGGGCCTCGAGTCACGTCGCGGCTTTTGGGTGAACGAACTCGGCGACCGCCTCGGCGACTGGGCGCTCTTTGCCGGTGCGCTGTGGCTCGGCCTCGACCCGCTCGCGACCTTCGCCCTGATGCTCGCAGTCGCACTGCCAACCGCGGCCTCGCTCTGGGGCGTGGTGCTCTTCGGCCACCCACGCATCAACGGCGGCCCGTTCGGCAAAACCGAGCGCAGCTTCTCGCTCGTCCTACTCGCAATCGCCCTCGAGTTCTTCGCCACACCCAGCACCTCGGCAACCTTCGTGGTCGTGTGGGCCGGGGTGGTTGTGGTCGGGTCACTTGTCACCGCTGGGATGCGCGTGCAGCGCATCCGCGTTGCTAATCGAGGTGCCCGTGCCTAACTTCTTAGAGGTGTTCGAACAGCTGCAGTCTGCGGTTCAACTCGCCGTCTTGGCAGCCTCGGTTCTAGTCATCTCAGCGGGAGTGCCCATAGGTATTTGGTTTTTCATCAGCCGGTCGAAAACGGCGGGCATGATTGCCGCACGGGTGTTTTCGTGGGCCGGCATGTTGGTTTTATCGATTGCGCTCGTGATTTTTGACCGCACCGCCGACACCAACGACATTGGGTTCGGCTTTTTGTTTTTCTGGAGCCTAGTGGCGGCAGCAGCAATCTTCGAGACTCTGCGGTTGATGGCCGTGAAGCCTCGAAAGACGGCGCGCACCTGGCTCGGGCTGCTTTGGCTCGCGGCGATTTTGGTTGGTGGCTACAAACTATTCGACCTAGCGGCGTCTGCACTCGTTCTGCTCTTCGTGGTGGCGCTATTCGACATCGGTGGTTGGGTTGGCGGCAAGACACTGGCGCGGTTCAAGCCATTCGACTACAAAATCTTCAAGAAAACTTCGCCAAACAAAACCCTCGGTGGCCTTGTCGTGTCATTCGTTCTTGGTGGTGTCGCCTGGCTCTGGGTGTTTGGTGGCGGAGTGTTGTTCGGTGAACCGGCAGCGAACATCAACCTAACCGGTTATCTGGGACTAGCCGCCTTCGCCGTTCTCGGCGACTGGGTCGAGTCGAAAATCAAGCGGCTTGCCAATGTCAAGGATGCTGGCGCGATCATCCCCGGATTCGGTGGTGTGCTCGACCGCTTCGATTCGATTATCTGGGTTGGCGTCGGTTCGTTGCTGATTAACTACTTCTAACCGACCGCAATTCCAACACCTACCACCGCTCTCGCTTAGGAACACACCATGACCGAAAAGGTAAAAGGCCCAGCCTCATACTTTCCTTCAATCGAAAAAACCTACGGCAAGCCGATGCAATTTTGGTTCGACGCACTTGCCAAGGTGAGCGACCTGAAGCACATGGATCAGGTCAACTGGCTAAAGACCGAACACGGCATGGGCCACGGTCACGCCAACGCGGTAGTCGGCTACTTGCGCGCCAAATAAATTTCGGTTTTTAGTCCACCGAGTTCGCTGCGGCTTAGGCGCACTCGACCCCCGTGCTGATCGACAATCGTTCGCATGATGGTCATTCCAAGACCGCTGCTGCCCTGCTGGCGCGAGGCAAACGCGTCGAAGCGCAGAAACGACTCGACCCCGTCGTCGTAATAATGTTCGGGAAGCCCCGGCCCAGCATCCTCTACCGTCAACAAAATCTGGTCGGCGCCCGCCGCAGACAGGCTCACCCTAACCTCGGCATCAACCGGAGTGTGCTTGCGCAGGTTGCCGAACAGATTAGAGAGCAGCTGGCCCAGGTGTGCGCCAGAGCCCATCACCTTTAGATTCTTCGCAATCTTCGCCGACACCGTTCGCTTGGGCTGCAGAGCCTTCAGGTCTTCGACAAACTCGCCAACAATTTGGGTGAAGTCAATGCGGTCGCGCTCGCCGACCTGTCTTTCGCCGAGTTCTGCCAATAGCAGCAGGTCGTTGATCAACTGCTCCATGCGAGTGGTCTCGCTGAGCATCCGAGACAGCGCTTTGTCGCGAAAAGCCTGGTCTGCACCCTGCTGCTGCATCAGTTCGGCATAACCCTTGATCACGGTAAGGGGCGTGCGCAGCTCGTGTGAGGCGTCACCCATGAACGCCTGCATGGCCTTGTGAACGTTCTGCTCGGCAACAATCGAACCACGCAGTGAGTCGAGCATCTGACTTAGCGCCTGTGACAAATCGGCCACTTCGCCCGAGCGTTTCGAACCGGGCAAGCTGACCTCTTCACCGGCCGCGATGCTCTTTGCCGATTGAACCAGCCGCTCCATCACGCGCAGGTCGAGGCGAATCAGTAGCCAAATAACCAGGATGCCCAGGCCGACGGCAACGACAATAAAGCCGCCGAGCCAACCGAGGTTCGCGTTTCGCGCGTCAATCGCCTCTTGAAGGGGCATGATCAGCAGCAGGTAGTCGCCGCTGTCGATGGCTACCGAGCTCATTCGATAGGTCTCAGCGGCTTCGACCGTGATTGGTCGTTCTTGAGCCTGCTCGGCTAGTGCGATCGGTGGCGCAGCATCAACTATGTTTTCAACGCCGTAAACGTTGGTGAGCAGGCCCTGGGTGTCGAGAATCGAAACCTGAACCGCGAAAGAACGGTCGGCTGCCGACTCGATGGCCGCCGCAATCTGGTTGGGGGCTGCATCGGCTGCATCAACCGAAACCTTGGCAAGAACCTTGTCGAGGCGCTGAACCTCTGAGTCGAACGCATAGAGTGTGCCGGCCAGCCCAACGGCCGCTGCGGTAATCGTGGTGACTGCCGCGGTTGCTAAAAACAGTCGAGTGCGAAGCCTCATTTGCCTTCGATCATTTGAAAGCCGATGCCGCGAACCGTTTTGATGCCCTGATAACTGTCGGTGTGCACCTTACGACGCAGATAAGAAATGTAGGTGTCGACCACGTTGGTGCCGGTGTCAAAGTTGATGTCCCAAACCTCTAGCAGCAGCTTGCTGCGGCTGATCACTTTGCCCTTGTTCTCCATCAGCACGGTGAGCAGGTGGTATTCGGTTGGCGAAAGTTCTACCTCAACGCCATCTACGGTCACCTGGTGCAGGTCATCGATAATCTCAACCGGCCCACAAACCAACTTCGACGAAGCGGATGCTGCCCCCATCGTTCGACGCAACACCGCGTTCACGCGCAAGATGAGTTCTTCGAGACCGAAAGGTTTGGTCACGTAGTCGTCGGCACCTAGCTTTAGTCCCTTGGTGACATCCGCTCGTTCTCTTCTTGCGGTGAGCATGATGGCGGGGGTGTTGTCGCCCTGAGCGCGCAGATGGGTGAGCATTTCATACCCATCCATGCCTGGCATGTTTACGTCGCTAACGATCAGGTCGACAGTCTCTTTTTGCAGCAGCGCGAGAGCCTTTGAGCCGTCAGACGCCTCGAGCACCTCGAAGCCGCTTAGCCGCAGGGCATCACCGAGCATGTCGAGCAAGACATCTTCGTCATCTACTACAAGAATGCGTGCTGCCGTTGTATTGGTGTTCATGCACTTAGGTTAGCGAAGCCATCGCTTCGCCTCAGAGCTTTCTATAGCAGTGCGCAGATTCTTCACACGCTTTTCTAAAGGTTGCCGTTGCAAACTTGTGATTGTAAGAACACCAACGAAAGGTTTCTCAGATGAAGATTTCAAAAACCCTAGCCGCCACCGGCCTGGTTCTAGCCCTTAGCCTCGGTTCAGCTGTTTCGGCCTCGGCCAGCGAGCTAGTGCCAAGCGGTTACCCGATTACGAATCCGGTAACCGAACCTACCGACACCGACGTGTCTGTTGATGTCAAACCAAAAGACCGCAAGGTTGTAGACGGCTACCGCAAGATCAAAAAGACCTACGAGCAGAAGCAGGCCAACTACGCTGCCAAGGTTGAGTTTCAAGCAGCCATGACTGCCTGGAAAGAGGCGATGACCGCTTGGGAAACCGCCAACGCGAGCCTGATCTCAGCTCTCAAGACGATCAAGACCAACTTCAACACCTCGGTGAAAGCAACCGAAACTACGTTTGCCGCATCGATGGCTGCTGCCAAAACTGCTGCCGACCCACAGGTTGCCCGAGCCTATGCTCGCGCCACCAAGGCCGCTGAGATCGCTGCTGCGGTCAAGTCTCGCAACGAAGCCATTGCTTATCTGGGTAACATTCCAGCCAAGCCTGTAAAGCCTGAGAACGACGGCAAGGGCAAAGTAAAGGGCAAGGGCAAGGGCGACAACGGTAAAGGTAAAGACAAGAAGAACGACTAGTCGATGAGTTCTTTGTAACACCAAAACGCAGATCCGATTCGGGTCTGCGTTTTGCTTTAAGCCACAGCCGAAGTTAGTCGCTCTACTAGCTCGGCATACTTACCGGCGGTTTGGTCAACGATGGCCTGCGGCAACGCAGGTGGCAGGGTGGTCGACGAAGCATCCCAGTTTTCAGCAAGCCAGTTGCGCACGACCTGCTTGTCGAACGAGTCTTTGCGCTCGCCGCGCTCCCAGGCCGCACGCGACCAGAAGCGGCTCGAGTCTGGGGTGAGCACCTCGTCACCCAAAGTGATTTCGCCGGTTTTTGGGTCGCGACCGAACTCGAACTTGGTGTCGGCCAAAATCAGCCCGGCCTTTTCGGCCAATTCTGAGGCTTTGACGAAGATTTGCAGCGACAGGTCGCGAAGCGCATTGGCGTCGGCCTCACCGATGAGCTCGACCACTCGATCGAAGGTGATGTTCTCGTCGTGGTCGCCCAGTTCGGCTTTGAACGCCGGGGTGAAAATCGGTTCGGACAGCTTGGCACCGAAGGTCAGCCACTCGGGTAGCTCCACACCGCAGATGGTGCCGTTGGCTTGGTATTCCTTCCAGCCTGAGCCAGAGATGTAGCCGCGCACCACACATTCAATCGGAAACATGTCTAGCTTTTTTGCAACCGTCGCACGGCCGGCGACCTCGGCTGGCACATCCAGTTCGTGACTTACGTGGTTGGTGACACCGAGACGCTCGAACCACCAATTGGTGAGAGTGGTCAGGTGTGCGCCCTTACCTGGGATGCTCGGCTCGAGCACGTGGTCGAAGGCACTCACGCGATCACTGGCCACCACGAGAATCAGATGCGCAAAGTTTGGGTCGGTCGGTTCGTAAAGGTC
>JAURIU010000049.1 GCA_030832605.1 Rhodoluna sp. | reverse complement strand
AATCGGCCTTGTTGGCGCAATAGCTATCGGGCTCGCATCAATGCTTGGCGCTGGGGTTTTCGTGGTGTTTCGAGAAGCCTTCACCATTTCGGGTTCGCTTTTTCTAGCCGCAATAGCTTTGGCGGCGCTGGTGGCCGTGCTCAATGCCTCGAGCGTCTATCAACTAGCCAAACGCATCAGTCGCCCAGGCGGCGTTTATACCTATTCGCGAGCAATGGTCAACCACCCAACCTCTTTCGTTGCAGGGTTCTCATTCGTCTTTGGCAAAATCGGCTCGATTGCAGCTATCGCTCTGGTGGTTCAGGAATATCTGACCCCCGAGCTAGAGTTTTGGCCAGCCGCCGCCGCCATCGCAGCTCTCACCCTGATCAACATTTCGGGCATCAACCGAACCGCGACCGTGGCAGCCATTCTCGCGACCACCACCACGCTGTTCTTCGTAGTCATTCTGACCTCGGCCGTGCTACCCGCGGCTTCGGTGAGCGCGCAACCCGTGGCCGAGGTGTTGAGCGCAGCGGGAACTTCGACATTCGCGCAGCTGATCAGCGCAGCATCCGTGATGTTTTTCGCATTTGCCGGATACGCCCGTGTAGCAACCCTCGGCGACGAGGTTAGCGACCCGAAGCGCAACATTCCGCGGGCGATTGTGATCACGCTCAGTCTGGTTACTCTGCTCTACTTCGCGCTCGGTCAAACGCTGCTGACCCAATTGGGCTTAAGTCTCGGGTTTGTCGAAGCACCATTTGTCGCGCTCACCGCACTGATCACCCCGTGGATGCCCGGCTGGCTGGTCATCGTTGTGGCAGCGGCTGCCGGCCTAGGTTCGATGCTCGCGTTACTCGCGGGAGTCTCTCGCACTGCCGCAACCATGGCCGAAGACGGCGAGTTGCCGCCGCTGCTTAGTCGCAGAAATCGTGCGGGGGCACCTTGGATCGCCGAGGTGATTGTTGGTGCTGGTGCAATAGCGCTGTTGTTCGTTGGAGAACTTAGTTGGGTGATCGGTTTCTCGTCGTTCTCGGTTCTGCTCTACTACGCAATCGGTCACCTGAGTGCCTGGTTGATTCCCGATATTGGCAAGACCGTTCGCGTGGTTGCATTCGTTGGCTTTGGCCTTTGTGCGCTGCTTGCCGTTGCGGTGCCCGGGCCGGCCGTCTGGGTCAGCGTATTGATACTGATTGCGGCTTTGGCCTTGCGCTGGCTTGCGCGAGGGTTGATTACCCGAGCCTAGACAAGTTAGACTTGTTCAGAACTACGGCGAGGGTTGAGAGCGAAAAGCTTGAAACCGTAATCGACGGGGCAACCGGCTAAGGCCTTATCCTCGCGTGAACACGCTTGAGTTGATAGCAAAACACTAAACATCAGGTGAAAACTTGGATTGGATAAATCATGTCTGAAGCAACAATGGTTGCCGAAAATCGCACCTCTTTCGGTAAGGGTGCAGCGCGCAAGTCGCGTGCAGCCGGCCGCACCCCTGCAGTGATCTACGGTCACGGCAGCGACCCACGCCACATCACCCTTCCAGCTCGCGAGCTAGCCCTTGTGCTTCGCCACAAGAACGCTGTTATCGACCTACTAATCGACGGCAAGAACGAGTCGGTTCTTGTAAAGAGCGCCACCAAAGACGTAGTAACTCAGGTCATCGAGCACGTTGACCTAGTCACCATCGTCAAGGGCGAGAAGGTTCACGTTGAGGTTCCTGTTCACGTTGTTGGTGAGTCGCTAAGCGGTACCACCATCGATCTAGAGCACAAGACCGTGAAGCTTCTAACCGAGGCCAACAACATTCCTGAGTATGTAGAGGCTGTCTTCAACAAAGAAGGCGCTGGCTTCCACCTACTTGCCAAATACATCAAGCTCCCTGCTGGTGTTGCACTCGACCTACCTGAAGACGAGCTAATCGCTTCGGTAATCGCAACCGCTGCTGGCCAGTCTGAAGAGCCAGTCGTAGAGGCAGTAGCAGCCGCTGAGTAATTCGCCTTATCTCGTAGTCGGGCTCGGTAACCCCGGGCCCGGCTACGCGGGCAACCGCCACAATGTCGGCCAAATGGTTCTCGACACTCTGGCGCAACGAGTCGGGGTCTCGTTCAAATCCCACAAAACCAATTCGGTCATCGCCGAAACGCGCCTAGGCGTTGGCGGCCCAAAAGTCATTCTGGCCAAGCCGCTCTCTTTCATGAACACCAGCGGTGGGCCCGTCGCCGGCCTGGCAAAATTCTTCGACGTCAGCCCGAGCCACATCATCGTGGTTCACGATGAGCTAGACATCCCCGTTCACGACGTTCGCCTCAAGCAGGGCGGCGGTCACGCAGGTCACAACGGACTTCGCGACATCATCTCTGCCATCGGCACCACCGATTTCATTCGAATTCGTGTTGGCATCGGCCGCCCTCCAGGCCAGCAAGAAGTCGCCGATTTTGTGCTCAAGAATTTCTCGAGCACCGAGCGCAAAGACCTCGACCTAACCCTCGAAACCGGCGCAGACGCCATCGAGGCCGTTTTGGTCGACGGTCTGGCCGCTGCACAGCAGAAGTATCACGGCGCATAAGCTCAAGCACCCCGCGCAACTTACACTTGAGGGGTGGATAGCAAACGACTCCCTGAGGCCCTTTCGCGCCTTGTCGTGCAAATTTCCGAAAGTTATCCAGTCGCAGCACTCCAATCGAAGCTCTCTGCCAAGCGTTTAGATCTGCTCGCCCCGGCCGGCGCACACGCCGTCGTGGTCGCCCTTTTGGCCAAACTTCGCAACGAAAAACAGCTCAGTGGCGTGCAACTTGTCGTTGTTGCCACCGGCCGAGAAGCAGAAGATGTCGCGGCTGCCCTTCGCAATCTCGTCGATGATCTCGAATTGCTCGAGTTTCCGTCTTGGGAAACCCTGCCACACGAGCGCTTGAGCCCGAGCCCCGAAACCGTTGGCAAGCGCCTGAAGGTGCTCACTCGTTTGCACGAGCTTTCCATATCGGATGCTCCGCCGACGCACCCCGTCATCGTGCTCGCTTCGGTTCGAGCGGTTCTTCAACCCGTCGTTGCCCACCTCGGCGATCACCCGCCACTGCGGCTCAAGAAGGGCAGCGACTACTGGCTGCCTGAGCTAACTCTCAAACTCGTCGAAATGGCCTACCAGCGCGTCGACATGGTGACCAAGCGCGGAGAGTTCGCCGCTCGCGGAGGCATCCTCGATATTTTTCCAACCACCTCAGAGCACGCCGTACGCCTGGAGTTCTTTGGCGACGAACTCGAAGAGATTCGTGAGTTTTCGGTAGCCGATCAGCGCTCGCTGGTTCGCGAGGCGGGTTCGCAGCACATTCAGGGCGTCGACATTTACCCCGCACGCGAACTCATCATCACGCCGAGCGTGGCGAACCGCGCACGCCAGATGCAATACGAGTTTCCGAACCTGTCGACCATGCTTGCCAAGATCGCCGAGGGTATTCCGGTAGAAGGAATGGAGTCGCTCGCGCCGGCACTGGTCGACGCCATGGTTCCGTTCACCGATTACCTGCCGGCCGATGCGCTGGTCACTCTGCTCTCACCCGAAAAGGCTGCCGCCAGAGCCACGAGCTTGGCCGAAACCAACGAAGAATTTTTGCACGCCGCCTGGGATGCCGCGATCGAAGGCGCAACTGCCCCCATCGACCTGAGTGCCGGAGGTTTCGTTGACCTGCCAGCCTTCGTGGCGACCTTGCAAAAACGTCAACTTTTCACCGTCACGCAGTTTCCGGCCGACGACGACTCTCAGCTCAACCTGAACATTCTCGACATCCCCGTTTTCACCAACGCCGACACCGCGGTTTTGCCTTGGCTCGAAGACCAGAGCGCAAATGGCCAGCACATCGTTGTTACCGCTCAGGGTCACGGCACCGCCGAGCGCATCGGTGAAGTTCTTGTCGCTGGGGGATTGAAGGCAACCTTTGTGGCCGAGATTCCAGACCGGCTAAACCCTGAAACGGTCTACCTAACCCAGTCGAACCTGCGCAAAGGCTTTGCCGTGCCTGGCGCGAACCTGATCGTGATTACCGACCACGAGTTCTATGGCAAGAGTGCGACCTATGTGAACCCTCAGGTTCGCAAACTGGCTTCGAAACGCGGCCAGGCTGTCGACCCGCTAACGCTCAAGAGCGGCGACTATGTGGTTCACGAAATTCACGGAATTGGCCGATTTAAAGAACTGGTCACCCGCCGCACCGGAATCGGACGCCAGCAGCACGACCGCGAGTTTTTGCTCATCGAATACGCGCCATCCAAGCGTGGCCAGCCAAACGACACACTTTTCGTTCCAACCGACCAACTCGACCTGCTGACTCGTTATGTAGGAGGCGAAGCTCCGGTGCTGAGCAAAATGGGTGGAACCGACTGGGCAAACGCCAAGGGGCGCGCTCGCAAGGCTGTTCGCAAGATTGCCATCGACTTGGTCAAGCTCTATTCGGCGCGCATGAAATCGCAAGGGTATGCGTTCGGCCCCGACACCCCTTGGCAGCGCGAACTCGAAGAGGCTTTCGCTTTCGTCGAGACACCAGACCAGCTTTCGACCATCGAAGAGGTCAAGCGCGATATGGAGCGCTCGATTCCGATGGACCGCTTGCTCGCCGGAGACGTCGGCTATGGCAAAACCGAGGTCGCCCTTCGAGCCGCGTTTAAGGCGATTCAAGATGGCAAGCAGGTCGCCATGCTCGTGCCAACTACGTTGCTGGTTCGCCAGCACACCGAAACCATTCGTGGCCGTTTTGCCGGGTTCCCGGTCACTGTGAAGGCGCTCTCACGCTTTCAGTCGGCCAGCGAGTCAAAAGAAACCATCGAGGGCCTAGAAACCGGCGCAGTCGACATGGTCATCGGCACCCACCGCCTGCTCAGCGGTAACGTCAAGTTTCGCAATCTCGGCCTCATCATCATCGACGAAGAGCAGCGCTTTGGCGTCGAGCACAAAGAAAAACTCAAAGATTTAAAACACAACGTGGATGTTCTCTCGATGTCTGCCACGCCAATACCTCGCACGCTCGAGATGGCGGTGACGGGCATCCGTGAAATGTCGACTTTGGCGACCCCGCCCGAAGATCGACACCCGATTTTGACCTATGTGGGCGGATACAGCGAGAAGCAGGTTGCTGCCGCCATTCGGCGCGAGCTGATACGCGAAGGTCAGATTTTCTTCGTGCATAACCGCGTCGAAACGATCGACAAATGCGCTGCCGATTTGGCTGAGCTGGTACCCGAAGCGCGCATCGCCGTTGCGCACGGGCAGATGAGCGAGTCGGCGCTCGAGCAAGTGGTGATCGATTTCTGGGAGAAGCGCTTCGACGTGCTGGTCTCGACCACGATTATCGAAACCGGAATCGATATTCCAAACGCGAACACCCTGATTGTCGATCGCGCCGAGCGCTTTGGCTTGAGCCAGTTGCACCAGATTCGAGGTCGAGTTGGTCGCAGCCGTGAACGTGCCTACGCGTACTTCTTCTATGACCCGAGCAAGCCGCTGACCGACCTGGCGCACGACCGCCTCGCGACGATTGCCGCCAATAACGAGCTAGGTGCAGGCATGCAGGTGGCGCTGAAAGACCTCGAAATTCGTGGCGCTGGCAACTTGCTCGGGGGAGAACAGTCTGGGCACATCGCGGGCGTCGGTTTTGACCTCTACCTGCGCATGATTGGCGAGGCTGTTGCCGACTTCAAGGGCGAGAAGACCGATTCACCGGCCGAGCTCAAGCTTGAACTGCCAGTGGATGCGCATATTCCGAACACCTACGTCGATAGCGAGCGTTTGCGACTCGAGGCCTATCACAAGCTTTCGGCCGCGAGCGGCGCCAAGGGCACTCGAGCCCAACTCGACGCCATTCTGGCCGCACTCATCGACCGCTACGGCCCCGCTCCGCAATCTGTGCAAAACCTGGTCGATGTCACCGAGCTTCGCCAACAGGCCAATCGACTCGGCCTCAAAGACGTCATGCTGCTCGGAGCCGCGGCTCGAATGCAGCCGGTCACCTTGAGCGAAGGCGAGCAGGTGCGACTCAGCCACGCGTATCCGGGCCTTCGTTACCTGCAGTCGAACCTGCTGCTAAATGTGCCGGCACCAAAAGACGCGTCGGGCGAACCGCTTCGCGACCGTGCCGTAATCGACTGGACCTGGGCTTTCTTAGCTACAGTTTTTGCAAACAAGGAGAACGATGTCTAACCTCGACGACCTACTAGCCACGGCCCACAAACTGCGCGCCCCGGGTGGCTGCCCGTGGGATGCCGAGCAGACCCACGAGTCGCTCGTGCAATACCTGATCGAAGAAACCTACGAGTTGGTCGACGCCATCGAGTCGGGTAACCGCGACGAGATTCTCGAAGAGCTCGGCGACGTGCTTTACCAAGTCGTTTTTCACAGCGACCTTGCCGCCACCGGTTCGCTCGGTGATCCGTTCGACATTCAAGACGTGGCCGCCAAGATGAGCCAAAAGATGATTTCGCGTCACCCGCACGTGTTCGGTGACGAGGCTCAGCTTGCCGAGTTCGCGGCGTCGACCGGCGATGAGGTTATGCAGAACTGGGATGCTCACAAGAAGCGCGAGAAGCCGGAACGTGAGAGCGTGCTCGACGGCATCGCCACCGGCATGCCTGCACTAGCCCTCGCGACCAAAGTTTTGGGCAAAGCCGAAAAAATCGGCCTGCTCGAGGCTGGCGCAACCGGGCCGATTCAGGTTGAAGACGAAGACCAGCTGGGCGGGCTGCTGCTTGCAATTGTTACTTCGGCCAGAGCATCCGGTCTAGATGCCGAGCGTGCCCTGCGCTCGGCGGTGCGCGACCT
>JAURIU010000048.1 GCA_030832605.1 Rhodoluna sp. | reverse complement strand
GGGCTCGCGGTCAACCGCATCCGAGTCGAAGTAATAATTCTTCGGATTCTTCACATAAACCAAAATGGTGTCGTGCTTAGCTGGCCAGCGATTCTTGGGCTTACCGCCGTAGTCGTAGGCCCAGATGATTTCGTTCAAGAAGCATTCGCGACCGAACAGCGCGTCGAGCAACACCTTGGCATAGTGAGCCTCGCGGTAGTCGAGGTGCAAATAGAGAGTGCCGGTTTCGCGCAGCACGCGCCAAGCCTGTTCGAGCCTCGGCTCTAGAAAACCCCAGTAGTCGGCGAACTCGTCGTCGTAGCTGAGCACCGTCGAGCGAATGGTTTCGTAGCGCTGACCCTTGAAGCCAACCCGGTCGCCGGTCTCGCTTCGCTTGGTGATTGCACCGCCGCGCTCTTGCTTGCGACCGGTGTTAAACGGCGGGTCAACATATATCAACTGCACCGATTCGTCGGGCATAGACTTCAGAACAGCGAGGTTATCGCCCTCATAAAGTTTGTTCGTCAGCACAGAGAAGAGATTAACAGCATGAGCACCGAAGTGATTCACAACACCGACCAAAACCGCTACGAGATCTGGCTCGATGGCGAAAAAGTTGGTCACGCAGATTATTCACGGATGCCCGGCCAAATGCACCTCGTGCACACCGAAGTCGACCCGGCTCACCAGGGCAAGCAACTCGCAGGCATTCTGATGCAGGGTTTGGTTGACGATGTTCGTGCCACCGGCGGCATCAAGTTGGTGCCGGTTTGCAGCTACACCGTGATGTGGCTAAAGCGTCACGAAGAGCAGCACGACCTTCTCGGTGTCGACATCGACGAAGCCGTTGCAGCCTGCCGCCTACCTAAGACCGGCCACTAACAAGCATTACCCAGAGTGCCGCGAGGCATCCCCTTTTTTCAGAGCTTGGCATCTAACCAAGCCAGCAGGTCGGCGAAAACCTCGTCTTTATTGGTCTCGTTATAAACCTCGTGGCGAGCGTCGTCATAAATAAACATGGTCACGTCGTCGACACCGGCGCGCAGGTAAGAGTTGACCAGCTTCTCGTTCGATGGCGCGGCACCAATCGGGTCGTCAGAACCGGCTAGCACCAAAATCGGCAAATCAGAGCGGATGCTCGCACTCGGCTTCTGGAACAACTTGAGTGCATTCGGCAAACCGAAAACCTTGGCGGCATCGGCATAGAAGCACTTTGGGTCGGCGGCGAATCGGGCGCCAACCTCAGGGTCGCGGCTGAGCCACTCATAACCGGTTGCACCTGCGTCTTTTGCCCACTTTTTGTTGAACGCGCCCATTCCCATGCTGCCTGGCCAAACCAGGGCAGAGCCAGATAGCACGCAGGCGGCGTATTCGTCTGAGTACTTTTTGATCAGAACCTGCGAGATGAACGAGCCGTACGAGTGGCCGGCCAAAACGATTGGCTTGCCAGGGTTCTCTGCGGCAATCAGTTTGGTGAACTCGTGCACCTGCTCATAGGCCGCATCCATGCCACCTGGGCCTAGGTTGCCAAGAACTTTGGTTTGACCTAGAGCCAGCTGCGCCAGACCGGTTTCGCCGTGACCGCGGTGGTCGTCGGCATAAACGCTGAAGCCGGCTCGGTTGAGGCGGGCGGCAAAGTCGTCGTAACGACGGGCGTGCTCACCGAGGCCGTGGGCCAACTGAACCACTCCGCGCGCGTTGGCTGCGGGCCATTCATAGAAGGTGATTTCAACGCCGTGTGAGTCGGTGAATGTGCGAACGATTGGTAGCTCTGTCATGGCTCAAACATTACTCGCTGCGCCAGACAAGCCGAGCGATTCGCGATCTCAAGCGCGTTTAGTGATTCGCTGGAAGTATCCAGCCTGCTCCCAGCAAACTCCCATCCAAGCCCGCCACAGTTAGACCCGTGACCCAGACCATGCAGCTAGAGAAGCAAGAGGCCCAGACCGGCACCGCGCCGCTCGACCTCTCGCCTGCACCCGAAACGTTGCTGTTAACCCGACCCAACAACCGCGTTCGCCTCGGTGCCGCCAAGATGCGCCGCATCAAGCGCAGCCAAGACCTAGTCGAGTTTCTCGGTTACTCAACCGCTCTGTTCATCACCGTCATGTTCTTGCTCGACGGTGCCGTCTCTCAAATTGTGGATGTTCCCACCGCACTCTCGGCCATCTCAAGACTCACGGCTCTCGTGGCAACCGACCTGCTACTTATTCACATCTTGCTCGTGGCCCGAGTGCCATGGATAGAGCGGCTGTACGGTCACGACCGCACCACCACCGCGCACAAAAAGCTCGGCAAGCCGATTCTTTATCTGGTGCTGGCCCACTTCGCAGCATCCCTCGTTCAATACGCGATGCTCGACGGCAAAAACCTTTGGGACACTTTCTTGTTTCTCTTCTTCGACGTGACCGACATGTGGACGGCGACAATCGCTCTTGCCCTAATGATCACGGTGGTCATAACCAGCATCAACATGGCTCGCAAAAAGCTGAGCTATGAGGCTTGGTACATCGTGCACCTTCTCTCTTATGGTGCCGTCATGCTCGCGATTCCACACCAGTTCTCGACCGGCAGCGACATCGCTGGCAAGCCGATTCAGCAGGGTTTCTGGATCGCCCTCTACTTCTTCGTAGCGCTGAACCTGGTTTGGTATCGCATGCTTGCGCCCGTGGTCAAGTCACTGCGCCACAACCTGCGCGTCGACCGCGTGGTTCGCGAATCTTCTGACACCGTCAGCGTCTATGTCAACGGCAATCGCATCGAAGAACTCGGCGGCAAGGCCGGGCAGTTCTACCTGCTGCGCATCATGACCGCCAGCCAGTGGTTTAGACCTCACCCCTTCTCACTCTCGGCTGCCCCAAACTCGCGCTACGTGCGATTCAGCATCGGCAACCGCGGTGACGACACCTCTCGAATGCCATACCTGCGCAAGGGCGCTCGCGTGATTCTCGAAGGCCCCTACGGTGTCTTCACCGAAGAGCGTCGAAGCAAGCCGAAGGTAACGCTCATCGCGGCCGGCATCGGTGTTCCACCGATTCGCGCACTTGCCGAGTCGATGGCGGCGAAGGACGGCGACATCCAGGTGATTTATCGCACCCGCACCGAAGACGATGCTGCACTGCTCGAAGAGCTGCGAACCGTGTGCGAGCTTCGCGGTTTCGGTTTACACATCTTGACAGGTTCACGAGGCGAAGGCGCAGCGTGGATGCCCGCTGGCGACGCTCGACCAGACCACCAACGTTTGCTCGAACTTGTGCCAGATGTGGCCGGGTCAGATGTTTTCATCTGTGGCCCAGCCGCTTGGACTCGAGCCGTTGAAAAGACGTTGCGCCGAGTTGGCACCCCCGCCGAGAACATTCACGCAGAGGAGTTTGCCTGGTGAGACAGAAAACCAAAGCAATAATCAGCATCGCTTCGATCGGCTTGATTGCCGCTTCATACAAGTTCGGCCTCGAGGCACCGGCAGCTTTCGCCAACGCCGACGCAATCGCACAGGCGCAAAAACCAAACCAGGCAACTGGTCAACCGACTGCGACTCCGAGCACGCCGAGCGAGCCGGGCAACCCGACTTCAACTCCAAGCACGCCAGCAAAACCCGGCACACCGACCCAGCCGGCCGTGAAGCCGACCAAGCCCGCTAAGCCGAGCAGTGGCTCGGGTTCGACCGGGTCTGGTTCGACAGGATCCGGCTCAACCGGATCGGGCACTGGCACGGGTAGCACCGGTTCCGGCACCACTGGAGGCAGCACGACCACCCCGGTTGAGTTAACCAAGACCGGAAGCTCGGTTTCATATCGCTACGGAACCATCCAGGTTTCGGTGACCAAGACCGATGGTCAAATCACCGCGGTCAACCTGCTGCAAGCCGGTGCAACCGGTGGCCGCGGCCAAGCCTTTGATTTCTTGGTTCAGTACACCGTAGATGCACAGGGCTCTAGCTTTGGCAACATCAGTGGTGCCACATACACAACCGCCGCCTACAAGCAGTCGCTCGATGCAGCGCTAGCTCAGTTCTAAACCATGCCGTACACGACCGAGCGCATTCCAACGCGCAAAAAGTGGATTGCCTCAACGGCAACCATCGCACTGCTTTCTATCGCCGGGGCGATTGGCCTCGATCTTTGGCTCACCGGCGGCTCGCACATCCCCGGGGTTACCGTGCCTACGGGCAAGCCCGACCAAACGGTGACCGGTGACGCCGTGCCTTATGCCTACGGCACCGTTCAACTCGAGGTCGTGCGCCAGGGTGGCAAGCTTGCCGCTGTGAACCTGATTCAGTCGGGCGCAACCGCAGGGCGAGGGCAGGCCTTTCCGCTTTTGCAGAAGGCGGCCGTCGATGCGCAGGGCACGAACTTCGCTAACCAGAGCGGTGCCACCTACACGACCGACGCATTCAAGACCGCGCTCGAGTCGGCTATCTCTAAACTCTCTTAGGTGAACCAAATCGAGCAGCGCACCTTCGACCACCACGAGTCGTGCATGGGCACGGTCTTTCGATTCGCTGGCCGCACGCCGCTGAACGAGCAAGACCACACGGATGCTCTGGCTGGGGCCTGCGCCTTTCTGCACGCAGCCGACGAAATGTTTAGCCTTTACAAACCAGAGTCGCCGCTCAGTCGCCTTGCTCGTGGTGAGACCAACGTTTCCGCGCTCGACCCGATTGTCGAAGAAATTTGGAACGCCTGCGAGGCCTGGTCTGCCGAGACCGACGGCTGGTTCAGCGCATTCACTCCCGACCGCATCTTCGACCCGAGCGGTTTGGTGAAAAGCTGGGCTGCGGCCGAAGCTGGTCGCCAGCTGTTAGCAGCCGGAGTCACCGACTTTGCCATCAACGCCGGTGGCGATGTGTGGCTGGCCGATGGAGTAACCGGTGAACGCAGTTGGAAGGTTGGCATCTCGAAACCGATCACCATTGCGAGCCCCGAGGCGGGCATCCTCACCGTTTTCGATCTTTTCAATTCACCGATGCGCGCCGTGGCAACCTCTGGCACGGCCGAGCGCGGCCTGCACATCTGGAACCCGCGCAGTTACGAGTTCGCCGAAAACGAGTTGATTCAGGTCACCGTGATTGCAGACGATTTGATCAAGGCAGACGTGTGGGCGACCGCGGCTTTTGCCGAAGGGGCGGATGCTGTGGCCAGACTAAATCGCGTGCCCAACCTCGAGGCGCTGTTCGTGCTTCGCGACGGAGGGCTGGCCGGCACCGATGGGCTCATCAACTACTTCGCCAATGTTGAGAGCGAGTAATTCTTGTAATTCGGTGCGCTCACCGAACCAAAGGTTTTGTTATTCGCGACCTGGCCACAGGCTAGGTGCAGCCTCACGACCCTTTGGCAACGCCACGGCGGCATCCCAGTCGCTCACCCACTTCGGCAGCTTAGGAAGCGGGGCGTTCCAGCCGCCGAGTGCCTCGATTACCTCTTCAGAAGTCGGAATGCCTCGCGGAGATTTCAAGAAACGAATCTTCACCACGGCCTCGGCGTGAATCTCGCCGGCGACGACAAAGCGTTGCTGAATGAAAAACGCCATGTCGTTCCAGCCGAGCAGGGCGGTCTCGATCGAGAAGGGTTGCCATGGGGCCAGCGATTTTCTAAACGTGACGGTCTCGCCAACAACAACTGGATGCAGCTTGGCACCTTTGGCTTTCGCCCACGCATCCGAACGCTTGAGGGTGTCAAAGCGGCCGAGGTCGAGCAACGTCAAATAGACGCCGTTGTTCATGTGGTTGAAAATGTCGAGGTCGCTCGGCCAAACCCTAAAGTTTCGCTTGCCGACCTGATGCAGTTGCAACGGCCCGCGCGAGCGCCACGAAAGTAGCGCCCACACGAGGCGAAGCCAAAGTTTCATTTACCAGATGCTTACGCGCTGCTCGGGTTCGAGCCACATTTCGTCGCCAGGCTTGGTTTCGTAGGTGTCGTGGAACACATCGAAGTTCTTGGCGATTTGGTTGCAGCGGAACTCGCTCGGCGAGTGTGGGTCGGTGGCTAGGCGCTGAATCGCGATTGCCTCGCGGCTCTTGCCACGCCAGATCTGACCCCATGAGAGCAAGAAGCGCTCGGCGGCGGTGCGGCCATCGATAACCGGTGGCTCTGCGCCTTCGAGGCTTAGCAGGTAAGCCTTCCAGGCAATCATGATGCCACCGAGGTCACCGATGTTCTCACCGATGGTGAGCTCGCCGTTGACCTTGTACTCGTCGCCCAAACCGGCTGGGGTGAGCTCGTTGTACTGGTCGATTAGAGCCTTGGTTAGTTTCTCGAAGGCGGCGCGGTCTGCGTCGGTCCACCAAGAAATCAGTGCGCCGTCGCCGTCGTACTTCGAGCCCTGGTCGTCGAAACCGTGACCGATTTCGTGGCCGATTACTCCACCGATGGCACCGAAGTTCACGGCGTCGTCGGTCTCGAGGCTGAAGAACGGTGGCTGCAAGATTGCCGCCGGGAACACGATTTCGTTGAAGCCCGGGTTGTAATAGGCGTTCACGGTCTGAGGGGTCATGAACCACTCGTCGCGGTCTAGAGGTGCGCCAATCTTGGCGGCCTCTTTGTCGGTCTGCCAAGCGTTCGAGCGGCGAACGTTGCCAACTAGGTCATCGCGCTTGATGGTCAGGCTCGAGTAGTCCTTCCACTTGTTCGGGTAACCGATCTTCGGGTTGAACTTCGAAAGCTTGACCAAAGCCTTGGCCTTGGTTTCGGAGGTCATCCAGTCAAGGTTTTCGATACTTACGCGGTAAGCCTCGATGAGCCACTTGACCAGGTCATCCATGCTCGTCTTGGCTGCTGGCGGGAAGTGCTTTTCAACGTAGATCTCGCCAACGGCCTCGCCCAGCGAACCTTCGACCAACTGCACGCCGCGCTTCCAGCGGGCACGGAGTTCTGGCTGACCGGTGAGCTT
>JAURIU010000047.1 GCA_030832605.1 Rhodoluna sp. | reverse complement strand
CCCGTTCGCCGGAGCTATGCCATAGACGATTTGGCAGTCGAGCACCTCGGTGTTGTGGTTAAACGTTCAGATGCGAATCAGTTGATTCCAGATGACTCGGTCGATTGTTCGCTGAATGCCTGGCTGACCATCCTGCTCTCACAAAAGCTCGGCGCAGCTTTAGAGCAACAACAAATGCTCTCGGTTTACGAAAGCATTGAGAGACCCTCCAGTCGAGTTTTGGCGATCATGGAAGCCACCGGAGTACAGGTCAATCAAACACTGCTCACGAGCCTGCTAGATAAACTTGCCATCGAAATTCGCGAAGCCGAGTTGGCTTGCTTTGCCTTGATTGGCAAAGAGATCAACTTAGCCTCGCCCAAACAACTGCAAACCGTATTGTTCGAAGACCTTGGCATGGTCGGCAACAAAAAGATCAAAACCGGATTCTCAACCAACGCTGAGGCCCTTAATACGCTCTTCGAGGAGACCGAGCATCCGTTCTTAGAGGCGCTGCTAAAACATCGTGAAGTCACCAAGATTCGCCAGATGGTCGAAGTTCTGCACAAGTCGATCGCAGCCGATGGGCGAATCCACACGAATTACGTGCAAACAGGCACATCCACCGGCCGTCTTTCTAGCGAAGCACCTAACCTGCAAAACATTCCGATCAAAACCGAACGCGGTCGCGAAATTAGAGACGCCTTCGAGGTGAGTGGCGGCTTTGAGACTCTGCTGACCGCCGACTACTCGCAAATCGAAATGCGCATAATGGCTCACCTGAGCGAAGACGAGGGATTGATTGAGGCGTTCAACACCGGAGAAGACCTTCACCGGTTCGTTGGTGCTCGAATCTTTGGAGTCAGTCCAGCCGACGTAACGCCGGCGATGCGTTCCAAGGTGAAGGCGATGTCATACGGACTGGTCTACGGTCTCAGCGAGTACGGGCTAGCAAAGCAACTGCGTATTAGTAACGGCGAGGCAAAAGAACTCATGGCCGATTATTTCGCCAGATTCGGGGGAGTACGTCGTTACCTGGCATCCGTCGTGGATCACGCCAAGCTGAACGGTTACACAGTTACAACCTTCGGTCGTCGTCGCCCGTTTGACGATCTGAAAAGCCCGATTTTCCAGCTGCGTGAAAATGCCCGCCGGGCCGCCCTTAACGCCCCAATTCAGGGAACCGCAGCGGACATCATGAAACTAGCCATGATTCGAGTGCAGGCTGCCATCACGGATGCTGGGCTGCGCAGTCGCATGCTGCTGCAGGTTCACGACGAACTTGTCTTCGAAGTTGCCCCCGGCGAGCTAGAGCAACTGAAGGTGATTGCAGTTGACTGCATGTCAAACGTGGTAAAGCTCAGCGTTCCTCTAGAGGTGCACTTGGGAGTGGGCAAGACCTGGGATTCAGCCGGTCACTAGCGCTGGCATCCTAGCGTTTAAGCCGTTAGGCTATAGGGGCACAGTTTTGTGTGAAACCAATCCACTGTTGCAAATGAATCTCACTAAAGTTGTGGGGTTTCGTTGCGACCTGAGTATGTCCCTAGAAGAGCAAAACAAAATATGACAAACCAAACCGAAAAGGCCACCAAGCAGGTTGCCATCAATGACATTGGCACTGCTGAGGAATTTCTAGCCGCGGTTGAGGCAACCCTCAAATTCTTCAACGACGGAGACCTCATCGAGGGAATCGTTGTAAAAATCGACCGAGACGAAGTTCTACTAGACGTCGGTTACAAAACTGAAGGTGTAATTCCTTCTCGTGAACTTTCAATTCGCCACGACGCAGATCCTTCAGAGATCGTGACCGTAGGCGACACCGTAGAAGCCCTTGTTCTTCAGAAAGAAGACAAAGAAGGCCGCCTGATCCTTTCAAAGAAGCGCGCACAGTACGAGCGCGCATGGGGCGACGTCGAGAAGATCCGCGAAGCAGACGGCACCGTCACCGGTACCATCATCGAAGTGGTCAAGGGTGGACTCATCGTTGACATCGGCCTTCGCGGCTTCTTGCCAGCATCTCTCATCGAACTACGTCGCGTACGCGACCTGGCCCCTTACCTGGGTCAGAAGGTCGAGGCCAAGATTCTAGAGCTAGACAAGAACCGCAACAACGTTGTGCTTTCGCGTCGCGCCCTGCTAGAAGAGAGCCAGTCGGCCAACCGCAGCACCTTCCTAGCAGATCTAGCCAAGGGTCAGATTCGCACCGGTGTTGTTTCGTCGATCGTAAACTTCGGTGCCTTCATCGACCTAGGTGGCGTAGACGGTCTAGTGCACGTATCAGAGCTGTCATGGAAGCACATTGAGCACGCCTCTGAGGTTGTCGAAATTGGCCAAGAGGTTACCGTTGAGGTTCTTGAAGTTGATCAAGACCGTGAGCGTGTATCGCTTTCGCTAAAGGCAACTCAGGAAGACCCATGGGCTGTCTTCGCACGTACCCACGCAATCGGCCAGTACGCACCGGGCAAGGTAACCAAGTTGGTTCCTTTCGGTGCATTCGTTCGCGTAGCCGACGGCATCGAGGGTCTAGTTCACATCAGCGAGCTCTCGAGCAAGCACATCGAACTAGCCGAACAGGTCGTATCGGTGAACCAGGACGTATTCGTCAAGGTAATCGACATCGACCTAGAGCGTCGTCGCATCTCGCTATCGCTAAAGCAGGCCAACGAAGAGGTAGACCCACAGGGCACCGACTTTAACCCAGCCCTTTACGGCATGGCCGCAGACTACGACAACGCCGGTAACTACAAGTACCCAGAAGGCTTTGACCCTGCTACCAACGAATGGAAGGCAGGCTTCGACGAGGCTCGCGCCAAGTGGGAGAAGGAATACGCCGAAGCTCACGCACGCTGGGAAGAGCACAAGCGGCAGGTTGCCGCAGCCAACGAGGCAGCAGCAAAGCTTCCAGACGCTCCAGCAGCGGCTCCAGCAGCGGCATCGGCTTCTGCGTCGTACTCAAGCGAGTCATCTGAAGAGGGAACTCTTGCCGCAGATGAGTCGTTGGCAGCTCTTCGCGACAAGCTAAAGAGCGCTGAGTAGTAATCACCTATAACGAGAGGGGCCACGTTCGCGTGGCTCCTCTTTTTATTTAGTTAGGCTGTAAATGTGTATCTAGTAGGGCTTACGGGCGGTATTGCAGCGGGTAAAACCTCTGTCGCTAAGCGCTGGGTAGAACTTGGCGGCTATGAAATCGATGCAGACGTTCTAGCGCGCCGTGCCCTCGAAGAGGGCAGCCCAGGCCTGGCAAAAGTCGTGGCGGCCTTTGGCACTCAAATACTCAACAATGACGGCGAACTAGACCGCCAGAAACTGGCCCAAGTCGTCTTCAGCTCGCCAGAAAAGCGCAAAGCACTTGAAGCCATCGTGCACCCGATTGTTCGTCGCTTGGCGGCCGAAGCCTTGGCTGATGTGCCCGAGGGGCAGATAGCGATTTACACCGTTCCACTGCTGGTCGAAGCATCCGTCGATTTGCCCTTTGATTTTGTAGTCACGGTCGAGGCACCTTCTGACAAGCAAATCGAACGCATGGTCAAAAACAGGGGGATGACCTCGCAAGAAGCCGGTGCAAGGATCGCGGCACAAGCAAGCGCGGCTGAGCGGGCTAACCGAGCCGATGTGATTCTTAGTTCGAACCAGTCCCTGGGCCGACTCTTAGACGACGCCGAATTGCTGTGGCACGACATTGAGCACAGAGCAGCCGCCAAATAATGGAACCTACGAGATCGTATGCGCCATTCGAGGTTGTCAGTGACTACACACCGAGCGGTGACCAACCAACGGCGATTGCTGACCTAATCGAGCGCATCACCAATGGTGAGAGAGATATTGTCTTGCTCGGTGCAACCGGCACAGGTAAATCGGCCACCACCGCGTGGTTGATCGAGGCCATTCAGCGACCAACGCTGGTTT
The DNA here is from genome assembly GCA_030832605.1 of Rhodoluna sp. Lineage (GTDB taxonomy): Bacteria > Actinomycetota > Actinomycetes > Actinomycetales > Microbacteriaceae > Rhodoluna. Next base: position 3,008 of record JAURIU010000047.1, on the reverse strand, counting down.
TAGCTCACAACAAGACTTTGGCAGCTCAACTCGTAAATGAATTGCGAGAAATGTTTCCGAACAATGCCGTTGAGTACTTCGTGTCCTATTACGACTACTACCAACCAGAGGCGTATGTGCCACAGACCGACACGTTCATCGAGAAAGACTCGAGTATCAACTCCGAAGTTGAGCGCCTGCGTTACAAGGCAACCATGAGTTTGCTGTCGCGACGAGACGTTATCGTAGTGAGCACCGTTTCTTGCATCTATGGCCTTGGCGCGCCAGCGGAGTATCTGAACCAGAGCATTGCCATTCAAGTCGGCGACCAACTAGATAGAGACGCGCTGATTCGGAAATTCGTCGATCTTCAGTACAAGCGCAACGACATTGACTTCTCTCGCGGCAACTTCAGGGTTAAGGGAGACACGATTGAGATCATCCCCGTTTATGACGAATCGGCGACACGCATCGAGTTTTTCGGCGACGAAGTAGAAGCGATTTACTCGCTCAACCCACTCACCGGGGACGTTATCTCAAAGGAGTCGGCCGTCGCGATTTTCCCGGCCAGCTATTACGTCACCGCGCCCGAGAAAATGGGTCAGGCGATCGAAGAAATCGAAAACGAAATGGCTGCGAGAGTGCGCGAGTTCGAGCAGCAGGGCAAGCTACTAGAGGCACAGCGCATCAAGATGCGAACCACCTTCGACCTTGAAATGATTCGCGAGATCGGCTTCTGCTCGGGTATAGAAAACTACTCGAGAGTGCTAGACGGGCGAGCACCAGGCAGCGCGCCAAGTTGCCTGCTCGATTACTTTCCAGATGACTTTCTAACCGTCATTGACGAATCGCACGTCACCGTACCCCAGATTGGCGCTATGTACGAGGGTGACGCCAGCCGCAAGCGCACGCTGGTGGAGCACGGATTCAGGCTTCCCTCTGCAATGGACAACCGACCCTTGCGCTGGGACGAGTTTCAAGAGCGTGTTGGCCAAACGGTCTATCTTTCGGCCACTCCGGGTAAGTACGAATTGTCCCGCTGCGACGGCGTTGTCGAGCAGATCATTCGCCCTACCGGTTTGATTGACCCGAAAATCGTCATCAAGCAATCCAAGGGGCAAATCGACGACCTGCTCGAAGAAATCAGAATACGAGCAGAGCGCGAAGAACGTGTTTTGGTCACCACTCTCACAAAGAAAATGTCTGAAGAACTTACCGACTACTTCACCGAAGCAGGTGTCAGGGTTCGGTACATGCACTCAGATGTCGACACACTTCGCCGAGTGGAATTGCTTCGTGAATTACGCCTGGGTGTCTACGACGTTCTGGTTGGTATCAACCTGCTGCGTGAAGGTCTCGACCTGCCTGAAGTATCGCTGGTCGCAATCTTGGACGCCGACAAACAAGGTTTCTTGAGATCGGCAACCGCGCTCATTCAGACCATTGGTCGTGCTGCGCGAAATGTAACCGGCGAGGTGCACATGTACGCTGACAAAATTACCGACGCCATGCGCCAAGCCATTGACGAGACAGATCGTCGTCGCGCCAAGCAGGTTGCCTACAACACGGAACGAGGCGTCGATCCGATGCCGCTGCGAAAGAAGATCGCCGACATCACCGACCAAATACTTCGAGAAGAGGAAGACACTGCAAAACTGCTTGAAGGTTCAAACAGCAAGAAACGCGGCTCGTCTAACGCACCACTAAAAGGTCGCAAGACCATTGCCGGGGCTGGCTATGACGAGCTCCTGAAGATTGTGATCGAACTAGACGAACAGATGAAAGGCGCTGCTGCCGAACTGAACTTCGAGTTAGCAGCCAGACTGCGTGATGAAATTTCTGAATTGAAGTACGAGATGCGTCAAATGGAGAAGGCTGGCCACGCTTAAACTTGCATGGTGTCTAACTCTCTCGAAAAACTCATCGTTCGTGGCGCGCGCGTTCACAACCTAAAGAATCTCAACCTAGAGATTCCGAGAAATGCGCTTGTCGTATTCACGGGTTTATCGGGCTCTGGCAAGTCATCTCTAGCGTTTGACACAATCTTTGCTGAAGGGCAGCGCCGCTATGTTGAATCGCTCAGCGCTTATGCAAGACAGTTTTTGGGACAGGTTGATCGACCAGATGTCGATTTCATCGAGGGTTTGTCTCCGGCCGTTTCAATCGACCAAAAGTCTACGAACCGCAACCCGCGATCAACGGTTGGAACCATTACCGAAATTCACGACTATCTGAGACTCCTATGGGCGCGAATTGGCGTTCCCTTCTGCGCTGAATGTGGCGAGAGAATAGTCAAGCAAACCCCACAGCAGATCGTCGACCAAATTCTCGAAATGCCTGAGGGCACCAGATTCCAACTGCTCGCGCAGGTTGTTGACCAAAAGAAAGGTGAGTTTGCCGACCTGTTTCGCGAACTCAGCTCTCAGGGCTTCGCTCGTGCAGTAGTCGATGGCGAGACCGTCGTTTTGGCCGAGGCTACGCCACTTAAGAAGACTTTCAAACACGATATCTCTGTTGTCGTGGACCGACTAGTGAACAAACCAGAAATCGCCGGTCGCTTGGCTGACTCCGTCGAAACTGCGCTGAAACTCGCCGGCGGTCGTTTGATTGTTGAACTTGTCGACACCAAAGAATTGCGAATTTTCAGCGAGAAAATGTCGTGCCCAAACGAGCACGCGCTGACTCTTACCGAAATTGAACCGCGTACCTTTTCGTTCAACGCACCATTTGGCGCTTGCCCAACCTGCTCAGGTCTGGGCACAAAGATGCAGGTCGATTCAACCCTCGTTATCGGTGACCCTGGCGCGAGCATCCAAGGGGGAGCCATCTTGCCCTGGTCGCAAGCCGGAAAGGGGCTCTTTCCTTATTACCAGCGCATGGTTCAGGGTCTTGCAGATGAACTCGAATTCTCGCTCGATACCCCTTGGGAGAAACTTGACGAAGAGGTTCGTGAAGCAGTTCTTTTCGGCAATAACTTTGACGTCAAGGTCAAGTGGAAGAACCGCTACGGGCGCGAGCTGCGCTACACA
>JAURIU010000046.1 GCA_030832605.1 Rhodoluna sp. | reverse complement strand
AAGCCTGCTCTTCGGGTGGTCTAAGAATTGACCTTGGCTTGGCAAAGCACGTGCACTGCTTCTTCTTGAGTGACCCCGATTACACCGAGCATCACCTTCAGGTTCTGTCGGGCGCGGCACGATTGCTGCCTCCGCTGGCAATTCTTCACTGGCCTTGGTCTTGGTGGAGAGGCGACTATCCACCTTCGAAATTGGATTGGGAAAACCTAGAAGTCGAAACTTTTGACGTGATGATGCGGTCGGCCATGGTTCATCGCCTCGGAATCAGTTATCCGTTGCCTAAGCTGACCGAGAAACTGAGGGTGCGGCTCGCCCATCACCTTCAGATTTACAGGGAGCATGTCGCGCCCATGCTTTCGACATCGACTTTGGGTGCGTTGACCGAGTCATCGTTGCGCGGAAATCGTGGAGAGCGAAACCCAGTCTGGCAACTAACTTCGCACCTGGGCAGCGAAGCTGAGAAGCACTTGGTGATGTCGGTGAAGCTCGAGGCTGACGCGAAACCGTCGACTTTTAGCCCGGCCCAACTCTTGGCCGACAAGCAATATGTTGCCACCGACCTAGAGACCCTTGCGTCCACAATCTTGCTCGGTCGAGAAATCAACGCACCGGCACTTGCGCAACTGGCCGGCAATGCGCGTTCATGGATTATAGAAATTAGACCAAGGGAGGCTGCCAGCTGATGCACCAAGGCACGAAAGCGTTGGAAGAAAGACTCGACCGATTCATTCGAGACCGGCTTGAGCCTGCCATTTACCGAGACCCCATTCCGCTTTCAATTCAGGCCTGGCAGGCACCGCGTGAACCGGTTCCCTTCGCCTTTGCAACCGAGCAAAAGTTTGACGAAGTCTCTTTGGGCTGGCGTTTTGGAAGAGCCTGGTCAACCATCTGGCTAAAGGTTTCGGGAGCCGTTCCCCAAGATTGGAAAAGCGAACAAGAAGATTCACATGCGGCTGAGATTGTTATCGACTTTGGTTACAACACCTCGCGTTCGGGTTTTCAAGCAGAAGCACTCGCCTATGACTTGAGCGGCGTGCCCATAAAGGCAATCGCTCCAAAAAACTCTTGGCTGCCTTGGAGTTATGCAGACAAGACCGTGGAGTTTTTCTTGGAGGTCGCAGCCAATCCTGATGTAGCCGGCGAGTACACCTTTGAACCAACAGCCCTCGGTGACTGGGATACGGCGTCTGAAGCTCCCCTTTACGAGCTAAAGAAGTTGCACTTGGCCCGACGTGACATTCAGGTGTGGGAACTAGCTCAAGATGTTTGGACGCTTCGCGGATTGATGCTGGCTCTACCGGCAGAAAACACTCGCAGGCACCTGATCGCTCGTGCGCTCGAAGACATGCTCGATGCCATCGACCCAAACGACGTTTCAAACTCAGCGATCGAAGCAAGGGCCAAACTCACCGATGTTCTGAATGCACCGGCTAACTTTTCTAGTCACCGAATCATCGCCACCGGTCACGCTCACATCGACTCTGCCTGGTTGTGGCCAATCAGGGAGACGGTTCGCAAATGCGCCCGAACTTTTAGCAATGTTCTTAGCCTCATGGATGAGTACGAAGACTTCGTCTTCTCGGCCTCGTCTGCTCAGCACTACAAGTGGATCAAGGAGCACTACCCAATCGTCTTCGCCGGCATCCAAGAAAAGGTCAAGGCTGGGCAATGGAAGCCAGTCGGCGGTATGTGGGTCGAGTGCGACGGAAACCTGCCCGGATCTGAAGCCATGGTTCGGCAGTTCGTTTACGGCCAGAAATTCTTTCGTGAAAACTTTGGCTTGCAGGCCAAGGAGGCCTGGCTGCCCGACTCGTTTGGCTACTCGGGATCTCTGCCTCAGATAGTTCGACAGTCGGCAATCACTTCATTTTTGAGTCAGAAAATGTCTTGGAACCAAGTGAACCGGATGCCCCACCACACTTTCTGGTGGGAAGGCATCGACGGCACGAGAGTGTTTACCCACTTCCCTCCGGTTGACAGCTACATCTCGGAAATTTCGGGTGCAGAACTTGCCCACGCAGAAGCCAATTTCTCAGACAAGGGGCGTTCAACGATTTCTCTGGTTCCCTTCGGGTGGGGAGACGGCGGCGGCGGGCCAACCCGAGAGATGATTGCGGCGGCTCGACGCACCGGCGACCTTGAGGGCTCACCAAAAGTCAAGATGGGCTCGGCAGACGAGTTCTTTGACCAAGCCAAAGCGGAGAATGACAATTTGCCAGTTTGGCGCGGCGAAATGTACCTCGAGCTTCACCGTGGAGTGCTGACGACCCAGCATCGAACGAAGCATGGCAACCGCCGAAACGAAGCCCTGTTGAGAGAGGCAGAGTTGTGGGCCAGCTACGCAACCATAAAGTTGGGTGCCGCGTATCCGAGTGAAAAGCTAGCCGAGATTTGGGAAAGCATCCTGCTGATGCAGTTCCACGACATCCTCCCTGGCACCGCAATTGCCTGGGTTTACAAAGAGGTTGAGAACCGCCACGCACAGATAACGCAAGAGCTCCGCGACATAATCGACTCTTCTCTCAAGCTGTTGGCCAACGACTCCTCGGGCGCGACGGCGTCTTTGATGCGAGCCAATTCAACGCCCTCGTCGAAGCACAACCTGCAAGCGCTGAGCATCGGACAGCTTGAGAACCAGGCGAAACCGGCGTCAATCAGCGAGGCCAAAGACCAGGTTGTTTTAGACAACGGCATCTTGCGCGTGAGTGTCGACCGAACGGGACGAATAACATCACTCGTTTCGATTTCGAACAACAGAGATGCGATCGCAGAGGGCATTCCGGCCAACGAATTCCAGCTGCACAACGACACCCCGACCCGCTGGGACGCCTGGGACATTGACGAGAACTACCGCAACACCAAACAAGTGCTAGACCGGGTCGATGAATTTCACTCTCGTCTAGAAGACGGCTGTGCAGTCATCGAGACCAAGCGGCACATTGCTTCACCCGGCCGACCAAGAAGCACCATCGTTCAAACACTGCGGCTGGAGCCAGGTTCAAATGCGCTAGACATCGGTGTAGAAGTCGACTGGCACGAATCAGAAAAGTTCTTGAAGTTAGCTTTTCCAATCGACATTCATGCCGAAGAAGTGGCGGCCGAAACACAATTCGGTTTTGTAAAGCGTCCAACCCACGTAAACACCAGTTGGGACTTTGCTCGATTTGAAACATCCCAGCACAAGTACCTCTTTCTTGAAGAGAGAGACTGGGGCGTCGCTTTCGCGAATGATTCAACCTATGGTTTCGACGTGCAAAGAACCACCGAATCAAACGGTGCGACGGTAACCAATGTGAGATTCTCGCTACTCAGGGCGCCGAAGTTTCCAGACCCAGAAGCCGACCAGGGATCACACTCGATGCGGTTCAAGATTCGACCGACCGCCACGATACAAGACGCCGTTCATCTCGGGTATGAACTAAACACACCTGCGATTGAAGTGCTCGGCAACCGACCGGTAGAACCGCTCGTCACCTCTGCCGCATCACAGGTGATTGTTGAAACGGTAAAACTTGCCGAAGATGCCAGCGGCGATCTGATCGTGCGACTCTACGAATCAACCGGTGGCAGATGCAGCAGCCTCATTTCGTTCGCCGGCTCTGCCAGCAGCATTTCTCTAACTGACTTCTTAGAGGCCCCCGTCTCGGTCGAAACGACGAGCGGTGACTCGATAAATCTTGAGTTCAGACCATTTCAGGTGGTCACACTTAGAGTTGCCGGGCTAAAAATTGGCTGATTCGCAGATGAGAGACCAAGTTCAACCCCTAGCGAGCATTGAGCCTGGGTGGAACACCCTAGCGCCACGCGCCGCACTAAAGACCAACGCTGAGACGGTCAATCTAAATGGGCTTTGGAAATTTCGCTGGCTGCCTCGCGTTGACGATGCGAACGTAGCGCCTAGATTCAGCGAGGGGCATGAAGAGCTGATTCCGGTGCCCGCCAGCTTCGTGATGCCGCATCTCGATAACTTTCTCAAGCAGCCACACGGATTACCCAGCTACACGAACGTGAAGTACCCATTCGCCATCGACCCTCCCTACCCGCCAGATGAAAACGGTGTCGGCGAGTACCAGCGCGAAGTGAGTTGGAACAATGTTCCTGACCGAGCAGTACTCAGGTTTGACGGCATCGAAGGTGCGGCCGATGTTTGGTGGAACGAGCACTACATCGGCTCGACGCGCGGCAGCCGTTTACCCAGCGAGTTTGATCTGTCGGGATTGGTGCGAGAACAGAACGTAGTGACTCTGCGTGTGTTCACCTTCAGCGCCGCATCCTATTTAGAAGACCAAGACGAGTGGTGGTTGCCTGGAATCATCAGGGATGTCTCGGTGATTACCCGACCGCTGTATGCAATCGAGGATGTCGCTATCAAGGCCAACTGGATTGATGGGGTAGCCAGTTTGCAGGTTGAGATTTCAACGACTGAACCAGAGGGCTCGAGCAAGTTGCGCGTCGAGGTGCTCGAGACCGAAACGCTCGTGGAGGTAGGCAGCCTCACGGTAATTCCAGGGGCACTGCCCTGGAGCGCGGAGTCGCCAACGCTCTATACGCTTCGAGTTAGCTCAGCGGCCGATTCGGTCGAAGGCGAAACCGTCGAGGTGAGGTTCGGCTTCAGAACCGTTGAAATCGTGGATTCGGTGTTTTGCGTCAACGGAGTGCCCACACAGCTGAGGGGTGTGAACCGGCACGAGCATCACCCGCTTTTCGGGCGGGCGGTACCCGAGCAAACGGTTCGCGACGAATTGGCGCTGATGAAACGAAGCAACATCAACGCCATTCGAACCTCGCACTACCCACCGAGCACCTTGCTCTTGGACCTCGCAGATGAACTTGGTTTTTGGGTCATCGACGAATGCGACCTCGAGACTCACGGATTCGGAGACGTGGCTTGGGTGGGCAACCCCACCGACGACCCCGATTGGGAGCCGGCCATAGTAGATCGAGCTCGGCGAATGGTTGAGCGTGACAAGAACCATCCGTGTATCGTCATGTGGTCGCTGGGCAACGAGGCAGGGGTCGGGCGAAATCTGGGAGCAATGGCGAAGGCCATCAAATCGATTGACCCATCGAGGCCCATTCACTACGAAGGTGACCAAACCTGCGAGTACGTAGACCTGTGGAGCATGATGTATCCCCCGGTCGACTTTGTTGAGCAAGTAGGGCTTGGAACAGAAGAAGCGCTAAGCGACCCGGTTCTGGAGGCGCGCCGCCGAACCATGCCTCTCGTGCTCTGTGAATACGCCCACGCGATGGGCACCGGACCGGGCGGCCTGAGCGAATATCAGGAACTTTTCGACAAGTATCCGAGGCTTGTTGGTGGGTTCATCTGGGAGTGGCTAGAACATGGCATCACAACCGTTGAAAACGGTGTGGCACATACCAACTACGGCGGAGACTTTGGCGAACTAGTTCACGACGGCAACTTTGTGATCGATGGTTTGGTGAGTTCGAATAGACAACCGCGTGCGGGGCTGCTCGATCTCGCAGCGGTCTACGCGCCGGTAGCCATGCGGTTCATTGATGGTGGCGCAAGACTCGAACTGAGCAGCAAACTCGATCACACAGACACGGCCAGCCTCAGTTTGCACTGGGAGATGACGCACGAGGCATCCGAGATTGGATCTGGTGCCATTGCCTACGAGCCACTTTCTGCCAGAGAGTCACGGGTGATTGACCTGCCCGAGGATGCTCTCAGTGCGCTTCGAGACAACTCGGGTGTGCTCACGGTGTGGTTGCAAAACGAGGCCGAGACCTGGGCGGTGCCATCTGGGTGGCGGGTTTCAAGCGCTCAACAGGTGTCGCCGAAGGGTCATCTCAAAGCGAAGGCTTGGGCAACCGAATCAGCGGATGCCTCACAAACACTTTCTGAGCAAATCGAGCTTTGCCAGATAACCGGTAATCCGCTTCGAATCGGAAGCACCGAGATCAGGGATTGGTCACTGAGCTTATGGCGAGCGCCAACCGACAACGACCTCAGGGCCGCCTGGCGTGAGGGAGAGTTTCCTCCTGTCGCTGAGCGTTGGAAGCGGATGGGCCTAGATAGGCTCACCCCTCGGCTGATCTCGATCGAGAATGTTTCGGCACAAACCGTGCGCGTGAAAACTCGCGTCGGTGCGGCTGCCACCAACGCCGCTGTCGACTGCACCTGGACTTGGTCGCTGGCCCCAGGTGGGGTTGAGTTGCACCTCGATGTCACACCCAACTCATACTGGCCGAGCGAGTGGACTTCGCACTGGGCCAGGGTAGGTATCGCTTTTTCGATTGATGAATCACCGGATGCGCTGGTCGACTGGTTTGGGCAAGGACCCGGGCCGGCGTACCCAGACACTGGCCAAGCCACACGACTCGGTTGGCATTCAGCGACCGTAGCTCAACTGCAGGAGCGCACGGTTAGGCCGCAAGAGTCGAGCCGAAGAGCGGGCGTAGCCTCGGCAAAAATCGGCGGCTCCATAAGTGCAAGTTTCGTTTCGCCCGTGGGCCTCACGGTGAGGCCGTGGTCGACCCACGTGGTTGAGCAAACCACTCACGACCACTTGCTGCCAGCAAGCGATTCATCGCACGTGGTGTTCGATTTCGCCTGCTCTGGCGTTGGCACGGCCGCCTGTGGCCCAGGTGTGCTTCCAAAGTATCGCCTGCCGGCACAAAAGATTTCTGGTCAGGTTTTGTTTGAAACATCCGAGCCTAAAGGAGAGAACAAATGAGTGATTTTGTAGAGATCGAAACAGGGGTTGACGACATCGTCGTTCGCCTGCACTCCACTGAGCGTCAGGTGTTTGGCAGTTTCATCGACTGCAACATGTCAACCGCGTGGGTTGGCAACCGGTTCAGAATCTTTCCGGGAAAGTATGGCGAAGACCCGGTGTGGGGTGATGGCCACGAACTGAAAATCGGTGAA
>JAURIU010000045.1 GCA_030832605.1 Rhodoluna sp. | reverse complement strand
AGAATTAGGCCGGTTTTTGCGAGGCCCATGTTGCTTGACGGAATTTCACCGCGCTTCATCTGGGCTAATGCAATGTGCCCGACGATGATGCCCAGGAGCGGAAAGAGGATGCCACCGAGTAGAGCGACCAGCGGAAGCTGGCTCTCTGGTCGCATGTAACCCGGCTGATAAATCGGCGCTCCGGTCTGCGGGTCATAGCCGATTGGTTGGGGCTGCACTGGCTGGGCGTAGATTGGCGCTCCGGTCTGTGGGTCGTAACCGATTGGTTGCTGGTTAGTCATGCTTGGGGCACCTGCAAATGGGTTGGTGTTTGAGTTACTGGTTCGCGAATCCCTTAGAACTAGAACCGCGATCCAGGCAACGACGATGTTGATGATTAGCAGAATCAAGCCAATTATTTCAACCATCGAGGATTCGTCCACCGGAGCAAAGTTCCTAAGCAAACTCACGAAGTCCACTGACTCTAAGCCGTAACTGATCGAGATATAGACGACGTCGAGGATGATCGCGACTAGTGCTGGAACTAGATAAGCGGCCGTAATGACGATGGCGTTCCTCTTTAAATCGCGCTTGATGATGGCGAAGTAAGCCGCACCAAAAGCCAATAGAGGGGTTAGGGCAAAAACCAACAGGTATGCCCAGGTGACTAGCGGTAATGAGTTATCTGGGCTTTGTGCCCACGCGATCACGTCTGGAACCCAACTAAACGATTGGAGCGAGAAGACTCCGGCCAATAGCGACAGGATTCCCGAAATCATCAAAAGTGGCTGAATGGCTGGCTTCTTGGCTGCGGCAACCTGATTCAAACTCTGGTTTGGTTCTTCGACCTGGTTGGTTGTGTCTGACATGTCCCCTTCTTTCTTTGCAGATGCAAAAACTAATCGAGCAGCAGTGCTGGCTCTTCGATGACCGAGGCAACATCTTGCACGAAGCGCGAAGCCACGTCGCCGTCAACCACGCGGTGGTCGAAGGTTGCGCCGATGGTGGTTACCTGGCGAATCTGAATCTCGTTGTTGACCACCCAAGGCTTCGGGCGAATCGAGCCAAGGGCCACGATCGCAACCTCACCCGGGTTCAAAATCGGAGTACCGGTGTCAACGCCGAACACACCGATGTTGGTGATCGTGATGGTTCCGTCTTTCATGTCGGCCGGAGTCGTCTTGCCATCGCGAGCGGTTGCGGCCAGCTGCCCAATCGCCTCGGCGAGCTCAAGCATCGACATCTTGTCGGCATCCTTGATGTTCGGAACAATCAGACCGCGCGGGGTAGCCGCAGCGATGCCGAAGTTCACAAAGTTGTGCACGATGATTTCTTCATCGGTGAAGGTCGAGTTGACCATCGGGTTGCGGCGAATCGCCCACATCATCGCCTTGGCCATGATCAGCAGCGGGGTCACCTTGACGCCGGCGAAGTCGGTCGACACCTTCAGGCGCTTCACGTATTCCATGGTGCGGGTCGCATCGACGTCAACGAAGATGCTCACGTGCGGAGCGCTGAATGCGCTCGAAACCATCGCGTTGGCAATCGCCTTGCGAACGCCTTTAACGGGGATGCGCTCCTCGCGCTCAGTCTTAGGCTCAGGTGTCGACAAGTTGCGGAACACCGAAGCCTGTTGCGCGCCGCCGACCACGTCTTCGCGAGTGATCTCGCCGTTGAGGCCGGTGCCGCGCACCTGAGTTAGGTCGACGCCGAGGTCTTTGGCAAGTTTGCGAATCGGTGGCTTGGCAATCACGCCGTCGCCGGCAGCCATCGGGGCAATTCCGCCAGCAGCGGCTGCCGAAGCAACAACGGGGATGGCCGTGGTGGCGAGTGCCGATGGGTTGCCGCCTGCAGCGCTCGGGTTGACCGGCATGTCAACCGGGCCTGGGCGTCGGCGGCGCGACGAACCGACCGAGTTCGAAACTCCGTAACCGACCAGGTTGGGGGACTTTTCTTCTGATGCGACGGTGGCAGCGACATCCGCCACTGCTTGATGAGCGCTGGCGGCGGCTTCGGCGATAACCGGAATCGAGGTGGTAACTGCAGAGCTGACCGCGTTGTCGTCGACGGTCACCGAAATGATCGGCTTGCCAACCTCTACGGTGTCGCCCTCTTTGGCAAGTAGTTCGCTAACCACACCGGCGAATGGCACGGGAAGTTCGACGAGCGATTTTGCGGTTTCGATTTCAACCACAATCTGGTTCACGGTGACGGTGTCGCCAACGGCAACCTTCCAAGAAACGATTTCGGCCTCGGTCAGGCCTTCACCGACATCCGGAAGGTTGTAATAGGCGAGTTGTGTCATTCGATCCTCTTAGTAGCTCAGCACTCGGTCGACCGCTTCGAGAATGCGGTCTGCGTCAGGCAAGAATACTTCTTCGAGCTTGGCTGCGGGGTATGGAACATCGAAACCACCAACGCGAAGCACCGGGGCTTCTAGGTGGTAGAAGGCCTTCTCGGCAACGCGCGCTGCAATCTCGCTGCTAATCGAAACAAAGGTGCTTGCCTCGCTTGCAACGATGAGGCGGCCGGTCTTTTTCACCGAGTTGATGATGGTGTCAAAGTCGATTGGCGAAAGTGAGCGAAGGTCGATGACCTCGATGCTGGTTCCCTCGGATGCTGCGATTTCGGCGGCTTGCAGAGCCACCGCCGTCATCGGGCCATAGGTTGCGATCGTGACCTGAGCGCCCTCCTGCAAAACTCGAGCCTGGTGAGGCCCCATTGGCGGCTCGTCTAGGTTGACCGGGCCTTTTTGCCAGTAGCGCTTTTTCGGCTCGAAGAACATGACCGGGTCGTTTGACTTGATGGCCTGCTGAATCATCCAGTAGGCATCGTTCGGGTTCGACGGGGTGATTACGCGAAGGCCGGCGGTGTGGGCAAAGTAGGCCTCGGGGCTTTCGCTGTGGTGCTCGACCGCACCGATGCCGCCGCCATAAGGCACTCGAATTACAACCGGCATCGGGGTGAAACCCTCGCTGCGGTTTTGCATCTTGGCTAGCTGGGTGGTGATTTGGTTGAAGGCGGGAAAGATAAAGCCATCAAACTGAATCTCGGCTACCGGACGATAGCCGCGCATGGCAAGTCCAATTGCGGTTCCGACAATGCCAGATTCGGCGATTGGTGAGTTGAAAATTCGGCTGTCGCCAAACTCGGCGTGAATACCTTCGGTTACGCGAAACACGCCGCCGAGCTGTGCCACGTCTTCACCGAACAGAATGACCTTTTCGTCTTCTTGCATGGCTTTGCGCAAGCCGGCGTTGATCGCCTTGGCGATTGAGAGTTCTACGAAGTTGCTCATGCGTGACCTGCCTCGCCAAAGCCGGCTTCGTAGCGCTTTAGCCAGTCGAGTTGCTCGTCAATGAGCGGATGCGGTTCGGAGTAGACGTACTTAAACATGTTCTCGGTCGGCGGTTGCGGTAGCGCAAAGGTCGCCTCACGAATCTCGGTGGACAGCTTTTCGCCAGCTTCGGCAACTTCGTCGAAGAAGTCCTGGCCGATTCCCTGGCGACGCAAAAAGGTTTCGAAGCGAATCAGTGGGTCGCGCGCCTTCCAATACTCAACCTCGGCCGAATCTCGATATTTGGTTGGGTCGTCAGAGGTGGTGTGAGCACCGATGCGATAGGTGAGCGCCTCGATCATGTATGGGCCGGCACCTTCGCGCGCGTCATCCATGTGCTTTGCAGTTGCGGCATATGAGGCCAAGACATCATTGCCGTCGATGCGAATGCCAGGAACGCCGAAGCCCTCTCCGCGTTGAAAAAGCGGAACCTTGGTTTGGCTGGCTACCGATGACGAGATGGCCCACTGGTTGTTTTGGCAAAAGAAGACGAGGGGGCTGTTGTTGATGGCGGCGAACAAGAAAGACTCGCTTACGTCACCCTCGGCCGTGGCGCCATCGCCGAAATATGAAATCACCGCAAGGTCGTTTTCTAGGTCTCCGTTGCCGACCTTGCCGTCCATCTTCACACCCATGGCGTAGCCGGTTGCGTGCAAAACCTGGCTGCCCAGAACAATCGCATATAAGTGGAATCGGGTTTCTACCGGGTCCCAGCCACCGTGGTTCACACCGCGAAGCATTTTGAGAATCGACATTAGGTCGATTCCGTGGGTAATCGCTACTCCGTGCTCGCGATAAGACGGAAAAATGTGGTCGTTGTGACCGACGCCATAACCCGAACCGATTTGAGCTGCCTCTTGACCGATGGCTGGCACCCAAAGTCCGAGCTGACCCTGACGCTGCAGAGCTTCGGCTTCGCGGTCGAAGCGGCGCATGCGAGCCATATCGCGGTAGAACTTCAGAAAATCGGCTTCGGTTAGACGGTCGATGTACTTGCCGTACTCAGCCCATTCCTTTGGAACGCCATATTCACCCTCTGGAGAGAGCAGTTGCACCATCGGCACGTTGGGGGTTTCTTGGGCAGTCACGAGTTCCAATTTAGTCGCTAGGTGCGAGAATCGTTCTATGAAACGTTTTCTAGTTGGCACTGTCATAAACGCTCTTGGCCTCTGGGCCGTAACCGCACTGGTTCCTGCAATCAAACTGGTTCCTTACGGCGGCTCAGATATTTGGAGCACGATCTTGTCTTACCTACTCGTTGGCCTCATCTTTGGTCTGGTCAACGCGATCATCGCCCCGGTAATCAAAATTGTTGCTCTACCTCTCTACTTGCTCACTTTCGGCCTCATCTCTCTCGTGATCAACGGCTCGCTGCTGCTGTTTGTCGCGTGGTTGAGCAGCCTGCTCGATGGCGGAACCTTCAGCATCGACGGCTTCACCACCACCGGTCTGAGCATCGAATCGTTCGGTTGGGCCATTCTGGGCGCACTGCTCATGTCGATCGCCTCGTTCATCAGCCGCGGTCTGTTCAAGGCTTTGCGCATTCTCTAGCCACCAGTCGGCTTTAGCTCGAAGGTCTGTGTCTCAACGAGGCGCAGGCCTTCGAACTTTTTGAGAACGGTTTCGCGAATTCGAGTGACACCAACCGCATCGTCTTCGTCGATCAACTTGGATGTTTCGACATAACTCTGGAGCTCGTGGGCGGTCAGCGCGCTCTGGCCGAGTTGTAAATCAATCTCACGCCCCACGGTCACCCAGTTTTCGGTGAGCGGGTTGATGGCTCCCGATAGTGCCGGGATCACGTCGTTGCTGTGTTCGATTGCCATCACGGCGGTGTCAGGCGGCAACTCGAGTTGGGCGATCGGCGCACCGAGCGTGACGATTGCCGAAACTTTGAACCCGCCCGCTCCCGAGGCCAGCGCTCCAGCCACCATTCCACCCTGCGAGTAGCCGGCCACAACCAATTCGTCGGTTGGTTTCACTCCAGCTGCCCTTAGAGCTTCTTCGACCGCCGCCTGACTACCGGCCGTCTCGGGGTCGGCCAACTGCTGCACGCTGGCCCCTAGATCGAATGGCTCGCCGCCCGCGCCGACTTCGAGGCTTCGCATACCGGGCAGATAGGCGACAAACACCGAACGCTTGCCGTCTGTGTAGCGCTCGATCACAACGGTTGGCTTTTCGGCAACATGAGTGGCGGCCACACGTTCGGCAATCGCGCCGATGCTGGTCGGCGCAGCACGCATTCCAAGTGCGCCAATCGATTCAACCTCTGCGCCGGTGCGGCCGCCTCGGCTGACGGCACCCAGCAGCACAGCAGCCATGCCCGCCGCGGCCACCGAGTCTTCACCCGAAGATTTTTGCCCGGTCGCCACAGCCGGCCACATATTCAGAGTTTCTCGAGCGATCACCCGCGCGGCCTTGCCATCGACCAAAGTTGCGACCGCAGAGCCTGCCACCAGCACCGCGGGCAGTGCAGCCCGAACCTGCTTGGGCAACACATTCAATAACCACGGATGCTTCGCTACCGCCGAAGTAACCCAGTCGAGTTGTTTGGTGATGCGGGCTTCGGTTGACAGGTAAGAGTCGCTCGCGACCCCGGCCGCCCACTTGAGTTTTTCGAGGCGAGCCAGCAAGACGGGTGCGTGCAAAGCCAGTGCCGCTCGAGCGATGGGGTCGACCAAGAAATCGAGCAACTCAAACTCTTTGAGCAAGCGCTGCTGCACGAGCTCGAGTGTTGACCGCGAGCGCTCGATTTCGTCGATGCTGGCGATGATGGCCGGATCACCCCCGTAACTCACCAACCCGCTCACCCGACCACCACCGCAAAGTGTGGCAGCGTGGCGAGTTGGTTGCGCAGCCCGAGCAAGTCGTGCGACAGCTGCTCAACCTCGCGCTGAAAGCTAAGGGCCGCAGGCCCACTCCATCGACCCACATCTGGTTTTGCACCGCCGAGCAGTGCGTTTAGTTCGTCAAGACTTTCGACCATGTATTGCATGCGAGCCAGCATCGGGCACGATGAGGCGCAGCATCCGGCTTAAGAAAATTAAGTGGATAACTTAGTCGTCACCGACCAGCCACTTCAACCGTCTGCCAATATGTAGGGGTGAGCAAACTTTCAGCACAGCCCCTATCGCCCCTCGACGGCCGTTACCGCGGTGCAGTCGTCGAACTCGGCGAGCACCTCAGCGAAGCCGGCCTGAACCGCGCCCGCATCAAGGTTGAGATCGAGTGGCTGATCCACCTGGCCAACCGCGACCTACTCGAGACCGGTCGCCCATTGCTTGCTCCAGAAGTAGCCGCGCTTCGTGCGATCGTCGAAAATTTCTCGGATGCTGACGTAGAAACCCTTGCCGCCACCGAGGCCGTTACCCGCCACGACGTAAAAGCAGTCGAATACTTGGTGCGTGACCGCCTTAGCTCGCTCGGCCTCGACAGCATCGCCGAGCTCACCCACTTTGCCTGCACCAGCGAAGACATCAACAACCTTTCTTATGCGCTAACCGTGCGCGACGCGATGAGTGAGGTTTGGTTGCCGAAGGCTCACGAGCTGATGGCCAAGCTCACCGAGTTGGCTCACAAGTATGTCGCGGTGCCGATGCTCTCACGCACCCACGGCCAGCCAGCCACCCCGACCACCATGGGTAAAGAACTTCAGGTTTTCGTTCACCGTTTGCGCCGCCAGATTGAGCGCGTTCAGGCGACCACCTATTTGGGTAAGTTCTCAGGCGCAACCGGCACGTTCTCGGCTCACGTTGTTGCAGCCCCAGATGTCGACTGGATCAAAGAGTCGAAAGACTTCGTCACCGCGCTTGGTCTCACCTGGAACCCGCTGACCACTCAGATTGAGTCACACGACTGGCAAGCCGAGCTTTACACAGCGGTTGCCCACTTCAACCGAATCTTGCACAACCTCTGCACCGATGTCTGGACCTACATTTCGCTTGGCTACTTCAAGCAGATACCAGCCGCGGGTGCCACCGGATCGTCGACCATGCCGCACAAGGTCAACCCGATTCGCTTCGAAAACGCCGAGTCGAACCTAGAACTTTCGAATGCGATTCTCGATTCACTCGCGGCAACCCTGGTGACCTCTCGCCTGCAACGCGACCTCACCGACTCTTCGTCGCAGCGCAACATCGGCGTTGGCTTGGGCCACTCGATGCTCGCGCTCGACAATGCCACTCGCGGACTTGGCGAGATTGAACTTTCGGTTGGAATGCTCGAGGCCGATTTGCTCGACAACTGGGAGGTGCTCGGCGAAGCGATTCAAACCGCGATTCGCGCCGAGGTTGCCGCCGGTCGCTCGGCCATCAGCGACCCATACGCGCTGCTCAAAGAACTGACTCGCGGCAAGCGAATTGGTCACGAAGAATTGATTGCGTTCATCGAAAGTCTCGATTTGAGCGATGAGGTGAAGGCACGTTTGATTGCCTTAAAGCCGAACACTTACACCGGCTTGGCTCAGGCTTTGGCCGAGCGCTTTGGTGAGTAATTAAACGCGGATGCGCCTAGCTAAGTCTTGGCTTGTCGGCCGGGTGATCGTCTTCTTTTGTCATTAGCGACAATGTGGCGATGAACACGAGCACGATGATGAATGTTAGGCCGCCGGCAATTAGCGCGTCTTCTACTCGACGAA
>JAURIU010000044.1 GCA_030832605.1 Rhodoluna sp. | reverse complement strand
AGCGCAAACCAACCCAACCGTTGGTGCGCTCGAAGCAAACATTGAGGCGATTCTGGCGACTGTTGCAACGGCTGCCGAAGGCGGAGCCGACCTAGTGGTTTTTGGCGAAATGGTGGTCACCGGCTACCCCATCGAAGACCTCGCAACACGAGAGTCATTCGTTGCGAAAAGCGAGTCCGCCGTCGCACAACTTGCCACAACTTTGGTTCAGCGCGGGTATGGCGAAATGTCGATCATTGTCGGCCACCCATCAAAGGCGCGCAAACGCGGTTGGGCAATAGCGCACAACTCAATCTCTGTGCTCAGAAATGGCAAAATCATCGGCCAGTACCACAAGCACCACCTACCTAACTATTCGGTTTTCGACGAATACCGCAACTTCGTTGCCGGAAACGAGCTGCTTACCTTCGAGCATGGCGGCTTGAAGTTTGCCACCGTTATCTGCGAAGACATTTGGCAATCGGGTGGACCGGTGGGCGAGATTTCAAAGAGCGGTGCGAACGTGACCCTCGTGATCAATGGATCGCCGTTTGAAATCGACAAGGATGATCGTCGCCTTCAGCTCGTGCAAGAACTTGCTCGAACCCATCACACGCCAACCGCCTACGTGAACCTCGTCGGCGGCCAGGATGACCTAGTGTTCGACGGGGACAGCCTCATGGTCAACGCATCCGGCGATGTAATCGGACGATGCGCGCAGTTCGAAGAAGACCTGCTGTACATCGATTTCGATGGTGACGCCGTGAGACAGGTGGGCGCGCATCCGATTGTGAAACGGGATGACCTCTGGCAAACGTGGAACGCCCTGACCCTAGGTTTACGCGACTACTGCGCCAAGAACGGATTCAAGTCGGTTGTGCTTGGGTTGTCGGGTGGCATCGACTCGGCGGTTTGCGCCGCGCTGGCTGCAGATGCCCTGGGAGGCGAGAACGTATTTGGCGTAAGCATGCCGAGTGTTTATTCGAGTGATCACTCAAAGTCAGATGCAGAAGACTTAGCCTCGAGAATCGGTGCAAACTATCGCACGCAGCCGATCGCCGAGATGGTGCAAGCGTTTGAAGAAAATCTCGAACTCGGAGGCGTCGCCAGTGAGAACCTGCAGGCTCGTGTGCGCGGCGTCATTCTCATGGGCATGAGCAACGCAGAGGGTCACCTGACTCTGACCACAGGCAACAAGACCGAATTGGCGGTCGGCTACAGCACCATTTACGGTGACTCGGTCGGTGGATTCGCCCCAATCAAGGACGTCGAAAAGACCCTGGTTTGGCGGTTAGCTAAGTGGCGTAATGAACAAGCCGAACGCGATGGTCTGCCTGCGCCAATTCCAGAAAACTCGATCACCAAACCGCCATCGGCTGAGTTGCGACCAGGCCAGGTCGACCAAGATTCACTGCCGCCATACGACCTTCTCGATGCCATTCTCGAAGGCTATGTAGCGCAGAGGCATTCGGTTGCCGAACTGGTTGCCGCCGGATTTGAAGGAGAGACAGTCAGGCGAATTACCGGGCTGGTGGATAGAGCAGAATGGAAGCGTCGCCAAGGCGCCATCGGACCAAAAATCACCGGCATGGCTTTCGGTCGCGACCGCCGACTGCCAATCACAAACAAGCACAAGGAGTAGCAATGGCTGCAGATCGCCTCATTTCGTCTGGTGGACCCTGGGAATCCGTGATCGGGTATTCGCGCGCAGTTGTGTGTGGCGAATACGTGCACGTTTCTGGCAGCACCGCGACTGTTGATGGGGTGCTTCAGCACGAAGACGATGCCTACGGGCAGACCCGTGTGGCTTTCGAAGTAATCGCCAGTGCCTTGGCCCAAGCCGGGTATGAGCTGAAAGACATTGTCAGAACCCGCGTTTACCTAGCCAACGCCGAAGATATGGACGCCGTGGGTAAAGCTCACGGAGAGTTGTTTGGCGACATTCGCCCAGCCGCAACAATGCTTGCCGGCATTTCATTCATCAACCCGAAGATGCTGGTTGAGATTGAAGTGGACGCCTGGAAGCGTGCCAATTGAACGATCTGACTCCAAAAGTTGTGCGAACCAGCTCTCTGGCGACATTCAAGTCAGAAGGGCGCAAGTTCTCTTGCCTAACCAGTTACGACGCAATCACCGCATCGATTTTCGATGAAGCCGGCATCGAAGTTCTGCTCGTGGGTGACTCAGCCGCCGACAACGCGCTGGGTTACAGCACTACGCTGCCAATCACCGTCGATGAAATGATCCCCTTTGGCCGTGCCGTCGCTTCTGCAGCCAAGCGAGCACTGGTTGTGGTTGACCTACCGTTCGGGTCGTACGAGACGTCACCAGCGGATGCTCTGGCCACGGCCATCCGCGTCATGAAGGCTACTGGTGCTCAAGCCGTAAAGCTTGAGGGTGGAGCGCGCAGCGCAGAAGGCATCAAGACGATTGTGGCCGCGGGTATTCCGGTTATGGCACATGTTGGATTTACGCCCCAGAGCGTTCATTCGCTTGGCGGTTTCAAGGTACAGGGACGAGGCGAAGGTGCAGCCGCCCTGCTCGAAGAAGCTCGGGCAGTTGAAGCCGCTGGAGCATTCGCAGTCGTTCTTGAACTGGTTCCTGCTGAGTTAGCCGAAGAAGTAACCCGTGAACTATCGATTGCGACAATAGGTATCGGTGCCGGAAACTCGACTGACGGGCAGATCCTGGTGTGGACGGACTTTGCCGGCATGCACGCTGGGCCGACGCGAAAATTTGTGCGCAAGTATGCCGAGCTTCGTGAAGTGCTACTGAAAGCAGCGCGCGATTACCGCGATGATGTTGCCAGTGGCGATTTTCCGAACCAAAACGAAGGCTTCTAGGCCTCGTCGCGCTCTGATTTCTCCCAATTTGCCGCACGTTCGGCAATCAGTTTTGGAGCATTTCTCGCCTGATCTTCGGTTTCGAATGGGCCGACTCGGTCGAGCGACTTCGACTGTAGGCCAAACTCAACTTGACGAGTGCGGATGTTGTACCACCAGTATTCGGTGGAATCGGCAACACGTGGCTTTTGTGGGCGAGGCATAACAAGAGCCTAAGGGTTGGCGAAGGTAAACTTGCCCCATGCCAAAAGACGTGAACGGTCACTTGACCGCCGGAAAACTATCCGGGCGAATGGCAGTACCTAGCGGCATCAAAGCACCTGACTACATTTGGAAGCCAGCTCCAGCCAAATTCATGGGCACCGATGTTTGGGAGCCTGAGCAGATCGAGAAAATTCGAGCCGCGGGAAGAATTTCTGCGGGTGCCCTCGAACTGGCCGGTGCAAACGCTCAACCAGGTGTGACCACCGACGAACTCAACAAACTCGTTCACGAATACGTCCTCGACCACGGTGCTTACCCAAGCACGCTCGGCTACCGCAACTACCCAAAGTCTTGCTGCACCTCGGTGAACGAGGTCATTTGCCACGGCATTCCAGATGACACCGTTCTAGAAGACGGCGACATAGTGAACGTCGACGTAACCGCCTATCTCGACGGTTTTCACGGCGACAGCAACCAGACATTTGCTGTTGGTCAGATTAGCGAAGAGCGGTCTGACCTTATCGACCGCACTCGCGAGGCACTGAACCGCGGGCTAATGGCAGTAAAGCCAGGACGTGAGGTCAACGTCATCGGTCGAGCAATCGAGTCATACGCGAAGCGCTTCAACTACGGTGTGGTGCGTGACTTTACCGGTCATGGAATCGGTGAGGCATTTCACTCCGGGTTGATCATTCCGCACTACGACACCGACCGATACAGCGATGAGATGCAGGTGGGAATGGTTTTCACAATCGAGCCAATGCTCACGCTCGGAAGCTACCAGTGGAACATGTGGGATGACGGTTGGACCGTTACCACCCGAGACAAGAGCATCACCGCGCAGTTTGAACACACATTGGTCGTCACAGAAGACGGCTACGACATTTTGACCCTGGCTTAGGAGTGACATTGGGTAAGAAGGCAATCGGCATCGACATCGGTGGCACTGGCATCAAAGGCGCCATTGTAGATCTAAAAGAAGGACGACTCGCTTCGGAGCGTGTTAGGTACGCAACACCAGTAGGTGGAACACCAAAAGACATCGCAGATGTGGTTGCCCAGGTGATCAAGGACCTTGGCGGCCCTTCCAGTCTCGAAGTGGGCATCTGCTTTCCCGCCGTTGTGCAGCACGGATTCACAATGTCGGCCGCGAACATCTCAGAACAGTGGATTGGTCTTGACGCAGATTCGCTCTTTGAGAAGCGTCTCGGGCGCCACGTGCACGTTATCAACGATGCGGATGCCGCTGGGGTGGCCGAAGTGAGATTCGGTGCGGCCAGAAAACGCAAGGGACTGGTCATTCTGACCACTCTTGGCACCGGAATTGGCTCAGCGCTGCTATACAACGGCGAATTGGTGCCAAACTCAGAACTCGGGCACATCGAGATCGAAGGGGTCGACTGGGAGACCAAGGCCTCATTTGCAGCTAAAGAGCGCGAAAGCCTGAGCTGGGAGCAGTGGGCCGAACGCCTCCAAAAGTATTACTCAAGACTCGAGGCTCTGCTTGTTCCAGATTTGTTCATCGTCGGTGGCGGCGTGAGCAAAGAGCACGAGAATTTCCTGCCACTGCTAAAACTGAAAACCGAGATCATTCCGGCTACCACTCGCAACAGCGCCGGAATCATTGGCGCTGCAGCTCTCGCGTTTAAAAACCGCGACGAATAAAAAAGGCGGATGGGTCGGCCGATACGCCGGGTTTTGTACCTCTTGCGAGGTGACGATCATCTATCTGGAGTTGCCGTTACCGACAACTTCTAGCAACCTACCCGTTGGAAAAAGCGAGCCGCTCTATGCTCCAACATATTTGGTCTTGCTCCTGACGAGGTTTACCTAGCCGGTTCGGTTACCCGAGCCGCTGGTGGTCTCTTACACCACCGTTTCACCCTTACCACTTGCGTGGCGGTCTGCTTTCTGTTGCACTTTCTCGCGGGTTACCCCGAGTGGGTGTTACCCACCATCATGCTCTGCGGAGCCCGGACGTTCCTCGACATTGCTGCCGCGATCGTCTGACCAACCCATCCACTTAGAACGATACAGCAGGTCGAATGCTCGACAAAAGGCTCGAATGTCGCTTAGGCCAAATGGTGAGTGGCATTGATGGTGACAACCTCGGTTGCCTGCCTGCCCCAGAGCCGCAAGATCGTGATTGAACACGGTGCAACCTGTTGGTTCCAATAAGACTCGATTCCACCACCGATTGCCGCTCGAATGATTCCTCGAATCGGCATCACGTGCGCGACAACAGCAACGGTTCTGCCCGAGTATTCGCCGAGAATGCGATCTAGCCCGGCTGCAACCCTGGTGTCAAAAACTTCGAGGCTCTCACCCTTTGGTGGTGAAACCGTGAATGAGCCGCGCCACTGTTCAAAAAGTTCGGGCCACTTTTCGGCTACTTCGTCATTGGTGTGGCCGTCCCACTCGCCAAAAGAAATTTCTTGGATGTTCGGCTCGAGGGCCACGCTTCGATGAACTGAGTTAGACAAAATGTTCGCCGTATCAACCGCACGTTGAATCGGGCTAGAGATGATTGCCGAAATCGGCTCGATGTGGGCGTAGGGGCCAGAGGTGCCCAGCTTTGCCAAGTCGAGTGAAACGTGGTGAGCATCCTGGCGACCTAGATCGCTCAGGCCGGGATTCTCTCCCCCGCTGCCAGAAATGCGCTTAGTTTCGGTTAGGTGAGTTCTTCCGTGACGCACTAGCACCAGAGTGGTGAGCGGCTCGGTGACGTGACCGGGCGCTCGCACCGAACTTGGCAGCTCACCGTTGAACTCGGCAACCATCGCAGGGATTGGAGTGACGGTGGTATCGACGATCGCGTTGCCGGTTTCGTCCATCGCTTTGTTCGCTAGCGCATCCGCTCTTGAATTTTCTTCACGCGGAATCCACTCGTAACTGATGTTCAAACCAACCGTGAGTTGCTGAACCTCGATGGCCAGAGCGCGCATGTCAGGGTGCTTAATCTTCCAGTTGCCTGACATTTGCTCGATAACCAATTTGCTGTCCATGCGCACTCGCACCTTTGCCAGCGGGTTAATTCTGTGCACTTCTTCGAGTGCAGCCTTCAGCGCGCGATATTCGGCCACGTTATTTGTGGCGATACCGATGAACTCGGAAATTTCGCGAATGACCAAGCCGGTTGCCGCATCGACGACGATGGCACCAGAACCAGATGGCCCTGGGTTGCCTCGAGAACCGCCGTCGGCCTCAATGATTAGAGCATCGGGCTTGCTCATCGAACCAGAATCGCCTGACAGTTAGGGCAGGTCGCAATCTCATCGGCAGGGGTGGCAATGACGTCTTCATAAGCGCTCGAGGTGAGACCGATTCTGCAGGCGTCACAGTCGCGCCCTTTCAGAGCGGCAACTGGGATGCCCCGACTGGCCTTCTTCGTAAACAGGGTTGCGGCCTCTTCGTTCAAAATGGCGAATTTTGCGGCTCGGTCAGTGGCGACAATCGATATTTTTGAAGCGAGTTTTGTGATGTCGCCGGCCAAAGCGGCTTCTGCTTCTGAGAGCTCCTGAGACAGACTTGAACGCGTGCTGCTCTCAGCATCGACGAGCGCTGTAACGGTTTCAACGCTCTCCATGATTTCTAACTCTTGATCTTCCAGGCTTGACTTGCGTGCAGCTAGAGAGCGGAGCTCGCTCGAAATGCCTTCAGCATCTTTAGGTGAGCTGGTTGAAGAGAGTCTTTGCTTGTCTAAGTCGATTCGTTTGTCGACGAGCTCGATGTCAGCTTCGAGTTTGTGGAGTTCCTGTTGAAGATTCTCTAAGTGAGTCTGCTGCTCGAGCATACGGGAGCTCGCTGCAAACAGGCTGGTGCGCAGTGCGTCTAGGTGCGCACCCGTCTGCAACTCGGCAAGGCGCGCTGCAAGCGCCTCAAGTTCGAGATCTAGCCCCGCTACCTGCAACATGATTTCTTGATGTGCGTGCGGAACCTTCATCGTTCTCCTCGGTTGATTGAAAAAACCCAAGGGTCGGTAACTACCTCGGAAACATGGACTGTCACACCGTGGTGTGCGTTTGTGATGGCACTGGCAGCCGACTCGAGCCAAAGTGATTCGGCGGCCCAGTGAGAAACGTCGATGAGGGCAAGTGGCTTTGCACGAGGTGTCAAAGTGGCATCAAGTGTTGGGTGGTGTCGCAAATCTGAGGTGATGTAAACGTCAGCCTCGGAATCTAATGCGGCGTCAATGAATGAGTCACCAGCGCCGCCGCACAGAGCCACCGTTTCAACAAGTTGTTCGGGGCTTCCCGCAACCGAGACGCCTCTTGCTGAAAAGGGAAGAGTTTCGGCTACGTGTGCTGCAAATTTCTGTAGCGGCATCGACTGAACTAATCGGCCAATGCGACCATGGCCCTCAGAATCAGCGGTCGTGACTAAGGGTTCAATATTCGTCAAGCCAAGCTTCTTCGCGATTACGTCGCTGACGCCATCTTCTACGATGTCGGCATTGGTGTGAGCGGCGAAAATGGCAATCGAGTGCTTGAGTGCGTAAGACAGTACCGAGCCCTTCAGAGAATCGTGATTGACCTCTTGTGTGCCTTTGAGCAAGAACGGATGGTGTGCAACAACCAGGTTGCAACCTTTGGCGCGAGCCTCGGCCAACACGGCCCCGGTGATGTCGACGCTGAGCAAGACGCCTGTCACAGCATCCGAGTGGCTGGAAACGAAACCTGGGGCGTCCCAAAGTTCTGCCCCGGCGGCCGGCCAAAGAGCCTCAAACGTGCGTGAAATTTCAGTCAGTTGAATCAAGGTAGATCCACAATCTCATCGATTCCGGCCAGTTCGTTTTTGCGACGTTCAACCTTCATCACTTCTGATTCTTGACGTTCGACGCGGATGCGAGAAATCGTGACGGTGTAAAGGAATGCAACCAACCCAGCGGCTACCGGAGCGGTGAAAGCACCCATGAATGCAAAAGCCTCGGTCTGCGCAGACCAGGCAAATCCTGGGCAAAGAGCGAGACCGACAAGAGTGCTGAGAACAAAGCCGACGATGTTGATG
>JAURIU010000043.1 GCA_030832605.1 Rhodoluna sp. | reverse complement strand
TCTGACCGGGCAATTACTTCGGTAGTCAATGAATTACAGGGCGATGGTATTGATCCAAGTGAATTAGAAATGAGTGAGTTACTAAAGAAAGCTTTGCAAAGTGGCGGTCGTAAATAATGGAAAATGATGATCGCTTGATTTCACCGGTTGGTAGCACCAAGAACTTCTCAAAGTTCCACATGATTGGGCCAGCCTTGCCTGTTGAATCCTTGGCTTTAACCAATTCTTTGTAGAGCGCGTGGCGAGAGCGACCGTTGACCTTTGACTTTTCAGTCATTGGAAAAGTTATGCCCCAGGTTGTTGAGCAGTATTCACTGATGGCCTTCTCATCTGACAATTCTTGAAAAAACTGGCCGCTGGGCACCCCGAGAACGGTGAAACCCTGGCTCGCGTACTTCTTCTGAAGCTCCTCAAGCGCTTCATACTGAGGCGTTAGCCCACAGCGCGAGGCAACATTGACCACCAGTACCGGCCCGTTCGAGAAATCTGCGAAGGTTTTTTTAGCGCCGTCGATCATGTTTAGTTCGATGTCTTTTATTGTCATGATTTTCACAACAGCAAAACTGCCCAGATGTTTCCCGCTAATTTTGGGTCTGTTGAAGAACTTTCGTTTGGATACAAACGACTATGGTGGTAAGTGCTACCAATCAAAGGAAGAACCATGAAGGTTCAAGGCAAAGTAATCGTAGTCACTGGCGCAGGCAGCGGAATGGGTCGTGAACTGACACTTGAACTAGTCAGGCGCGGCTCAATCGTCGCCGCCGTGGACATGCGGGCGGACACTCTGAAAGAAACCAAGAAGTTAGCTGAATCAATCGGCGGCAAAGTTTCGACTCATCTTCTGGACGTTAGTGATCTCGTCGCCGTTGCTGCGCTGCCAGCATCCGTGAAAAAAGAACTTGGCGCAATCGATGCGCTCATCAACAATGCCGGCATCATTCAGCCTTTCGTTAAAATCAACGAACTGACCATGGATCAAGCCAGAAAGGTCATGGATGTTAATTTCTATGGCCCATTGGCTCTGGTGAAAGCCTTTCTGCCAGGTCTCTTGAAGCGCCCGGAAGCTCACATTCTCAATGTTTCGTCGATGGGTGCTTATGCCCCGGTGCCGGGACAAAGCGTTTATGGTGCTTCGAAGGCTGCCATCAAGCTGCTTACCGAGGGGTTGCACAGTGAGTTGATGGAGACTCAGGTTGGGGTGACGATTGTTTTTCCAGGCGCTATTGCGACCAACATCGCTGCAAATTCTGGCATGGTCATGGATGCTGCCGACGCCGATTCGAGCAAGTTCAAAACTACACCCGCTCCCCTTGCAGCCAAACTGATGGTGGATGCAATCGAGAACAACACCGCTCGTTTATGCATCGGTTCTGATGCCAAGCTCATGGACAGACTGTCGCGCCTAAACCCGGTTTTCGCAGCGAAGCTGATCTACAACCAGATGAAATCACTTCTCAAATAACCAGCCTCAAACAAAAAGTGGCCCCCGCGAACGAACGCAGGGGCCACTTTTTTCAAATCGATTTAGTAGCCGTAGAAACCTTGCTCAAAGCCGTACCAGAATTCTGGGCTCATCAAGAGCACCACGCCAACCAGTGTGGTCACAGCGCCGATGGCGATACCGGCGATGGCTAATCCCTTGCCGCCTTGGCGACCCTGAGAAGCGTTGATCTGGCTTAGCGCAACAAGTCCAAGAACGAGTCCGATTGGTCCACAGCAAACCAGTGAGGTAACGAGAGCAGCAATTGCCAAGCCGTTAGTCGACTGGCCCGCAACTGGCGGCTGGGCATACATTGGCTGACCCTGTGGGGCCACTGGCTGAACTGGTGGAACCTGGGCGTTGGAAGACTGAGCCCCGGCAGCGTTTGTCGGGCTGCCACAATTTGGGCAAAAGCTCGCTCCGTTGGTCTGTGCGCCACATGAACTGCAAAACATTAAAAGCCCCTTTATAAAAGTGAGATGAACCGCTTGAAGGCAAGAATAGTGAAGTTAGTCGCTCGGTTTTGTGAATGTTTTCAAAGCGTTACTTGACCACAGCGCCCAGGCAACCAGCACCGGCTGAAAGAACAACCGAATCAGGCGAGCTTCATCGGTGTTCAAACCGAAGGCATCGATTCCCTGAACGTATTGGTTGACGTTGCCGGCGAACACCGCCACGAAGAATGCCGCGACGATTAGGCCGATTTGGGGCATCCACTTTGATGTTGAAGCGAGGGCTAGGCCCAAAAGAATTTCGACGGCACCAGATGCCAGCACCACGAAGTCGACGTCTAGCGGCAGCCAAACCGGAACCTGAGCACGAAAATCTTCGCGCCCAAAGGTTAGGTGTGCAATGCCCGCGAAAATGAGAAACGCTGCGAGCAGCATCCGCGCGATTGTTTTGGCGATTCGCATGGACGTGCTAGGCGGTCAGTGCAGGAATGATCGCGCCAGAGAAAACCTGCCAGGCGAGGATGCTCTTAGCCACGAGTGAAAGCGTGATGTAGGTGCGCTCACCTCTGAGGTAGTTAGCCCATGAGCCAATCTTCTTGTACTGAAGCGCCTGATTGATTGCGAAGGTATTGAAGAAGATGAACAGCGAAACGATGATGCCGATCACGAATCCTGGCACCTCTGCAGCATTTGTCGATCCCGGTTGAAACGCTTGGATGCCGATCAGAACCCAAGGCACGATTCCGGTCATTGAACCTAAGATGAATGGTAGACCCTTGCCGTTGCCTGGAGTCTCGTATTTCTCTTGAAGAGCGCCGAAGAAAATCATCGAAGCGTTGACGGCGAAGATTGCGACAAGAGCCGAGAAGTCTGAAATGCCGGTTAGCTGGGCGATAAGCCAAATCATGACTGACGAGCTGATCGAATACTCAACCCATCTGAAGTAGTTGTGGTTGCGCTCTAGGCCAGCTGCGTAGCGCTTGTGGAACAAAGGCGAGGCGATCAAGAAGTGAAAGAACGCAGATAGTGCGAGGAAGGCGACGACGCCTAGGCCTAGGTTGACCTCCCAGAGAACTACCTTCTCGGTTGGAAAGCCTGCGCCCGGAGGTCCCGTCATGTAGTCGACGGTGGCATCGAAGGTGACCTGGTTCTCGATTCGCGACAAAAAGTAACCAAAGGCAACGGCCTGAAGCAGGTGCATGACACCGGCGACGATGTTGTAGGTTCTCAACCTAGTGATTTGTTCAGCTGAAGTGCGAATGGTTTTGGCCATTGTGAATCCCCTTTGTTGGTTGGGGTCAGTCTATGTTGGAAAAGGTCGAAAACAAGCTGGGCGGCAGTATGCTTTCAATGAAAAGGCAGTCGGCTTGGATATGGGGCAACTAATGTCAAATGCGTTTAAGGGTTTTTTTGCGATAGTTCTTGCAAGCGCAAGCCTTTTCGTGAGCGCTCAATCTGCATCTGCTGGTACGGAAACCTGGTGCGAATCAAAGGCCTATGCCTGCACAAGCATGGGGTATTCGGGCGGAGATAGCGCTTATACCTATTCGGATTGGGCTCAGCCCAACGCCTGGGGATACCAGCACAATTGCACGATGTATATTGCATGGCTGCTCTGGCTTGACCGAGGTTACATACAGGAATTCAATAACCTGGGAAATGCTGGCGAATGGGCAAGCATGGCGAGTAAACAGTCCAAACTTGGTGTCTCTGTTAGCAATAAGCCTACGAAGTGGTCAGTAGCGCAATGGGTGTCAGGCAATCACGTCGCATTTGTCGAGGAGGTTTATTTCGACCCGTATGGGAACGCGGTTTCGATAGTCGTGACGGAGGACAGTTTGGCCAAGACCACCTCGAAACGGCGCATCACACCAGGTGACAGGTTCTGGCCGGACAATTTCATCAATTTTGGTATGACATTCAAACTATCCGGTGGTGGTGGCGGTGGAATGGTCGCCTACAGGCAGACCCTAGATGGCGTTTTTCTACCATGATCCGAAGGCTTGTGGCACTTGCATTCGTACTCTCAATGACACTCGGCTTGACCCCGGCATTTGGTGCTGACGCAAGTGCTGTCAAGGTAGTTGTCGATAGACAAGCATGGCTAAACGTACCGATTACAAAGACTTGGACAAGCACTCAGACCTCTCAAGCAAAAAAGGTTATAGGGCTGCGTGCAGAGGCCGTCAACATCGCCCTCGCCACTCTCCGAAAGAAGGGCGCGACCACAGTAAGAGTACAGCCGAAGTTTCTTGACCTTAGAAGGGACTTACACACAGAACATCCGCAATACGCAAAGGTCGCGAAACAATTCAGCCTCGTTGGTTTTGCTGCCTCGGGGAAGCAAGTCGGAGTGTCTGAAGTTTTTCCAAAAAACGTAGACAATTTGGGCGATTATCTATTGAGAATTCCGTACAGCCAATGCACGCTGACAACGAGCAAAACCTTGAACAAATGCAAAGTTTCCCTGCCTTCACCTGAGAGCTATTTACAGGGGGTTTTAGTCTCTTACGTGTACAAGGCAGGGAGGGGCTCTTTCCCAGACGTCCAATCCCAACTCGAGTTGATCTCAACAAAAAGGTCAGCCTATACGGTCAAGAAAGGTCTTCTCCACTGTGATTGCTTCGAGGCCGAACTGCTTGAGCGCACACTACCACTGACCGGCAAAAAGCTTGGAGTCGATTACAAGATCAAGATCGGCGCCGACCGATTTTCTTTTTCGTTAACTGAAAAAATAGACATCGACTCGCTGCGACGACATGTGGCTATAAAGAAAGACGATGGTGGCGAGTGGTTGATGACACCCTGGGGTTATTTTTGGAAGTAAGTTTTACAAAACCTTCTTGACGATGCTCGACTTTAGGTACATCGAGCCAAATCCATCCACCTTCGCATCGATGTCGTGCCCATCACGCGGCGAAGTTAGACGGATGTTGCGAACCTTAGTGCCAACTTTGATTGCCGTTGAAGAGCCTTTGACCTTCAGGTCTTTGGTGATCGTGACGGTGTCGCCGTCTTGAAGCACATTTCCGGCTGAGTCTCTAACTTCTACCGGCGCATCAGTTGCGACTTCATCTTCGGCGGAATCTACGGCCCACTCGTGAGCACATTCAGGACAAACCAGAAGCGAACCCATTTCGTAGGAATATTCAGAGGCGCACTGGGGGCACGGTGGCAACGATTCAGACAACAGTCGACTTTCTATCTTGAGTGCCCTCGGTAGGAATCGAACCTACGACCAAGAGATTAGAAGGCTCTTGCTCTATCCACTGAGCTACGAGGGCAAGGCCGCTAGGCCAGCCTCTAGTTTATTGGTTTTGTTTGCAGCGCTATTTATTCAGGTAATCCCAGTGCTTGGCGATTGCATCGATGAACGCCTGAGGCTGCTCCTCTTGAGGCAAGTGGGCCGAGTTAGCTATCGTTTCAAGCTTTGAACCCTTGATCTTGGCGTTGAGTAACGGTGCATCTGACGCGGCAACCACCGTGTCGTGTTCGCCGGTCATGACGAGAGTAGGCAAATCAAGATGCCCCAGGTTGTCGCGCAACGGGTTCTCATTTGGGGCAATCCTGAAGTTGTAGAAGGCTTGCTCCCAACCTTTGATCTTGAGCGGAAGACGATAACCGTCGTAAACCTCTTGGGTCAGCTGACTCTTGTCGTAATAGCTCTCTTCGAGAAGCGCGTTTCCTGAGCTCGCAATTTCAGCGACCAAAATCGGTCCGAGCCGCTGCATTTGTGGCAGGTGGAAGAACCATTCGAATGGCCCAGAGTTTGAACCAGAAGTCAAGATTGCCGCGTCTACAAGCACCAGAGACAAATTCGAGGATGCTCGCGTGCGGGCATACTCACCAGCCAACGCTCCCCCGGCCGAGTGCCCCACCAAGATCACCTTGCGGTCGTTGCCGTACCTTGCAATCAAATCGTCCAGCAACAGAAAATTGCCTTCGAGGCCATAAGGGTTCTCACCTTGCCACTCCGTTGGCCGCTCGGTGAGCCCGAATGCCGGGCGGTCATAAGAAATCACATCGCCGAAAGCTGCCAGGGGTTGCGAAACGCCTCGCCAGCTGTATGTGCTGGCACCGAATCCGTGCATGAGCACGATTAGCGGCGGGGTGCAGCCGCAATCACCTGTGTATTCGGTTCGCGCGATGCGAACATCCAAGCCATTCAACTCAACAAACTCAGCGCTCGGCTCAGCTTGCGCCGAGGTTAATGTGCCAGAAGATTCGAAGGGAATCAAAAACGGAACAATGAGAAAAGACAGCACGCCGGCGGCAAGTGCACGCCACATGAATTTTCTAAACGCCTTCAACTTCATGTTTGCAGTGTAAGCCTGAGCGGAGCATCCGCGCCGATGCCACCGAGCAAGTCGTTCACATGAAACGTTCAGAAACCTTCACTAGGTTTTGAAGGTTGCGGAATAAAGGTGCCGAATCGGGGGCTTAATCACTGCGACCCATCTTGAAAGTAGATCATGCACAAACTTGCCAAACTAAGCCTCGCAAACCGCTCAGTAGTTGCCCTTGCAACCGCCATCATCGCGGTGTTCGGCTTGGTCTCACTTGGTTCGCTCAAACAAGAGCTGATTCCCTCGTTCGAGACCCCTCAGGCCGCCATCGTTACGACCTACGTGGGCGCATCACCTGAAATTATCGATAAGCAGGTTAGCCAGCCGATCGAAGAGGCAGTGCGCAAGCTCGATGGTCTAGTTTCGTCAACTTCTACCTCACAGAACAACATATCTATCGTTCGTGTTGAGTTTGACTACGGCATCAAGTCAGCAGCGGTCACCGAAGACCTAAATGCTGCGCTTGCGACTCTAAAGGGTGTGCTTCCTGCAGAGGCGGATGCTCAGATTCTCTCTGGCTCGTTCGACAGCGTGCCAATCATTGCTCTGGGTGTCTCGTCTAGCGACAACGAAGCCCTCGGCAAGATCTTGGCCGATGTAGCCACCCCGATTCTCTCGGGTGTTCCTGGAGTGCGTGAGGTTGCCGTTAGCGGCATCACCGAAAAGCGTGTGAACCTAGAACTCAAGCAGAGCGTGTTAACCGCAAACGGTCTAACTCAGCAGAACATTGTGACCGCGTTGCAGTCGAACGGCTTCGTGATTCCAGCCGGCACCCTGACCGACGGCAGTGGCAACATTTCTGTTGAAGTTGGCACCACCGTTGAATCGCTCAAGGCCTTCAAAGACCTGCCTCTGATTTCGAGCAGCACTGTCTCACTCTCCGGACTATTCGGCGGCGGCACAACGACTACCCCGAGCATCCCGGGTATGCCTTCGATTCCAACTGTTCCTGCAACTCCGAAGCCAACTTTGACCGTCTCGGATGTCGCAACCGTTACTTATGAGAACGCTCCAGTTACCAGCATTGCCCGCGTAAACGGCAGCGAAGTTCTAACTATCGCGATCACCAAGACCCAAGATGGCAACACCGTTGCCGTTTCTCATGGAGTTCAAGACAAGATTGCTGAGCTGAAAGAGAAGTTGGGCGATGTAACTATAACCACGATCTTCGACCAAGCGCCGTTCGTCGAGCAGTCACTTGAGAACCTAACCACCGAGGGTCTGCTGGGACTAACCTTCGCGATTCTCATCATTCTGGTCTTCCTGCTCTCGTTCAGATCGACGGCAGTCACGGCAATTTCGATTCCGACTTCGGTGCTGATCACATTCATTGGTCTATACGCGCTCGACTACTCACTCAACCTCTTCACACTGAGCGCTTTGACTATTGCGATTGGTCGTGTTGTGGATGACTCGATTGTGGTTATTGAGAACATCAACCGTCACCTCTCTTATGGTGAGCCGAAGAAGAAGGCCGTTCTTAACGCGGTTAGAGAAGTTTCTGGAGCAATCACCGCCGCAACCATCACGACTGTTGCAGTGTTCTTGCCAATCGCTTTGGTTGGCGGCCTGGTTGGAGAGCTGTTCAGACCGTTCTCGTTCACCTTCGCCATCGCACTATTGGCTTCGCTACTCGTATCGTTGACCATCGTGCCGGTTCTTGCCTACTGGTTCACGAAGGCTCCAAAGGCCCTCGCGAACGAGACCGACCCGGTTAAAGCCGCAAAAATCGCCGAAGAACTGCGCGAGGTTGAAGAAGCCAGGGAGCGTCGCTCATGGCTGCAGCGCGGCTACCTACCGATTCTCAAATCGACCCAGAAGCACCCGGTGATCACCGTGGTCGCATCGTTCATGATTCTGGTATTCACCTTTGGTCTGGTTCCATTGCTGAAAACCGACTTCATCGGCGGTTCAGGCTCAGCCGGCTTCGTGGTCAACCAAGAACTCAAGCCAGGTGCAACTCTCAAGCAAGAATCTGAGGCCGCCTCAAAGCTTGAAGACATTGTGCTCAAGATTGATGGGGTTGACGTAGTTCAGACCACTATCGGTTCGAGTGGCGACGGGCGAGTTGCCTTTTGGTGAGCCTGTCACTGCAGGTGGCATGCGACAGCGTTTGTGGATGGACCCGGTACCGCCCTGCAAGCGCAATCCCAATGTGCCCCAGTGGTTGCAAGAAGTGATTTTGAAAT
>JAURIU010000042.1 GCA_030832605.1 Rhodoluna sp. | reverse complement strand
ATGAATGCTCCGTGCGAGACTGCCAAGACACGCTTGCCGGCGTACTTGGTGGCAATGCGGGCTAACAATTCTCGAACTCGAACTTCTAACTCGCTCAAGGTTTCAACACCTGGAATCTGAGCGTGGTCGGTATGACCGGCTTTCCACTGGGCGTACTCCATACCCTCGGCTTCGCCAAACGAGCGCTCGGTGAGCAGCGGTTCAACCTCGACGTTCTCGAAGCCATGGCGATTGGCCACTATCTGAGCGGTGTGCAAGGCTCGGCTCAAGGGGGAGGCGATGATGACGTCCCAGTCGGAACCTTCAATCACTTCTGCCGCAGCATGAGCCTGCGCGATGCCGGTTTCATTCAGCGGGATGTCGCTTGACCCCTGAATGCGAAAGGTGATGTTCCAGTCGGTTTGTCCGTGGCGTAACAGCCCGAGAACGGTTTCAGTCATGAAAGAGCACCTCCAGTGCATCCGAGGTGTTTGCGTCTACCTTGGCGATTGCTAACTCATCGGCCTTGGTTGGGCCAATGTTGACGATGATGATCGGTTTGCCCGCCTTGTGGGCCATTCTGGCAAAGCGCATGCCCGAGTTGACCGCCAGCGATGACCCGGCAACGACCAAAGCGTCTGCGGCTTCTACCCAAGCGGTAGCTTCGTTCACGCGCGCCACTGGCACCTGCTCGCCGAAGAAAACCACGTCCGGCTTGATGGTTCCTCCACATTTTTTGCAGGTTGGCACAATGAATGAATCGGTGAAAAGAACCTCAGCATCGCCATCGGGAGTGAATTCGATACTTTCGTCACGCACGACGGTGGGGTTGAGTTCCGCAATCCAGTCATCAACGATGGCACGCTCAAAGACCTCGCTGCATTTCAAACAAATCACCTTATCTAGGCGACCGTGCAGATCTAGCACCTGCGTCGAGCCAGCGGCCTGATGAAGACCATCCACATTCTGGGTGATTAAACCGACTAACCGACCTAGATGCTCGGCTTTGGCCAGAGCGAAGTGTCCTTGGTTCGGTTTGGCTAGGGCGATGCGGCTGAAGCCGACAAATGACCGCGACCAGTAGCGTTGCTGAGCCTCGATGCCACTCATGAATGAATCAAAGGTCATTGGGTGGCGAGCCACTTTTCCGGCACCGCGATAGTCGGGAATGCCCGAATCTGTGCTCAAGCCCGCACCGGTTAGAAGAACAGCCTTGCCACCAGCCAAAATGTCCTTGGCCGCGGCGAGCGCGTACAGTGCAGCACTGCTGAGACGCTCTTCTGGCTTATTCACTAGTCAAGTGTAACTTTGGAGAGTGATTAAGTATCTTGGCTCGAAGCGCACGCTGGTGCCTCTACTCAATCGCATCATTGCGCAGTCGGGTGCCACCACGGCAAGTGACCTTTTCACGGGTACAACGCGAGTTGCTAGAGGCTTCAAACAGGCTGGAGCATTCGTTACCGCTGTTGATACGGCGTCGTATGCTCACGTGTTCGCAAAAACCTTCATCGAACTCGATGCCAGCACGCTTCCGGTGGCC
The DNA here is from genome assembly GCA_030832605.1 of Rhodoluna sp. GTDB lineage: Bacteria > Actinomycetota > Actinomycetes > Actinomycetales > Microbacteriaceae > Rhodoluna. The sequence continues at coordinate 7,242 of JAURIU010000042.1, read as the reverse complement.
GAACTCACCGACGCTATCGCGCGCCTAAACGCTCTGCCCAGCAAGCACGGATACTTCACCGAAACTTACTGCGTGACATCCCGCTATTTTCAACCTGCCAACGGCGAGCGCGTTGACGCCATTCGCGACCTTATCGAGTCTGACTACCGAGACACCTGGCTTTATGAGCCGCTGATTGCATCGTTACTGCTGGCAACCGACAAGGTCGACTCGACCACAGGCATGCAGATGGCCTATCTGAAGACTTGGTCTAAACGATCCCACAACGAGCTCAAGCTTTTGGTGCCCGATTTGCTCAACGGCACTGGGTTAGCCCTGCAGGCCGACGCCTTGGAGGCGGTAAAGCTACTACCCGAGGTCAACCTCGCCTATCTAGACCCGCCCTATAACCAACACCGCTACTTCGCCAACTACCACATTTGGGAAACTCTGGTTCGCTGGGACGAACCTTCCACCTATGGCATAGCCAATAAACGCTTGGATGTTCGCAACAGAGACCACCGCAGTGCGTTCAATAGCAAACCAGCGATGCCCGTGGCACTTCGAGAACTGGTCGCAGATGTGAGAGCAGAGACTTTGGTGCTCAGCTACAACAATGAATCATGGTTGTCTCGCGAAGAACTTTTAGACATTTGTAGCGTCAAGGGTCACGTCGAAATCATTGACGTTGATTTCAAGCGCTACGTGGGTTCTCAGATTGGCGTCTACAACAAGGCGGGGGAGCGAGTCGGTGAACCGGGCGCCAAGCGAAACACCGAGCACGTGGTGATCGCAGGTGAGGAGTCGATGGTTCAGAAGCTTATGCGAGCTCTCCCTGAAGGCTGACCGACATCCGGGCATCAAAAAACCCCCAATCTTTCGACTGGGGGTTTCTTAATAAGCTGTCTCAAGCTTCGTGTCCGAAAGGGGACTTGAACCCCTACCCTCTAACGAGGACTAGCACCTCAAGCTAGCGCGTCTGCCATTCCGCCACCCGGACTTGTGTAGTGCAACGGTTTGTAACTCTACCACGAAACATTTGACTCGACCCGTGTGGTGCTGGTCTTAGACCATACCGAGGGGTATGTTAGGGCTATGGCACTTGATCCGAGACTGGCAATGCAACAATTCATCGCCGCGCTTGAGCGTCACCACGAGGTAGTGGCATCTAGACGCGGTGAAGACGACCCAGCCGTCGAGAATGCTTATGAGCTTCTCAAGAATGCTTTCCTCGACTACGAAGAATCTTTGGAGTCGGCTTACGGCGAATGGTTGCCTTTTGAAGAAGCCGAAGACAGCGAACAGTAAGCACTGATCGTTGGATTTTCTCTCAGCAATACTTCTTGGCCTGGTTCAAGGTTTAACCGAATTCTTACCCATATCTTCGAGCGCACACGTACAAATTGCCTCTGAGCTACTCGGGCTCAACGTGAGCCTGACCAAGCCAGAGCTAACTGCGTTTATTGCAACCATCCAACTAGGTACAGAAGCAGCGGTTCTCATCTTCTTCTGGCGCGATATTGTGCGAATCGTCAAAGCCTGGTTCTCCTCTTTCAAGCGAGCAAGTGGCACACTCATTTCGTTTGACGCGAAACTCGGCTGGCTAGTAATTATCGGAAGCATCCCGGTAGTGGTTGTCGGCCTAGTTTTCAAGGACGCCATTGAGAACGGACTTCGTTCACTAGCCGTCATCGCTTGGACGTTGATCATTTTCGGAATCGCGCTAGGTGTGATCGACAAGTTTGCCAAGAATGCTAAGCCAATCACCGAGCTAACCACCGCCCACGGCATAGCCTTTGGCCTTGGCCAGGCACTTGCGGTGATTCCAGGAGTATCTCGATCTGGCGGAACCATCAGCGTGGGCTTGGCCCTCGGCTATACCCGCGAAGCTGCTGCGAGCTACTCGTTCTTACTCGCTATTCCAGCCGTAATCGCGAGTGGTCTCTTCGAGTTTGTGACCAGCTATTCAGATCTGAACCAAGACCAGATTTGGGCAATCGCGGTGGCAACTGTCGCGGCTTTCGTCTCGGGCTACCTGGTGATCGGCTACCTGCTCAAGTACCTAGCCAAAGGTTCGTTCTTGCCATTTGTCATATGGCGAATATCGGTTGGTGTTTTGCTGCTAATCGGCCTAAGCGCCGGCGTTTTGACTGCTTAACTCTCGATTTAGAGCTTTTCTGGCTCTTCGCCGCTAGCGCCGCCGTCTGTCTCGTCTTCGCTCTGGCTGGCGAGAAAACGCTCAAACTCCATCGCCAAAACATCTCCACTCGCGGCTTCGCTATCTGAGGCATCGCGCGACTGCTCCAGCTGTTCAATGTAACTCGCCATCTCTTCGTCGTTTTCGGCCAGTTCGTCGATGTTTCGCTCCCACTGGAATGCCTCTCCAGCCAAATCCTTCTGGTCAAACGAAACCTTCACAAAGCGCTCAACCTCGGCCACTAGAGCGAGCATCGCCTTCGGTGACGGGCCATTTTGAACATAGTGGGGGATGGACGCCCAGAGAGCGATCGTTGGAATACCCAAGCGCTCTAGCTCTATGGCCAGCACCGATTGAATGCCTACCGGGCCCTGATAGCCGCTGCGCTCGGCTCCCGTTTGGGCTCTAACCAATTCATTTTGTGAGTGAGCCACCACCGAAATTGGTCTGGTGTGAGGGCTGTCCGCCGGGATCGACCCGAGAAAAATGACTGCCTGAATGTCCTGATCGGTAATCAGCTCAAGAATCTCGGCGACGAATGCCTTCCATCTGCGGCTTGGCTCTGAACCAATCAAAAAGTAAAGGCGCTCCATGTTGGGGTCTGCGGCCAGATCGGGGCTCGGCGCATAGAGCTCAGCACCTGGCCAAGTTACCTGTCTCTGGCCATCTTCATCGAGGGTGATCTGTGGGCGTGAGAACAAAAAGTCGTAGAAGTCTTCAGGGTCGACAAGGCCGACCAATTCGGCTCCAGACGAGAGCGCCATGAAGCGAGCAGCTCCGCTCGCGGCATCCGCGCTGTCACTCCAACCGTCGAAACCAACGATCAAAGTGCGGCCACTAAAAATGTCTAGGTCAGTCAAAATGTTCCTCGGGTTGTTCCTGCTAAAACTCTAAGCCAAGGCGGCAAAGGTAAACTCACCACTATGTTCTTTTCGAAATCTGGGCTCAAGGCCGTGTTGTTTGACATGGATGGCACAATCATCGACTCAGAGCCATATTGGCTTAGATCTGAGCAAGCTCTTGCCGCCGAGCACGCCGCAGAATGGACCGAGCAAGATGGTCAGCGAGTAATCGGACTGAGCCTCACCGAGAGTTCGAAGCTGATCAAAGAGCACATCGGCTCAGAGCTCGAAATTGACGACATTGTTCAACGTCTAAGCAACTCGGTAAACAGGCAACTGGCCAAAGAGATACCTTGGCGGCCGGGCGCTCAAGAACTGATTCGTGAACTTCGTCGAAAGAATATCAAGACCGCTTTGGTGACAATGTCTCTTCACAAAACCGCGCTTCAGGTAGTCGAAGCGATGCCTTTCAAAGCTTTCGACGTTGTAATCGCGGGTGACGATGTTGTGCACGGAAAGCCCCATGCCGAGCCTTACCTCAAGGCGGCTGCCGCGCTTGGCTTTGCCGCTTCGGAATGCATCGCTTTTGAAGATTCCATAACCGGCATTCTCTCGGCAGAGGCAGCCGGAACCGTAGCAATCGGCATACCAAACATGATGATCATTCCAGCCCGACCCGACCGTAATTTGTGGCCAACCCTGGAGGGCGTCACTGTGAAGCAGCTAAAGGCATTTCACGCCGAGATTTCCAATCGAAGAAAACAGGAACAAAATGACTAAGCACCTGAAACGAGGCCCTTTTATTGAAGGTGACAAGGTTCAACTAACCGGCCCTAAGGGTCGCATGAACACCATCACTTTGGTCGCTGGCGCCGCCTTCGGCACCCACCGAGGTGACATGCGCCATGACGACATCATCGGCAAACCTGAAGGCTCGGTGGTCCAAAACCAATACGGGGTTGAGTATTTGGCGCTACGACCGTTGCTGACCGACTTCGTTCTATCGATGCCACGCGGCGCTGCGATTGTTTACCCCAAGGATGCTGCGCAAATCATCGTCGAAGGTGACATCTTTCCGGGTGCTCGAGTTGTCGAGGCGGGAGTTGGCTCGGGTGCACTCAGCATGTACCTCTTGCGAGCCATCGGTGACGCGGGTGCACTTTACTCCTTCGAGCGTCGCGAAGACTTTGCCGAAATCGCTCAAGCTAACGTGACCACCGAAATGGGAGTACGACCATCCAACTGGACCGTCACCATTGGTGACCTGCAAGAGCAACTGCCACTGGCCGTCGAGCCGCACAGCATCGACCGCGTGGTTCTCGACATGCTCGCACCTTGGGAGTGCATCGAAGAGTCTGCCGATGCGCTGATCGCCGGCGGGCTTTTTATAGGCTACGTGGCCACCGTGACACAGCTTTCTCGTTTGTCTGAAGCACTGAGACAGAGCGGCCATTTCACCGACCCGCACGCTTGGGAAGCAATGGTCAGACCATGGCACCTTCAAGGTCTTGCGGTTAGGCCAGAACACCGCATGATCGGCCACACCGGCTTCTTGATCACGGCACGACGACTTGCGCCGGGCACAGTCTTACCCGAGTTCAAAACCAAACGTTCAAAGGGCGAGTTCACCGACGAAGACTTGTCGGTCTGGAACCCAGAGCACCTAGGTGAAAAGCGAATCAGCGACAAGAAGATGCGCAAGAACCTGCGCAACGCCCAAGAGTCGGCGGCAGTCAGTTCGAGTCGCAATTCTGACGAAGACTAACCAAGCCACAACTACACTTAGAGAAAAGCCTTAAGGACAAAATCTTGCGTAAATCCCTAGCATTTGTAGCCTCAATCGCGCTCGCACTTTCACTCGCTGGCTGCTCCAGCATCGACTCAGAAGAGGCAATGTTTGCCACATTGAAGGCAAACTGTGGAGACGCCGTTGCCGAAACCAACGCCCAGAGCCCAGTTAAAGACGTAAAGGTAACGATTGGCGGCGAAGAGGCGAAGGTTGAGTTCGGAACTCCTTTGCAGGCATCTACCACGACTAAGTCAGACACCGCTGTTCTTGCCGCAGGCACCGGTCCGGTTATCACCGGAAACCAGGTCGTTGAACTCGAATACATGGGCATCAACGCAGCCACCGGTGAAGTTTTCCAAGCGTCGGCCTTGGACGGTAGTGGAGCCAGCGGACAGATGCTAAAGCCAGGCGAAGACCCGCTATTTTGTGAAGCGCTCGGTGGCGTTCGTGAAGGAAGCCGCGTAGCGGTTCTTTACCCAGGAGAAATCATTCACGGTGGCGCAGGCATCGAGCAGCTCGGCCTTGGTCCAGATGACGACGTACTTTTCGTCTTCGACATTCGTAACGTCTACCTGCCATACGCAGTCGGTAACGAGAAGGGCGCTCAAACCGGTTTTCCAACCGTCATCCGCGCTCTTGATGGCGTGCCAGGCGTGACCATTCCGGTTGACTCGCCGTTCCCAAAGGCTTCAAAAGACGGTGCTGAAACCACAGCACTCGAGGTGCTAATCGAAGGCGCCGGTGAAACCGTCAAGATTGGCGACGAAGTTCTGCTGCACTTTGCGGGTTACACCTGGGCAGATGGCGCCAGCTTTGACTCTTCATGGGAAAAGGGCCAGCCAGCCAGCTTCGTCATCAAAGAACCTGGTCTAATCACCGGTTTCGTTCAGGCTGTTGCCGGCCAGAAGGTTGGTAGCCAGATCGTGGCGGTCATTCCACCAAATCTCGGATACGGCGCAGACGCCATGTCGACCATTCCAGGTAACTCAACCTTGGTTTTCGTGATCGACATTCTCGGCATCAAGGGCAAGTAGTCGAAGCGTCATTGGGGCTATGACAGGCGAATCATTGGATGAGGGTGAATGGCAGAAAGAGCCGGACACTAAACCAGAACGCCTGCTCAGCCTGACACTCGCTCTGCTGAGCAACTCGGTGGGCCTTAGCAAAGAAGAGCTTTTTCGCAGCGTCAGAGGCTATTCACTAGCCATTGAAGATGGTGTCAAGGCGGATGCCCTCAACAAAATGTTTGAGCGAGACAAGCAGTCTTTGCGCGACATGGGCGTGCAGGTTGAAACCTTCATTCGCGACTCTGACATGGACGACAACACCGAGAGCCGCTACTTCATACCCGCCGACACCTTCGTTTGGCCTAAAGGCACTTCGCTCACCCCAAACCAACTGCGTTTGCTCGAACTGGCAGCCAAGGTTTGGGCAAGGGCCTCGTTCTCAGCCGAGGCGTCGAGAGCGGTTATGCGCCTCAAAGCGCTCGGCATGGCCAGCGAGGGTTTGGAGTTGGCCGGTTTCGCTCCGAGAATTTTGACGAACGAACCAGGCATTTTGCAGCTAGAAGAAGCGGCCCGCGATCGACTCGAGGTAACTTTCGACTACCGAGCACCCGAGCGCAGCGTGGAGCGCCGAGTCGTACATCCGTGGCAGGTTCGTCACGTTGCGGGGCAGTGGCTACTGGTTTGCTGGGACGTCGAACGTCAAGATGTGCGCAACTTCATGCTCAAGCGAATAGTTAGCCGCATCAAGCCAACCGGTGAGCAGTTCGAAGCCATCACCCAAACCCAACTTGAAGATGCACTCGAGCGCTTGCGAGTATTCACATTGCAAAACACGGCGGTTATTTCGGTCGTGCCAGGCTCCGAAGCGTGGGTTCATTTCGAAATGGATTCACACGCCCACGGCGGCTCGACCACCTATGAATTCAACTTCATGGATGTTCACCTGTTGGCCGAGCAGTTGCGAGTTTTTGGCGCTACCGTAACCGTTCACGCACCAACCGAGTTGCGTGACGCCATTCGCAGCGGCCTCGAGAAGGTGGCGAACGCGCATGCCTAAGCTCAAGAACGTACTAAGCGGGGACGACCAGTTCAACTTCTTGATTGCACTCATCGGATTGATTCACCGCGAGGGTGAAATTCACATAACCGTGGCCGCCGAACGTCTTGGTTTGAGCGTTGAGGCGGTTCGCAAGGGCATGAGCACTCTCGTTGTGGCCGGGCATCGAAAGCCCAGCGGTGCCGAAGTGATTCCGTTCAACTTCGACTGGGATCTGTTCGATGAAGAGCAGGTACTTCGCTTCTCCGATTCAGACATCATTCTCGATGCGCCAAGAATATCTACCAGGCAGGCATCGGCAATTGCTGCTGGGCTTTCGTATCTCAAGAGCTTGCCCGAATTTGCTAGCGAGGCCGATGTAGAGCGCCTGA
>JAURIU010000041.1 GCA_030832605.1 Rhodoluna sp. | reverse complement strand
CTGTTGCAAGGCCGAAGAACTCGGATGCTCGCACCATTGCACTTGCTTCAAGCGCGGCACCAGCATCCGGGATATCACCCACATGAACTCGGATCATACGACCAGCGCTGGTCACGGCACCGATATCAGTTCGAGTGGTGGTGTCGATTCGGTGGCTGAAGGTGTCGTGCTTCTTACGCTTGGCTGTTGCAACAGGCGGTTCGGCAATGCGACCCAAAAATCCGGTAACGGTTAGCAGCACCGTTGCAGCACTGTCAGCAAGTTCGGCTGAAACAGCCGTTGACCTTGATGCTGGAACGCTACGCACGACATCTGATTCATCCATTAGCAAGGTGCGCCGGTCATCGCCGTATTTCTCAGCAACTTCCGCCAATTCGCTACTGACAAGATCTCTAAGTTCGGTGTCGTTGGAAAGAATTCGCTCAAGAGCGCGAATTTCTTCTTCAAGTTGAGTCTTTTCGGTCTCGAGTTCAATACGTGAGAACTTTGTGAGTCTGCGAAGGCGGAGTTCGAGAATGTACTCGGCTTGAATTTCGCTCAATTCAAAAATTTGCATCAATCTCGAACGAGCCTCGTCAACCTCTTCGGAGCTTCGAATCACTTGAATGACTTCGTCAATGGCGACGATTGCAATAAGCAAACCCTCAACCAGGTGCAGTCTCGCTTTTTTCTTGCCGAGACGATTGCTTGTTCTTCGCCGAGTTACCTGCACTCGGTGCGCCAAGTAGACGCCGAGCAAATCGCGTAGTCCGAGTGTGTTCGGGCGCCCGTCAACCAGCGTGACGTTGTTTATCCCAAAAGAGTCTTCCATCGGCGTGTGTCGGTAAAGCAGGTCGAGAACCACTTGTGGATCGAATCCGGTTTTCAGTTCGATCACCAATTTGAGGCCGTTGGTTCGGTCGGTGAGGTCAATAACATCGGAGATCCCAAGCAACTTTTTGTTGTTGACACCGTCTTTGATTTTCTCGATGACTTTCTCTGGACCAACCAAGTAGGGGAGCTCAGTAACAACAAGGCCGAGCTTTCGGGGGCTGACACTCTCGACGCTCACCTTGGCCCTGGTCTTGAATGAACCTCGACCGCTTTCATACGCATCTTTGATTCCTTCGAGGCCAACAATGATTCCGCCGGTGGGAAGGTCTGGGCCTGGCACAAAGCGCATTAACTCATCTGTGGTGGCCGCTGGGTTGGCCAGTAAATGTCTAGCTGCCGCAATTACTTCGCGCATGTTGTGCGGCGGCATGTTTGTCGCCATACCCACCGCGATTCCAGAGGATCCGTTTACCAGAAGGTTCGGAAAAGCTGCCGGCAAAACCTCTGGTTCTGAAAGTTGCGCATCGTAATTTGGCTTGAAATCAACGACATCCTCGTCGAGCCCCTCATTCATAAGCAGCGCAGCTGGCGCGAGACGAGTCTCGGTGTATCTTGCTGCGGCTGGACCATCATCTAGAGAGCCAAAGTTTCCATGGCCATCGATTAGAGGCACGCGCAGTGTGAATGGCTGGGCCATACGCACCATTGCGTCATAAATTGCTCCATCGCCGTGAGGGTGTAATTTACCCATCACTTCACCAGAAACGCGGGCAGACTTCACGTGTCCCTTGTCTGGCCGAAGGCCCATTTCTCCCATTTGGTAGATGATGCGGCGGTGAACCGGCTTCAGTCCGTCACGAGCATCTGGAAGCGCTCGAGCGTAGATTACCGAGTACGAGTACTCCAGAAAAGAGTCCTGCATCTCTGCCGTTAGATCGATATCAACGATGCGTTCTTCGGGATTGATTTCTGAGCTCATGGGTCTTTCAAAAACTACTGTGCGAAACTGTCAGGGATGACTGTTTCGAGAATACCTGCCGCACCCAAGGATGTCGGGATACTGAGCCTTGTGTTGAGTTCGGCTATCGCCGCCACGGCTTCAACCAATACAAAGCCGGTCAACGCTCTGAAGTTTGAGAAATCCCGCGGTTACGTCGTTCTTGTAATCGACGGTCTCGGTAGTCACAACCTAGAGGCACATCTCGGTCACGCCCCGAACATCGGCAGGTCTTGGCGCAATCAAAAAAACACTGTTCGATGTGAGTTTCCTAGCACGACGGTAGTCAGTCTCACTGGTATCACAACTGGCCTCAGGTCGGCTCGGCACGGCTTAATCGGCTACAACGTTCCAAACCCGGATCGAACCGAGTTGCACAATCTTTTATCCGGTTGGGAGGTCGATGGCAATGACCCGTCAATGTACAAGACCTATCCAACCCTCAGCGAAACATACGCAATCACTGTTGTCAGTCCAAGCATCTACAGAAACACGGGATTCACCTCCCTGACCTTGCCGGCTGGCTTTTTTCATGGCGCTGACGAAATTGCAGACCGATTCCAGATGGCCGCCGAGATTGCAGAACGCGATGGGGGTGTGGTTTACCTCTACGTTCCCGAGCTCGATCAAGTGGGCCACCGGGTTGGCGCTGGCAGCCCAGAGTGGTTGTCTGTCTTAGAAGAGATTGATGGTGCCGTTCGACACCTGTTCAATCTCAAGCGTTCAATCGCTCTGCTTACTGCAGATCACGGAATGGTGAATGTTGACACGGATGGACAAATCTATCTCGAGACTTTAGATTCTCTTGCCTCGATTGATTTCATCGCAGGTGGAGACACCCGTTCATCACTCATCTATGTTTCTCAAGATCAAAACACCACTGACCTTCAACTCGCTAGCCTGCGAGAGAAACTCGCAATCGAGTTAGAGGGTGTGGCCTGGTGCGCCTCCTGGCAAGAGCTAGAGACGTCGGGATGGGTTGCAACTGGGTTGCAAAATGAAAAACAGCCTGACATTGTTTTGCTTGCAAGGGCCGCCATCACGCTTTATGACCGCCGAACCTGCAAGCCCCGATCGTTGTTAATGAAGGGTCATCACGGTTCGATCACGGATGCTGAAACTCAGGTTCCGCTGATTCGCCTGAACTAGTCCTCAGACTTGGTTCCAAAAACGATCTGATCCCATGAAGGCATCGAAGCTCTTGGCTTCTTTGCTGGCTGCTCGCCAGAAGGTTCTTGAATCTTTATCTCTGGCGCAGTCACTTCTTCAGTTGGAGTCTCTGGCTCTGAATCAGATTCAGCATCGTTCGCCTCTTCAGCCATAACCTCTTCGGCAATACCGTCATCGAAGACAACCTCGGGGGATTCGTCGATCCCTAGTTCAGCTTCGCTTTCTAAAGGAATGTCATCCTCGACGATAACTTCATCAGCCTCTTCTTCGGGCTGGAAAACATCTTCGATTACCTTTGGCTCTTCGACAGTAGCTTGCGCCTGCGCCTCTTCTGCGGCCTTGGCCGCTTCGCGTTTCTTTCTAAGGTCATCGAGCGACTCAATGGTTGCCACCGGTTCGCTTTCAGCTGCCTCTACCTTGCTCGCCTTGGCGATGGTTGGTTCTGATGCCTCTACTTTTCTGAAGGCCGCCGGTGTGTCAGCAATGACACGCACCTTAGATATCGGGCCTGAAGCACCCTCGACCGTCGAAAGACCTGATGCGGCTTCGTTCTCAGGTGTTAGTAGAACCTTTCGCGGGTCGAAGGCCCAAAGCGCTAAACCGGAATTCGTACCGATCGTATAGGCGACTGTGACGTCCCAGGTCGTGGCACCGGCTCGCCTCACTGACCAGACGACGTCCACGGCGTTAGCTTGTTCTAATCTTGTTGAGATTAGAGTGCCAAACTCTATCTGACCCTCATCGTTGAATCGATCGCCAGGCACAATCAACCTCACAGCCTTTGCCGACTCAATCATGTGCTCAAGTTCATCGACCACGGGCTTTGCAAACTTCGTAACGTATTCTTCGGGAGAAGCGGTGTCTTCACAGATTTGGGCTACAGATTCGCCGTTGCGAATTCGCTCTTGGATCTCCCTCGGAGAGACGTAGCTACTCGTGTCTTGCGCAGAGGCCTTTCTCAGCGCGCTTTTCAATGCATCATCTGCCATGGCGCGATGCTTGGTTCCGTCCAGGGATTCAAACAGGACGTACCCGTCCTCTGAACCGATCAACCGTAAGTCGCTCAAAACAACCTCCAAACCTTGGCTTTAGTTTGTCAGCATGTTCTTGTTATGCCATGTAACAAAAGCGGTGTGCCGTTTGGGAAGTTTTCTGAGTATTTTCTGGTTTTTTGCCAACGAGGCGTGTTGTTGTTGCTTTTCACGAATAAATCGGTGAGACTATGCGCGCCTTAACAAACGCTCAAGAAAGGTTTTTTCGATGGCCACCGATTACGACGCCCCACGAAAGTCGGACGACGACGCTGAATCGCTAGAGGCAATCAAGGAGCGCATCCCCGAAAAAATCGCTGCGTCTCCAGACATCGATGACTCAGAACACGGCGAAGGAATCTTGGGCCACGAGGTCATTTCTGAAGACCTAGAGGTTGTTGTTCTGCCTCCGCAAGACGACGAATTCACCTGTAGCGAGTGTTTTATCGTGAAACACCACAGCCTTCTGGCGCGAAAGAAGAAGAGCCTACCGGTTTGCACCGAGTGCGACTACTAAGTCCTCGGGTTTATTGCACGCAAACAGCCAGTAAGGCGTCGGATCGTTTTTATCGGCGATTGTGACCTTTACAAACGCTTTAGAGCCTGCCTGGTTCACGAAATACGCGTTGGCCTTCAAACCCGGACCCTTTTCAAACCTCAACTGCTTTCCGGCAACGATTTCGGCGTTTTGAATCAATCTGAGTGGAATCTTTGCACGGCCAACCTGTAGCTGTGGCTCTTCTCCGCTCGAGACCGAAACAACGGGAGAGTTCGCGAGCACTGCGACCAATATCGCAATTGCAACTGTGAGTCCAATAATCAACGCGACGATGTCACTCATAAACGGAAGTACCACCAAAGCGACACTCGGCGCCACCAGAGTTATCGGTAGGAGCGCTAATAATGATGGAAACACCCTCGTTGAAAACGCATGGCCTCGGGCTTTTTGTTCAGCGGTCATGACTTTAGATTACGCTCTACACATGACCGAAACCGTTCCAGTGCTAATCGTCTGCGACGAATCAATGGTTCCTATCTATGCCAAACCCGGCGACGCAGGCGCAGATTTGAGGGCCTCACACGATGCCGTAGTGCCGGCTGGCGATCGAGTTTTAGTCAAGACCGGATGCTCGCTTGCCCTTCCAGGCGGCTACGTCGGCCTCGTGCATCCGCGTTCTGGTTTGGCGCTAAACCATGGCATAACGGTGCTGAACAGCCCCGGAACCATCGACGCCGGCTACCGCGGAGAAATTATGGTTACTTTGTTCAACTCCTCCAAGGAGGATTTTCACATCAGTCTTGGCGACCGGATCGCCCAGTTGCTCATTCAACAAGTTGCTAAGGCTGACTTTGTTCGAGTCGGGAAACTCCCGCAGTCAGACCGTGGCGAGTCTGGCTATGGATCGAGCGGAAGAAAGTAGATGTACAGCGAGATTGTTAAACGCTCAGAGTTGGGTCCATTCGACCTTTCCGAAGTCGCAAAATTGGATAACCTAATCGACTTTGGCGCAATAAAGCTGCCCAACGTCAATCGAAACCTATCGATCAAAGTGGAGCTCGAAGAAGATACTCGTCGACTTGTCGCGTTGACCTTGCAAACTCAAGGTTCAATGTTGCAGGTTTCGCTTTTCTCCGCTCCCAAAAACAACGCAGTGTGGCAAGAGGTGCTCGAAGTGCTGACTTCATCTCTCGAGTCTCAGAAAGCTCAGGTTGATTCGGTAATCGGAAACTTTGGGTGCGAACTATTGGTGACTATGCAAGTTCCCAATCAAGCTGGCGAAAACGAGCTGCAACAGATTCGGTTCGTTGGTGTTGATGGCCCACGCTGGCTGCTTAGGGGTTCAATCACTGGTCTGGCGCTCACCAACCTAACCGAGCAGGCTGAAATTGAACGCATATTCCGCTCCATCATCGTTGACCGAGGTGCCGAAGCGCTTCCTCCGCGCGAATTAGTTCCACTCACAATGCCGCCAGGCAACATTGCACCGCCAGCGAGACCACAGTGAGTGCTTCGGCCGGTGAACGCTGGCTCGGTCTTACCAAGGGAGAAGACGGCGAGTATGTGGTTACGCCGGCGTCAATGCTTCGCAGCATCGGGGGAGTCTTCGGGCTCATTGAATCCGCGATTCCACCGGTTGCATTCTCGGTGACATTCGGAATCTGGACTAATGCCTGGCTTTCAGCAGTGGTGGCGCTGAGTCTCGCTCTGATTTTGGGCGTGGTGCAAGTCATTCGCAAAAAACCCGTCATGAACGCCATCGCTTCGGTCATCGGTATCGCCTTCGCCGCTTTTTTGGCAACCAGTGGCGGCAATGATGCCGAAAGCGCCAAAAATTTCTTTCTACCCGGGATCATAACCAATGCCGTGGGGGCAACTGGACTGCTTCGGTCAGCCGCTCTCCGACGACCTGCAATCGGCTATTTGCTAGCTACTTTCGAGGCGATCGCCCCAGACTGGCGTTCTGACCGCAGATTGCTGGCCGTGTCTACTCGAGTCACAGTTTTCTGGTCTGGTCTTTTCATCATGCGACTGGCAGCTCAACTTCCGTTGTATTTTGCGAACGAAGCTGCTTGGCTGGGCATCGTCAAATCTGCAATCGGGTTGCCAGCCTTCGCTCTCTGGATTTTCTTGAGTTGGTTAATGCTCAAGCCAACCATTCAAACCTCTCGTTAGTGGTATTTTTGAAAGGTTCTGTATGCGAAGGAGCCTTTCTTGTCTAAGGTGAACAGTTTCTCTTCGGCCGACTATCTGGTTGTCGGCGGAAAAACCTACCGGTATTTCAAGTTGTCGAGTGCTGGCGGTGCAAATCTTCCCTTTAGCTTGAAAATTCTTCTAGAGAACCTACTGCGCACCGAAGACGGCTCTAACATCACCGCGGCTCACATCGAGGCTTTGGTCAACTGGAACCCGAATGCCGAGCCAGATACCGAGATTCAATTCACACCTGCACGCGTGATCATGCAGGACTTCACTGGCGTACCTTGCATTGTCGACCTAGCAACAATGCGAGAGGCCGTTGCCGCCCTAGGTGGCGACCCAAAAAAGATCAATCCACTAGCTCCTGCTGAGATGGTAATCGACCACTCGGTGGTGATTGATGTGGCTGGTCGAGCCGACGCTTTTGAAAAGAACGTCGAGCTTGAATATGAGCGCAACGGGGAACGTTACCAGTTCTTGAGATGGGGTCAAACCGCGTTTGACGACTTCAAGGTAGTACCTCCCGGCACAGGAATCGTGCACCAGGTAAACATCGAATATTTGGCTAGAACCGTCATGACCCGCGAGGTCGATGGTGTTCTCCAGGCCTACCCAGACTCCTGCGTTGGCACAGACTCACACACCACAATGGTCAACGGTCTTGGAATTCTTGGCTGGGGAGTCGGGGGTATCGAAGCCGAGGCGGCCATGCTTGGTCAACCGGTGTCGATGCTTATTCCGAAGGTCGTCGGCTTCAAACTCACGGGCAAGATTCCAACTGGCGCGACGGCAACCGACGTCGTTCTCACCATCACCGAAATGCTTCGCAAGCACGGAGTGGTTGGTAAATTCGTTGAATTCTACGGTGCTGGCGTTGGTTCTGTTCCACTCGCCAACCGAGCAACTATCGGAAACATGAGCCCTGAATTTGGCTCAACCGTAGCGATTTTCCCGATCGATGACGTAACTCTCGACTACCTAAGAATCACCGGCCGCAGTCAAGATCAGATCGACTTGGTCGAGGCCTACACCAAGGCTCAAGGCCTGTGGCACGATCCTTCGATCGAGCCAACTTTTAGCGAGTATCTCGAGCTCGATCTCTCGACCGTTGTTCCTTCGATCGCAGGACCAAAGCGACCACAGGATCGAATTGAACTTTCGCAGGCCAAGCAAAAGTTCCACGAGGTTCTACCTTCCTACACCGACAAAGCCTCTAACCACACCGATGTAAAGGGTGCCGACTTCGACATCGACAACGGAATCGTATCGATCGCATCGATCACCTCTTGCACCAACACCAGCAACCCCTCGGTAATGCTGGCGGCCGGTCTTCTGGCGCAAAAGGCAGTTGCCAAGGGCCTGAAGGCAAAGCCTTGGGTGAAAACCTCGCTGGCTCCTGGCTCGAAGGTTGTCACGGAATACTACGAAAAGGCTGGCCTCACCGATTCGCTAAATGCTCTCGGCTTCAATCTCGTTGGTTATGGTTGCACCACCTGCATCGGTAACTCAGGTCCACTAGATGACGCAATTAGCGAAGCCATCAACCGCAATGACCTAGCTGTCACCGCGGTTCTGTCGGGTAACCGCAACTTCGAAGGTCGCATCAACCCAGACGTGAAGATGAACTACCTTGCGTCACCACCACTAGTCATCGCCTATGCGCTTGCTGGAACAATGGATTTCGATTTCGAAACCCAAGCGCTTGGGCAAGATGCACAGGGTAGCGATGTTTTCCTAGCCGACATTTGGCCGACTCCTGAAGAAGTTCAGAAGACCATTGACGAGTCGATCAATTCCGAAATGTTCAAGACTCAGTACGCCGGCGTCTTTGATGGTGACTCTCGCTGGAAGTCGCTTCCAACGCCAACTGGAGCAACCTTTGACTGGGACGAGAAATCAACCTATGTTCGACGACCACCCTATTTCGAAGGCATGAAGCGCGAGCCTAGTGATGTCACCGACATTAGTGGCGCGAGAGTGCTAGCTCTTCTGGGCGACTCGGTAACCACCGACCACATCAGCCCAGCCGGTTCGATCAAAGTTGACTCGCCGGCAGGCAAGTACCTCACCGAACACGGTGTCGCCCGCAGTGACTTCAACTCCTATGGATCACGCCGCGGAAACCACGAGGTCATGATTCGTGGAACCTTCGCGAACATCCGCCTAAAGAATCTTCTGCTCGATGGCGTTGAGGGCGGATTTACTCGTAACTTTGCAACCGATGGCTCTCAATCAACTATTTATGAAGCATCAGTTGCTTATCAAAGTGCAGGAACACCATTAGTTATTTTGGCAGGCAAAGAGT
>JAURIU010000040.1 GCA_030832605.1 Rhodoluna sp. | reverse complement strand
AGTGAACTTCGCGATCAGGTCATCCGTGGCGTTATGCAGCTCGTACCAGATGCTCGGTTCAGTAGGGGAGAAGCGCCAGGGCTGCCTGACAACGCTCACTTCACATTTCCCGGATGCTCGGGCGATTCGCTGCTCTTTTTGCTCGACCAGGCGGGCGTTTGTGTTTCGAACGGCTCAGCCTGTCAGGCTGGTGTAACGGCGGCTTCACACGTTTTGCTGACTATGGGGCGCGATGAGGCTGAGGCTTCGGGATGCATTCGCGTGACTCTGGGGTCATCAAACACCGCCGAAGATGTTCAAAAGTTTCTAGACGCGCTACCCGCGGCACATGCCGGAGCGCGCAGGGCGGGCTACACCACTTCGTAGGATTGAAGGGTGAAGGTTTTAGCAGCAATGTCAGGTGGCGTCGATAGCGCCGTTGCTGCTGCACGCGCCGTAGAGGCGGGTCACGAAGTAGTCGGTGTTCACCTCGCGCTGTCACGCATGCCAGGCACGCTTCGCACCGGTTCACGCGGATGCTGCACCATCGAAGACAGCATGGATGCCCAGCGTGCCGCCAACATTCTCGGCATTCCTTATTACGTCTGGGATTTCAGCGAGCGTTTCAAGCTTGATGTGGTCGATGACTTCATTGCCGAATATCAGGCTGGTCGCACACCGAACCCCTGCATGCGTTGCAATGAGCGAATCAAGTTCGCGGCGCTGCTTGAGAAGGCTCTCGCACTTGGCTTCGATGCGGTTTGCACCGGTCACTACGCGTCGCTGGTAGACGGCCCTGAAGGATTAGAACTGCACCGCAGTGCGGCTATGGCAAAAGATCAGTCTTATGTTCTGGGTGTGCTCACCGAGGAGCAGCTAAAGCACTCAATGTTTCCACTTGGTGCGATGGCTTCGAAGGCCTTAGTTCGCGCCGAAGCAGAACAGCGAGGGCTAGCGGTTGCCCAAAAGCCAGACTCATACGACATTTGCTTCATTCCAGAGGGTGACACCCAAGATTGGATAGCAGACAAGCTCGGTAAAGAAAACGGCCAGATTGTCGACCGCTCTGGAAATGTGCTCGGTGCGCACGAAGGCGCTCACGGTTTCACCGTTGGTCAACGCAAGGGCCTCAACATCGGTCGACCTACTGCTGATGGCAAACCACGTTACGTTCTAGAAATTCGCCCGAAGACGAATACCGTCGTTGTCGGCCCGCAAGAGGCTCTAGCGATCGCCGAAATGGTCGGTTCTAAATACACCTGGTGTGGAGCGGCTCCGGCCGAGCCATCCGAGTGGTTTGAAGCGCACGTGCAGGTTCGAGCCCATGGTGAAGCGGTGCCTTGCAAAGCCGCGGTGCAAGACGGTGAACTGGTTATGAAGCTCCATGAACCGCTAATTGGTGTATCACCGGGGCAGACCGCGGTGCTCTACGTTGGCACTCGAGTTCTCGGCCAAACCACGATCGACCGCACGGTGAGCGCGCTCGCCGAGGTCGAGGCTTAGCCGTGGGCGATTTGCTTCACGAGGCCGCCGCTCGACGAGTAAACGAGTTAGTCGACCAAATCAACGCCCATCGACGCGCCTACTACGAGGGCAACACCGTTCTAATCAGCGATGCCGACTATGACGCCTTGATGCTCGAACTAGAGCGTCTCGAGCGCGAGAACCCCGATTTGATCACCGGAGATAGCCCAACCCAAACGGTTGGCGGTTCGGCAAACGTGGCCTTTGCGCCAATCGAACACCTCGAGCGCATGATGAGCCTTGACAACGCCTTCTCGGTCGAAGAACTTGATGCCTGGATGGGCAAAACCGGAGCATCGCGTTTTCTCTGTGAACTGAAGATCGACGGCTTGGCCATCAACCTGCGTTACGAGCGCGGCGTTCTAGTCTCTGCCGCCACGCGCGGCGATGGCGTGGTGGGCGAGGATGTCACGGCAAACGTTCTAACCATCAAGAGCATTCCGCGTCGTCTCGAGGGCTCTGGCTGGCCAGAGGTCGTCGAAGTGCGCGGTGAAATTTTCTTCGGTCTCGAAGACTTTGCCAAGCTCAACGAATCGCTTCTCGCCGACGGCAAGGCACCGTTCGCTAACCCGCGCAACTCGGCTTCGGGTTCGCTGAGGCAAAAAGACCCTGCGGTCACGGCAACCCGACCGCTTCGCATGCTGGTGCACGGTGTTGGGGCTTGGGGCCAGGCCCCGGTATCCAATCAGAGTGAGCTTTACGGCATTTTGGCCGGCTGGGGGCTGCCGGTCTCGAGCCGTTTCGAGGTATTGAGCAGTGCATCCGAGGTTCAGGCCTACATCGCTAAGTTCGGCGAACAGCGCCACAAACTCGAGCACGAAATCGACGGCGTTGTGGTCAAGGTCGATTCGCTTGCCGAGCAATCTGAGCTTGGTTATACCTCTAGAGCGCCGCGTTGGGCGATCGCATACAAATACCCGCCCGAGCAGGTCAACACCAAGTTGCTCGACATTCGCATCGGCATCGGCCGCACGGGGCGTGCCACGCCATACGCCGTTCTCGAGCCCGTCAAGGTGGCCGGCAGTGTCGTCGAGTTTGCTACCTTGCACAATCAAGACGTTGTTAAGGCCAAGGGCGTTCTACTCGGCGACACGGTGGTGCTTCGCAAAGCCGGAGACGTCATTCCCGAGATTCTCGGCCCAGTTGTCGAACTTCGTGATGGTAGCGAACGCGAGTTTGTGATGCCGTCGAACTGTCCCGAATGCGGAAGCCCGTTGGTGCCAGCATCCGAGGGTGATGTTGACCTTCGTTGTTTGAATTCGCAAGGATGCAGGGCTCAACTTCGCGAGCGCGTAGCGTATCTCGGCAGCCGTGGGGTGTTAGACATCGAAGCGCTCGGCTATGTGGCGGCGGTAGCACTGACACAACCGATAGAGCCAAGCGTTGCACCGGTTCAAAGTGAGGCCGATCTTTTCAGCCTAACTCTCGAAGATTTGCTTCCGATCAAGTCGCTGGTGTTAGACCCAGACACCGGTTTGCCAAAGATTGACAGTGATGGAAAACCAAAGGTTGTCGATTTCTTTAGAAAGAAAGACGGCTCACCGGCTGAAGTTGCACTAAAACTCATTCGAAATCTAGACGAGGTGAAAACCAGGCCACTTTGGAGATTCTTGGTTGCACTGTCGATTCGACACGTTGGTCCGGTTGCTGCACGAAGCTTAAGCGCTCATTTTGGTTCACTCGAAAACATTTTCAAAGCCTCTGAGGCAGAACTCTCTGCCGTAGATGGCGTGGGCCCAACTCTGGCAGCGAGCATCCTCGAGTGGCACCAGGTTGCTTGGCATAGAGATATCCTCACCAGTTGGGCTGATGCAGGAGTCCAGCTTTCTATTGCTGACCACCCAGGGCCTGGGGCGGCATCGGGCAATGAGGGACCGTTCAAGGGCCTGAGCATTGTCGTCACCGGAACGCTCTTGGAATTCACTCGCGAGCAGGCCGAAGAGGCCATCGTGGAACGAGGGGGCAAAGCCGCATCAAGCGTTTCGAAAAACACCGCCTTTGTCGTAGCGGGTGCCTCGGCCGGCTCGAAGCTTGCGAAGGCAGAAGCGTTAGGCGTGGAAGTAATTGACGAAGCCGCTTTTAAGCAGAGGCTTCAAGAAAACTAAAACTAGTCGTCGGTCTGAGCAGCGTTTTCTGCGTCGGCAACCATAGCCTCGGTGGACATAAGGTTGCGCAGCTGGTTCAAGAATTCATCAATCTCGATACGCTCTGCGCGCATGCGCACTAGACGATCTTCAGACTCTTTGATTGCGTGGTTCGCGATTGATTCAGCCTTTTTGGTGAGAGCTTCGGCGCGGCGACGAGCCTGGTTGATGGTGTTGGTCGCGGTTCGAGTTGCCTCGTCAGCCATGGCGGCGGAGTTTTGATTCGCCTCGCGGTTGAGTCTGTCGGCTTCACTCAAAATCTCAGTGGCTCGAGCCGATGCCTCAGCAAAGTTGCGCTGTGCTTCGTCGGTGGTTTCTTGAGCCTGCGCAACGGCCTTCTGGTAAAGCGCCAGCGCTTCTTGCTCAGTCTCGTCGCGACGGGTCTTCAGCTCAGCTTCAAGCTCGACACGTGCCTGCGCGGTGCGTTGGGCGAGCTCGGTTGCTAAGGCGCGTGCCTCTTCGGTTTCACGGTGCACCTGTGCGCGCAGTTCAGCGGCATAGCGCTCACCTTCAGACTTAATCGCTGACGCCTCGCGTGCTGCGGTTGCGATCTTCTCGGCGGCTTCAGACTCTTTTGCCTTGGCACTCTGCAAGATTTCAGAGCTTAGACTTTCGGCCTGAATCTTTGCCTCGGCAAGTTTTGCTTCGGCTTCGGCCATGATTGCATCAGCTTTTTGCTGAGCCTTGCGGCTCAGTTGTTCGCTTTCGGCCTTGGCGGTTTCGCGAACGCGGATGGCATCTTGCGCAGCATCCGTGGCCATTTTCTTGGCTTGTTCTTCGGCAAGACGCAAGGTTTGCTCAAACTGTGCACCGAGTTCGGCGTAGCCGGGAGCGGAATCTTTCTTCTTCTTTAGCGCGGCAACTTCGGCGCGAAGAGTGTCGAGTTCAGAGGCGGCGTTGAAGTTGTACTCGCGAACGTGCTCAAGCTCAGCGCGCAGTTCACCCAAGACGCGGTCAACCTCGTCTTTTTTGTAGCCGCGCATTTCTGTTGAGAAGTCCTCAATATCCATCGCTCTAAAACTCCTAGCAGGCTTGACTTGCGTGGGGTTCAACACCCAAAATCACAGCCTAAGTGGCTGTTTGTTGCCGACTTACGAGTTTATACCTATTTGAGAACATTGGAACAGGCTGTTTGAGCCCGTAGCCAAAGGGGCTTCGGTAGACTTGAGGCAAGCCCTTCTCGCATCAACTCGAAAGCTATTTATGTCTGAACTTACCCCCGACCTGGTGCGCCACTTGGCCAGTTTGGCGCGCATCCAAGTCACCGACGATGAGGCAGAGCGCTTGGCAGCTCAGTTGGCCGTGATTGTCGATTCTGTCGCGACCGTAAACAAGGCCGTCGAGGGCGATGTGCCGGCCACTAGCCACCCGATTCCAATGGCAAACGTGTTTCGCGAAGACATCGTAGAGCCTTCGCTGACCCAAGAGCAGGCGCTTTCTGGCGCTGCCGACAGCGATCAGGGCCGATTCCGCGTTGCAGCCATCTTGGACGAGGAGTAGACCATGTCTGAACTGATCAAAAAGAACGCGTCCGAACTCGTTTCGCTCATGGCCTCTGGCGAGGTTTCGTCGGTTGAGGTAACTCAGGCGCATCTTGACCGCATCGCTGCCGTAAACGGCACCTTGAACTCTTACCTGCATGTCACAGCGGATGCTGCGCTCAAGGTCGCGTCCGACGTAGACCGTCGCCGTGCCGCTGGTGAGTCGCTACCGAAGTTGGCGGGTTTGCCAATCGCAGTTAAAGACAACCTCACCACCACCGACGCACCAACCACCGCGGGCTCGAAGATTCTCGAGGGTTGGGTGCCACAGTACGACGCCACCGTCGTCACCAAGCTTCGCAATGAACTTATGCCGATTTTGGGCAAGACCAACTTGGATGAATTTGCCATGGGTTCTTCGACCGAGTTCTCGGCATACGGCCCAAGCCGCAACCCGTGGGACACCGACCGCATTCCTGGTGGTTCTGGCGGTGGCTCATCGTCGGCAGTTGCAGGTTTTACCGCCCCGCTAGCCATCGGTAGCGACACCGGTGGCTCGATTCGATTCCCTGGTGCCGTTACCGGAACCGTGGGAACCAAGCCAACATACGGCGCAGTTTCTCGCTACGGCCTCATTGCACTTGCTTCATCGCTCGACCAGATCGGCCCAGTAAGCCGCAACGTGCTCGATGCCGCATTGCTTCAAGACGTTATCGCAGGCCACGACCCACACGACAGCACTTCGCTTCCTGAGTCGCTCGGCTCGATGGCTGAGGCTGCTGCAAACCGCTCGGTCGCCGGAATGCGCATCGGCGTTATCAAGCAACTCACCGGCGCAGGTTTTCAACCTGGCGTTCAGGCCCGCTTCGACGACAGCCTCGCGCTGCTTGCCAAGAATGGTGCCGAAATCGTTGAGGTCGACTGCCCATCGTTCGAATACGCCATCGCCGCCTACTACCTGATCTTGCCGGCCGAAGCATCTAGCAACCTTGCCAAGTTCGACAGCGTTCGTTTCGGTCTGCGCGTTACCCCAGAAGGCAACCCGACCATCGAGCGCGTCATGGCCGCGACCCGAGAGGCCGGCTTTGGCCCAGAGGTCAAGCGCCGCATCATCTTGGGCACCTACGCTCTGTCAAGCGGTTACTACGACGCTTACTACGGCAGTGCGCAGAAGGTTCGCACGCTCATCCAGCGTGATCTAGCAGCAGCTTTCGCAAAGGCAGACGTGCTGGTTTCGCCAACCGCTCCGACCACCGCGTTCAAGTTCGGCGAAAAGATCGACGACCCACTGGCCATGTACCTAAACGACATCGCCACCATTCCGGCCAACCTTGCCGGCATTCCAGGCATGTCGATTCCAAACGGCCTCGCCGACGAAGATGGCCTACCGAGCGGTTTGCAGATTCTTGCACCGGCCCGCGAAGACGCACGCCTATACAAGGTTGGCGCGGCACTCGAGGCTTGGCACGAAGAGGTTTGGGGCAAGCGAATGATTGATTTCGCTCCAGAGTTGAAAGTTGGTGCATAACCGTGGCCAAAGCTGAACTCATGAACTACGAGCAAGCGCTCGAGCAGTTTGAAGTTGTCATCGGTCTAGAGGTTCACGTTGAGTTGAACACCAAGACCAAGATGTTCTGCGGTTGCCGCAACGACTTCGGTGACGAGCCAAACACCAACGTGTGCCCGATCTGCATCGGCCTTCCAGGTTCGTTGCCAGCAGTGAACCGTCGCGCCGTCGAATCGTCGATTGCCATCGGTCTTTCACTCGGATGCTCGATTGCGCCTAACGGCCGCTTCTCGCGCAAGAACTACTTCTATCCAGACCTGGCCAAGAACTTTCAAACCTCGCAGTATGACGAGCCGATTGCGTTCGAAGGAACCATCGACATCGAGGTTCCGAGCGGCAACGTCTTCACCGTCGCCATCGAGCGCGCTCACATGGAAGAGGATGCCGGCAAGCTGACTCACGTCGGTGGAAACACCGGTCGCATCCACGGTGCCGAGTATTCGCTAGTTGACTACAACCGTGCCGGTGTTCCGCTGGTCGAAATCGTCACCAAGCCGGTGCTTGGGGCAGGGGCAGAGGCACCTGAGTTGGCGGCAGCGTATGTGCGCAGCATCCGTGAAATTGTTAAAGCTCTTGGCGTTTCTGAAGCTCGCATGGAGCGCGGTAACGTGCGTTGCGACGCAAACGTGTCGCTTCGCCGTCACGGAGCCGAGAAGTTGGGCACACGCACCGAAACCAAGAACGTGAATTCGCTTCGTTCGATTGAGCGTGCGGTTCGTTACGAGATTCAGCGCCAAGCGCACATTCTTGCCGGTGGTGGCAGCATCACCCAAGAGACTCGTCACTGGCACGAAGACCGCGGCATCACCAGCAGTGGTCGCCCAAAGTCTGACGCCGATGACTACCGTTATTTTCCTGAGCCAGACCTGGTGCCGGTTCAGCCATCGCACGAGCTCATCGAGTCGATTCGCGCAACTCTTCCTGAGAACCCAGCCGACCGCCGCAAGCGTTTGGCAGGGGAGTGGGGCTTTAGTGAGCTCGAGTTCCGCGATGTCGTGAACAGCGGCCTTCTCGACCAGATCGAAGAAACCGTTGCTGCTGGCGCTAAGCCTCAGGCTGCCCGCAAGTGGTGGACAGGTGAGGTTGCACGTGTGGCCAACTCTGAAGAGAAGGATGTCGCCGACCTAAACGTGACGCCTGCTCAGATTGCTGAACTGGCTTCGCTAGTCGAAGCTGGCAAGATCAACGACCGCATCGGTCGCGAGGTGCTTGCCGCGGTGTTGGCCGGCGAAGGTTCACCAGCTGAGATCGTCTCGGCTAAGGGTCTTGAAGTCGTCTCGGATGACGGTGCCCTCCTGGCTGCCATCGATGAAGCCTTGGCCACTCAGCCCGACGTGATCGATGCCATTCGCGAAGGTCGCATGCAAGCCGCTGGTGCCGTTATTGGTGCCGTAATGAAGGCCATGAAGGGTCAAGCAGATGCTGCCCGAGTTCGTGAACTTCTGATCGAGCGAGCCAACGCTCAATAAGCGCTAGATAAAGTAAAAACCCCGCCGACCGAAAGATCTGCGGGGTTTTTCAATTCTTGGGGTGAGTAACGGGACTTGAACCCGCGACTTCCTGGACCACAACCAGGCGCTCTACCAGCTGAGCTATACCCACCATGATGCCGAAGCAACCTCTAGAGTCTATCAGTTAGTTCGGTTTCTCCTGTGAGACTTTTTCGGCTGCCAACTGCGCTTCAGCCGATGAAGGCCCAGGCGTTTCGACAAAAACTGTCTCGCGGTAGTAGCGAAGTTCACGAATCGAATCAAGAATGTCAGCCAGGGCTCGGTGCCCTCCGTCTTTCTTTGGCATCTGAAAGTAAACGCGCGGATACCAGCGACGGCTCAACTCTTTGATCGAAGAAACGTCGATTGAGCGGTAGTGCAGGTGAGCATCCACTTTCGGCATGTATTTGGCAATGAAAAGGCGGTCTGTGCCGATGGTATTGCCGGCAAGCGGTGCGTCTTTTGCCTCTGGCACGAAGCGCTGAATGTATTCGAGCACGATTCGCTCGGCGTCTTCTAGCTCGAGACCATTTTCAAACTCGTTGATTAGGCCCGACTCGGTGTGCATGTTGCGCACGAAGTCACCCATGTTGGCAAGAGAGTCTTGGCGAGGCTTGATGACGAGGTCGATGCCCTCATCGACCACGTTGAGTTCGGAGTCGGTGATGACCACGGCGATCTCGACAAGGCAGTCTTTATCGGCGTCGAGGCCGGTCATCTCGCAGTCGATCCAGACGAGGTTTTCAGAAATAGAAATCACATACCAAAAACTAGGGGAGGCCTCCGACACTTATCGGAGACCTCCCAATTTTAGCCCTGAAACAGGTGCAGCCCGACCGTTAGGCGGTTGCTACCTGCTCGGATGCTCTGCTTGCCTTTGCGGCCTTGCGAGCCGCGCGCTTCTCGGTCTTGATAACCTTGCGCTCCTTGCCACCCTCGGTGAGCCAGTAGAGCACAGGAACAATAACCAGCGTTAGCACGGTCGACGAGAACAGTCCACCGATAACCACGATTGCTAGCGGCTGCGAGATGAATCCGCCACCACCGGTGATGCCGAGTGCCATCGGAGTCAGCGCGAAGATGGTCGCTAGCGCGGTCATCAGAATCGGACGCAAGCGTTGGCGCGCGCCATCCATGATTGCCTCTTGAATCGGGCGACCCTGCTTGCGGTACTGGTTGATCAGGTCGATCAACACAATCGCGTTGGTGACCACGATACCGACCAGCAACAACATACCGATAAGCGCCGAGACGCCCAGTGGAGTGTCAGTTAGCAGCAAAAAGCCGAGAGCACCGGTTGCAGCGAATGGAATCGAGATCAGCAACACCAGTGGCTGGCGGATGCTCGAGAACGTTGCCACCATAACGATGAACACGATGGCGATTGCGGCTAGAAGTGCTAGACCCAACTGACCGAACGATTCAGCCTGCGATGCGGTTACACCACCAACAGATGCGGTCACGCCTAGCGGCAACTTGGCCTCGCCTAGACGCTTGTCAACCTCGGTAGCTAATGCTCCCAGGTTGTCGCTGTCAGGGGTTAGCGACACCTTTGCGGTGCGGTCGCCCTTTTCGCTCGTGATCGAAACCGGAACCTTGGTTAGGTAAATGTCGGCGATCGAGTCAAGCGACACAGTGCCCGTTGCGGTTGGAATACGAATCGCACGAACCTCTGAAACGGTGTCGGGGATGTTCGTCTTCACAACGTAAATCGGGGTCGAGTTACCGTCAACGTTTAGGTTGCCGATGCTCGATGGTCGCATTTGAGCAGATACAAGGCCACCAACGGCAACCTCGGTTAGACCCAGGCGAGCGGCCGCCATTCGGTCAACCTTGACCTTTAGGGTTCGTTCTTTCGAGGCAAGCGAGTTGGTGATT
>JAURIU010000003.1 GCA_030832605.1 Rhodoluna sp. | reverse complement strand
CCGAAGAGTTCGACTTCATCGGTGTGACCGAATTGAACAACGGTGTCACGCCGAAGACAGTTCGCGTGGTTGCTAAGCCAACAGCACACTCTGCTCCGGGCAAGCCGGTTGTTGAGTTCGATGCTGTTGTTCGCATAGATACCCCGGGTGAAGCTGATTACTTCCGTAACGGTGGCATTCTCCAGTACGTTTTGCGTAGCCTTGTTGCCTAGAGGAATAAACAATCTCGAGGGGTGGGTTTAGGTCATCGTGAGTTTGCTTGAGAAGATTGCCGGTCCTAGAGACCTTGACGCGCTAAACGCAGACGAATTGAGAGAGCTCTGTCGTGACATCCGCGCTCATTTGATCACAGGTGTTGCAGCGACCGGTGGTCACCTCGGCCCAAACTTAGGAGTGGTCGAGACAACCGTTGCGATCCACCGCGTATTTGATTCTCCAAACGATCCAATAATCTTCGACACTGGCCACCAGAGTTACGTTCACAAGTTACTCACCGGCCGCCAAGACTTCAGTCGACTTCGTCAGAAGGGTGGCCTGGCGGGATACCCACAGCGCTCAGAATCTGTTCACGATGTCGTTGAAAGCTCGCACGCGTCCTCGTCACTCTCATGGGCCGACGGTATCGCCAAGGCGTTCAAACTAACCAAGCAAGAGGACCGTTATGTCGTCGCGGTAATTGGCGATGGAGCCCTTACCGGTGGAATGGCCTGGGAAGCGCTGAACAACATCACCGATGACAACGATCGCAAGTTGGTCATTGTGGTTAACGACAACGGTCGTTCATACGCTCCGACAATCGGCGGCCTAGCCCGCTACCTAAATGAAATTCGCACCGAAAAGCTGTACCGAAAGGCTTACCGTTTTTCGCGCAAGGTTTTCGACAAGTTCGGCTTGCTAGGAAAGCTCACCTATTCTGCAGCCAGAGGTGCGAGCACAGGGCTCATGGGGGCTATGGCTCCCAAAGGGATGTTCCCGAATCTAGACATCAAGTACATTGGCCCAATCGATGGCCACGACCTTCAGGCCATGGAGACTGCACTTCGTCAGGCTAAGAAGTATGCCTATCCCGTTATCGTTCACGCCATTACTCAAAAGGGTAAGGGTTTCGACCCCGCACTGCTCAACGAGGATGACCAATTTCACGCCGTCGGTCAGATTGACCCGCTTACTGGGGAATCTCTAGAGAAAACATCCGGTAAGTCTTGGACCTCGGTGTTCAGCGAAGAGATCGTCGAGATCGCTGGTAAGCGCAAAGACATCGTTGGCATCACGGGCGCCATGCTCATGCCGGTTGGTCTAGATGCCATGGCAAAGAAGTTCCCAGACCGCGTCTTCGACGTTGGAATTGCCGAACAGCACGCTGTGACCATGGCCGCGGGTATGGCCTTTGGTGGCTTGCATCCTGTGGTCTGCATCTATGCAACTTTCGTCAGCAGGGCTTTCGATCAACTTCTCATGGATGTCGCATTGCACAAGGCTCCTGTCACACTTGTGCTCGACCGTGCTGGCGTTACTGGTCCTGACGGTGCGTCACACCACGGAATGTGGGACTTAGCCACCCTGCAAATCGTTCCAGGCATAAGGATTGCTGCACCACGCGATGCCGAGCGTTTGCGCGAAGAGTTGCAAGAAGCGACAAACG
This sequence comes from Rhodoluna sp., assembly GCA_030832605.1. Taxonomy (GTDB): domain Bacteria; phylum Actinomycetota; class Actinomycetes; order Actinomycetales; family Microbacteriaceae; genus Rhodoluna. The sequence goes on along the minus strand of JAURIU010000003.1, from coordinate 58,179 downwards.
TGGATGATGCACCTACCGTAGTGCGCTTTCCAAAGGGTGCTGCGGGGGCCGAAATAAAGCAACTACGTCGTATGAACGATGGTGTCGATGTGTTGTATGAAGCTCCGAGCAAGGATGTTTTGCTAGTCGCCGTTGGAACCATGGCCGAAACCGCGCTCAAGGTTGCTGAATTGCTTGCTGCCCAGGGTATTGGGGCCACCGTGATTGACCCTCGTTGGGTTGTCCCAGTTCCTAAATCGGTGCTCGATTTCGCCAAGGCACACCGACTTGTCGTGACCATTGAAGATGGAGTGCGCGTTGGGGGAATCGGTACGCGAGTTCGGCAAGAAATGCGTGCTGCTGAGATTGATACCGCGCTAAACGAGGTAGGTTTACCCGACGAATTCCTAGAGCATGCTACTCGTGGCGAGATTCTAGAGCGAGTTGGTCTGACCGCGCAGGCCGTAGCGCGTGAAATCGTCGCTCAGGTGGTTGGTTCTAAAGTTCCTCATGCTCGACCGCTTGAGAGTTTTGACTCCCAGCAATCGGCTGATCAGTCAAACAGACACTAAATTCTGCACTGACCAAATCAAGCTGCCAACCCCGCGCTCCACAATTTCTCAAGTATTCACGCACCTCGTCTTCGTTTTTGATTTCAAGGTTCCAGGCCAGCTGCCGCATGTAATCCGGGGTCAAAATGTTCTCGGTTGGCACTATGTATTCGCCAGACAACTTCGTCATGGCTGCTTTCAGAGCTTGCAAGCGAGCATCAGCCTCTGGATGTTTGTGAGCCCAAATACGGTGATTCGGAATACCCTCTGATTTGATGCGCATTTCCGGAGGTTTAGGGTCTTTAAGTCCCTCATTAAGAGCCGCCCACCAAGTGTCAAGGTAAGAGCGCGATGCCCGCCCAGCAAACTTCTTGTTTGCCGACAGTTCGCCCTTGGTCTTTGGTCGTGAAATGGCCAGCTCGATAAGTGAAGAATCGGGGATGAGTCGCCCAGGCGAGACATCCAAGCGCTTTCCTAGTTCTTCTCTTGCCTGCCAGACAGATTTAACAACCGCGAATCCTCGTTCGTCGCGAATGGTGTTCAGACCGCTTGCGCCGCGCCACTTATCCATTTTTGCTGGCTTCGGAGCAAACGACAGAAGGTGCTTGAACTCCTGCTCCGCCCACTCGAGCTTGTCTGCCCTGGTCAGTTCATCGAGTAGACGTTCCGCTAACTCTGGCAAAACGTCAACGTCTAGTGCTGCGTAGTTGAGCCAAGTCTCCGGCAAGGGCCTTGTCGACCAGTCTGCAGCTGAGTGCTCTTTCGCTAAAGCGAGTGACATCAGTTCCTGAACCATCGAACCTAATCCCACACGCTCCAAACCGAGTAATCGGCCGGCTAGTTCGGTGTCGATGATTTTCGAAGGACGTAGTCCAATTTCTGCAAGGCATGGGATGTCCTGAGTGGCCGCGTGCAAGATCCAAGGAATGCCGTTAATCGCAGTTGCTAGCCTGCTGAAAGCAGCAGGATCTTCGTCACCGATGGCAATTGGGTCTATTAGCAGTATCGGCGAGTTGCGCCGGTGGAGCTGAATCAGATAGGCCCTTTGGGAGTATTTGAAGCCGCTGGCTCGCTCGGCGTCAATGGCCAAGGGCCCATCTCCGGCTAGCAAATCTTTGGTGCCTATTTCTAGTTCAGTTGCTGTGTTGACTAGGCGAACGTCAGCGCATCTAGGTTTGTTTAGAGGGGTGGGCGCTGAAAGGTGTTCGTCTTCAGACATTCAGGCGACCAACATCCTCGTTCTGCAGCGGTAATCCTGACATCATACAAATCAGAGATTGCCAAGCATGCATGTGTGCCGCGATGTTGGTGTCCATAGGGCTCCAAGACGCGCGCAGTTCCAATTCGGCGTGCTGAGCTTGATTCGAAAGAGTTCCGAAACCAGTCGAGATAACGCGGGTGGTGGTACCTGCTTCGGCACTGTATGAGGCTTCATTCGCTTCTAGCGCTGCCACCAACCAACTCCACGCTAGACCGGAGCTGTATTCATCCGCCCCGATTTCGGTTTCGAGCGGTGATTTCGCAAATGCAATCACTCGGAAACGAGAACCCCACGCTTCCTGCGGCTCGTCGTCCCATAGCAAGACCAAGCGCCCAGTGCCAAGATCTATTTTTTCGTGAACTGAATCTGGTCTGACGTCGCAAGAAAACGCAACGGCATGCCTCGCAAGATTAGCTGGAGCGTCTATCTCTTTAACGTCCAATTCGTTTCGAACGTCGCAGTCAAGAATCGACCTCAGAGCAATGGCAAATTCTGGGGCCACACCCGACGATTCTGTTGACTCACTCACATTCAAAAGGCTATTAGACCAGAGCCTCTGTGCCCTTTAGGCTCGCCGCCAGAGCGTAACGGCGCTGTTGTCTATGGCTTCAAACTGTTCAATTTGATACTCGCCAAGGCTCAGTACCTGGCTAGCAATGCGCTCTGTTGACTGTTGTGTCGGAACACCTGTGAAAGTTACCGTCAGGAAAAGTTGGTCAACTGCGCGCAACTCCAAGAATTTGCTTAAAAGTGCAGGTCCGCATTCGCTCAACAGCCGTGTGTGTAGCGATTTGAGGTTCGCGATATGGCCAACTAGCTCGGCCTCATTAGAAAAATGAAGGGCATGCAGTTCACCATCGTTTGGACCACGAGTAAAAACGTAGGTCTCAAAATTCTTCGATCTTTTGTAGCCCTCATTCCGGGCCGTTGAACCGCCGATGACAACCACGTCAGCCTGTGATCTGAGCTTCTTTAGGTGTGCCAAATCCACTTCGTTAGAAATGTCTCTGCTCGTGTTATTCGCACCGAAGTACTTGCCGTCTTCGGTCATGTGAAAATTCGCTGCAAATCCAGGCTTAAGTTCGTACCAGGCGACTGCGTTCTTCACGTGTTCTTAGGCAACTTTCTCTCGCACTTGTCGCTTGATTCGATAAATCATCGCTCGCATCCCTCTTATTCGAAGCGGAGAAACGGCTTCTGTGAGGCCAATCTGATCAGGGAAATCATCAGACAGCGACAAAACCTCGTTGACTGGCTTGCCATGCAAAACCTCGCTGAGAATGCCGGCGAATCCGCGAGTTGTGGGAGCTTCCTCAGGTGCCGTGAAAAAGACGCCAACTTGGCCATTTTCTACTTCGACGAAAAGAAAGACCGGCGATTGGCATTCCTCGACGCGCTCAAACAGGTCGGGATGCTCTGAATAACGCTCTGGCAAGGCTGGCAGATTCTCTGAATACTCGAGTAATAGCTCAAGTTTTTCGCGGTTTGATCCCGCCTTGAAGTCTGAAGCAACTAGTTCTGCCGCTTCGGAAACGCTGTTGGTCATCGGCGCGGAGCTGGCGCGTTGCCTGGTTCTTCACCACGAACGATTGGAACGCCTACGAGTGAACCCCACTCCGTCCAAGATCCGTCGTAGTTTCGCACATTGTCAAAGCCGAGCAAGAACTTGAGAACAAACCAAGAATGTGACGAACGCTCCCCGATTCGACAGTAAGCAATGACTTCGTCGTTTGGATTAAGACCCTTCTCGCCCTGATAAATCGCTTCGAGTTCGGCTCGAGACTTGAAGGTTTGATCCTCGTTAACAGCTCGACCCCAAGGAACTGATACTGCAGACGGAATGTGTCCGGCCCGCAGCGCGCCTTCTTGGGGGTAGTCGGGCATGTGCGTGCGTTCACCCGAGTATTCCTGTGGGCTTCGGATGTCCAGCAGTGGGTTACCGAAGTGAGCGAGCACGTCATCGCGGAAGGCGCGAAGAGTCTTGTCATCGCGTTCGACCAGAGGGTAGCTGCTGGGCACTTTCAGTGTGGGTTCCTTGGTTAGTGCACGACCACTTGCAGCCCAAGCCTCTCGAGCGCCGTCGAGCAGTCTCACGTCGGCATGTCCGAACAACTTGAAAACCCAGAGTGCATAAGCTGCCCACCAGTTGCTTTTGTCGCCATAGAGTACGACCGTGGTGTCACGGCTAATTCCGCTGCGCTCCATGAGCGCCTTGAAGCCAGCGCCATCCACATAGTCGCGGGTGACGGTGTCGTTCAAGTCGGTGTGCCAGTCGATTTTGACCGCTCCAGGAATGTGTCCGATTTCGTACAGCAGTACATCCTCGTCTGACTCGACAACCACTACGTCTGGATTGTCTAGATTTTGGGCAACCCAATCGGCTGTAACAAGTACTTCAGGGTGCGCGTATTCAAGAAATTTTGAGGTTGCATCTGCTGGGGCTGGCATCTTTGGCTCGTTCTCGTTCCAATAAACTTAGGGTACTCAAACTAGGTTAATCCAAGCCCTCCCGAATAGATACCGATTGGTAACAAATGGCCACAAAAGGCAGCTTCTTAGAGCTTTGCGCGCGCGAACCAATCGTGTCTGCGCAACAGATGCTTGCCGATTTGGTTCCGCCCAGAGAATTTCGGGATGCTTCGTTTGAAACTTATCGGCCAGCACCTTCATTTGCGTCACAGCAAGAGGCCTTAGAAACGCTTAGGCAGGGCTTTCGGAAAACCAAAGCCAAAGGCAGCCGCTCAATACCCGGTTTTTATCTCGATGGCGGTTTCGGTGTGGGCAAGACGCACCTTCTCGCCTCGCTTTACAGATCTTTTAGGGGCAAAAAACTCTTTGGCAGCTTTTTGGCCTATACAAGTCTGATTGGTGCACTAGGTTTCGCTGAGGCAATGCGCCTGTTTTCTAAATACGACTTGATTTGTATTGACGAGTTCGAGCTAGATGACCCAGGCAACACCATGATCATGTCTCGGCTACTTAACGACCTAAGTTCTAAAGGAATTCTTTTCGCAGCAACTTCGAATACGCCTCCAAACGCCTTGGGTGAGGGCCGTTTCGCCGCAGAAGATTTCAGGCGAGAGATTCTGGGCATAAGTGCAAACTTCGAGATACTGAGAATCGATGGTGACGACTACCGCCACCGCCCGGTTGACGGGCACAGTGAAACGCAGACTGCCGAGCAGTTAAGCAGCTGGCTAAATGACGCCGAGGTTGCCAGCTTCGATTCCTTTGATGCCTTGTTGAAACACCTTTCTACAATTCATCCGGCTAAGTTTGCAAGGCTTGTGCAGGGGATCGACCGTATCGGTCTCGATGGAGCACACAAGTTTATTGACCAGTTCGATGCTCTTAGATTCGTGGCCTTTGTCGACAGAGTCTATGAAGCTCAGATTTCAATTAGGTCGACTGGTGTTCCCCTCACAGATTTGTTTACACCCGAAATGATTGCCGGGGGCTACCGCAAAAAATACTTGAGAGCAATCTCTCGACTTCACGCGCTTGCCGAATAGATTGCCTTAGCCTAGATCCCTCGGCTCGCTCACTGATGTTTTACAAACACGAAACATTTCTGGCTACTTTCTGAAACTTTACAAATGTTTACTTACCTCATGCCCGCAACGACGGGGGCATTTGTTTTCGACAGAGAGGTAAACAAATGGAATCCGTTTTAGACCAGGGAAATACTACTTTCCTACTCATCAGCGCGGCCTTCGTGCTGCTGATGACCCCGGGCCTCGCCTTTTTCTACGGCGGCATGGTGAAGGCCAAGAGCGTAGTTTCGATGATGATGCTCAGTTTCGGCTCCCTCGGACTCGTCGGAGTGCTTTGGGTGCTGTACGGCTACGCAATCGCATTTGCTGACGGCCCTTCTGAGGTAAACGGCGGTGAGCAATTTGTTGGTATCGATGGCTGGTTCGGTATTGACCTAGCGAAAATAGGACTAGGGCAACCCTTCGCCGACGCAACTAATGGTGCAACAGCGTTCCCAGAGCTTGGCTTCGTTGCCTTCCAGGCAACCTTTGCCATCATCACGGTGGCTCTTATCTCAGGTGCCATCGCAGACCGCGCCAAGTTTGGTGCCTGGATGGTCTTCGCAGGCCTGTGGGCAACCTTCGTTTACTTCCCGGTCGCTAACTGGGTGTTCAACTTCGACCTCGGTGAAGGTGGAGTAGTTGACGGCGGATGGATCGCCTACGATCTGGGTGCCATCGACTTCGCCGGTGGAACCGCCGTTCACATTAACGCTGGTGCCGCTGGTCTAGCTCTGGCCATCGTTCTTGGTAAGCGCTTTGGTTTCAGCAAGGGAATCACGCAACCTCACAACGTGCCATTGACCCTGCTTGGTGTTTCGTTGCTTTGGTTCGGTTGGTTCGGATTCAACGCTGGTTCAGAGCTAGCTGCCGACGGGATCGCTGCAATTGCGTTCATCAACACCCTGGCTGCTCCGGCCGCTGCAATGCTCGGCTGGATCATTGTTGAGTATTTCAAGCACGGCAAGGCAACCTCGATCGGTGCAGGTTCGGGCGCTGTTGCCGGCCTTGTAGCTATCACCCCAGCCTGTGCATCCGTCTCGCCAATGTACGCAATGCTGCTTGGCGTCATCGCCGGTGTGCTCTGTGCATTGGCAGTTGACCTCAAGTTCAGCTTCGGTTTTGACGACTCGCTAGACGTGGTCGGAATCCACCTGGTTGGCGGTATTGTGGGCACCCTTTTCATCGGGTTCTTTGGTGAGGGTGTTGGATCGGCATTCGGTTTTGGTTGGGACCAGCTCGTTGCTCAGGCAATCGGCGCAGGAGCGGTGCTTGTTTATAGCTTCGTTCTCGCACTAATCATCGGGTTCGCAATCGACAAAACCATCGGATTCCGCGTAAAAGCTGAAGACGAAATCGCTGGAATCGACACCGTGGTTCACGGCGAAGAGGCATACGCGTTTGGCGCTGATCGAGGCTAGTTTCACAAATCGAAGTGGAGGGGCCCGACGGCTCCTCCATTTCGGTGCGTTACAGGTATTTGACTCAATAGACAAAGGTTTAGACTATGCAAAGCGATAGCACGGTAGCGTTCCTGATCATCTGTTCTGCGATGGTTTTATTCATGACACCCGGTCTGGCCTTCTTCTACGGCGGCCTTGTGCGAGCATCAAGCGTCGTCTCGATGATGATGATGTCGTTCGGTTCTGTCGGACTGGTGGGCACTCTCTGGGTGGTCTATGGCTACGCAGTGTCATTCGCTGGTGCTACCAACGCAGGGTTCATCGGGCTGGATGGATTCTTCGGCCTAGACCCAGCCAAGTTGCTGCTCGCATCCTCTTACCAATCCGCTTCTGACGGAAACGGGTTCGATCTCGTTTTTGCCGGTTTTCAAGGCACCTTCGCAATCATTACCGTAGCGCTGATTTCAGGAGCTATAGCCGACCGAGCTCGCTTCGGTGGGTGGATGATCTTCGCCGCTCTTTGGGCAACCTTCGCTTATTTTCCAATCGCCGGATGGGTGTTCAACTTCACAGTTGAAGAAGGCGCGGTTGTCGATGGAGGCTTCCTAGTTTTCAACTTTGGTCTTATGGACTTTGCCGGAGGAACGGTTGTGGAGGTGGCCTCAGGAGCCGCTGCGCTTGCTGTAGCGCTTGTGGTCGGGCGCCGTTTCGGTTTTGCCAAAGGCATGCATGCGCCGCACAACGTGCCACTCACCCTCATTGGTGCGGCAATACTTTGGTTTGGCTGGTTCGGCTTCAACGCTGGATCGCAGCTGGCGGCCGATGGAACAGCTGCGCTCGCGTTCGTAAACACTCTGGTGGCTCCAGTTGGAGCGTTGATCAGTTGGTCGCTCTATGAGCGTTTCACAGTTGGAAAACCCACAGCCGTTGGAGCGGCCTCTGGTGCTGTATCCGGTCTGGTTGCAATCACTCCATCTTGTGCCTATTTGCATCCTGTTTGGGCACTAGTGCTGGGATTACTTGTAGGAACTATCTGCGCGTTGGCCGTCGAGCTGAAATGGAAGCTTGGCTTCGACGATTCGCTAGATGTCGTGGGCATCCACTTGGTTGGCGGCATTGTAGGAACCCTCTTCATCGGCTTGGCCGGTGAGAAGGTCGGCCTGTTCTTCACGGGTGACCCGACGCAGCTCGGTCGTCAAGCGGCGGGGGTGGCGATAGTCGGCATCTGGTCATTCTCGGTTGCGTGGCTCAGCGCGATGCTGGTGCAGAAAACCTTTGGCTTCAGAGTTAAGAGCACCGATGAAATCGCAGGCGTCGATCGAGTCATTCACGGCGAAACTGCTTATAGCGAGACCGACCCTAGATGGACCTGGCGTGGCTCAAACTACATTGCAGAGCCAAGGTAGATAAATAGGCCGATCAGCCCAAAGAAAACCACCAGGTTCTTGATGACCTTGCGCTTACGGGCTTTGTCGTAATAGGGCCATTTATCTCGGATGTTTCCGACCAGGGTTGCTATGGCAACGACAATGGTTCCCGCGAATAGGGCGAACAGCATGAAGGTCCAGAAGTAGGCCAGCACAAATTCCCACAGGGAGTTTTCACCAATTTTGAAGTTCACGTGGGCGTAACTGGGATCGAACCAGTGACCTCTTCCGTGTGAAGGAAGCGCGCTACCACTACGCCATACGCCCTATTGAGTCTCAGGGTATCAAGTGGAACAAGCACGCGTGGCGGTTTGCGCAAAAAGGCTGCTTTGGGTTAGAGTTGCAGTCGTTCGAAAGAACAAATGCGGATGTGGCTCAGTGGTAGAGCATCACCTTGCCAAGGTGAGGGTCGCGAGTTCGAATCTCGTCATCCGCTCGAAGCAGGCTTTAGCAGGCCGGCGCGTAAGCATGGTGGAGTGGCTGAGCGGCCCAAAGCAGCAGCCTGCAAAGCTGTAAAACCACGGGTTCAAATCCCGTCTCCACCTCAAAGAAACAAACTAGTTCGATTAGCTACATTTCGGTCTAGGATGGTTCTTGCTCGAGTTTCGGGCAAACGGTCGATTGGCGCAGCGGTAGCGCACTTCCTTGACATGGAAGGGGTCACTGGTTCGATCCCAGTATCGACCACCAACAGACCCTGGCGTGAAGCTAGGGTCTTTTTTTGCGAACTCGGCTAAAGCTGAGTGCCAACCAGCGAGCCAATGGCGTATGTAATGCCCATGGTGAGCAATGAGACAAATAGGTTTCTTACGATTGCTCGCATCGGTTTGGCTCCGCCGAGCTTCGCGCCGATCCATCCTGTAAGACCTAGTGAGAGCACAGTAGCGACGATAGTTACTTGGATGCGTAAATCAATCCATGGACCGGTGACAGCTATAAGTGGCAGCGCTCCACCCAGTGCGAAAGCTATGAAAGAAGAGATCGCCGCCTGGGTAGGCGAGACATGGTTTTCGGAGTCGATTCCGAACTCTGCTTCAGCGTGGGCCTTTAGAGCGTCTTTTGCGGTTAGCTCTTTCGCTACCGCAAATGCCACGTCGGGGGATAGCCCTTTTTCTTCGTAGAACCAAGCCAGTTCACGAAGCTCCAACTCAGGGTTTGCTGCAAGCTCATCTCGCTCAATTGCCAGCGCGGCCTTCTCGCTGTCTTTCTGAGCGCTGACCGAGGCATATTCGCCACCGGCCATCGAAATCGAACCAGCAACAACAGCCGCGACTCCGGCAATCAAAATTGCAGACGAATCTGTGGTTGCACCGGCGACACCGAGAACAAGGCCAGACGTACTCATGATGCCGTCATTCGCACCCAAGACGCCGGCGCGAAGCCAATTGAGTCGGGCCGCCATGGCAGTTCTCTGGAATTCTTGCTTAGCAAAAAGGGCAACGTCTTGGTTGCTGATCTCTGGTTCTGGTGCAGACATGCCACAACTCAATCGCAAGATACCCGTTCTGCCTAGCAAGGCACGCCTAACCTTCCGAATAGTATTGAGGTCTTAGTGAAATTAAAGGGCAAAAGATGGCATTCTCAGTCTCGTGCGATGGTTCAAGCCACGACGTGGAAACAGGCGCTACCGGTTTCGATCTATTTGCTTCAAAAACAGTTGTCGCAATGCGCGTGAACGGTGAACTCAAAGATCTCGCTCACCCCATTTTGGCCGGAGACACCATCACCTCAGTTGAGATGTCTTCGCAAGACGGGCTCTCCATCTTGCGCCACTCCACTGCCCACGTTTTGGCTCAAGCCGTGCAGAGCATCAACCCAGAAGCCAAACTTGGCATCGGGCCTCCGATCAAAGACGGTTTCTACTATGACTTCGACGTCGCCGAAGCATTCACTCCAGAAGACCTAAAGTCTCTCGAGAAGGCCATGGAGCGAATCATCCGCTCTGGTCAGCGCTTTGTGCGCCGAGTGACGAACGAAGCGGATGCTGCAAAAGAGCTAGCCGCAGAGCCCTACAAGCTCGAACTCATCTCTCTCAAAGGTTCAGATCTGGGGGAGGGTTCGGCCGAGGTGGGAGCTGGCGAGCTCACCATTTATGACAACGTTGATCCGCAGTCCGGCGATGTGGTTTGGTTTGACCTGTGTCGCGGACCCCACCTACCTAACACTCGGATGATCGGCAACGGCTTTGCGCTCATGCGCACTGCCGCGGCCTATTGGCGCGGTTCTGAAAAGAACAAGCAGTTGCAACGTGTCTACGGCACAGCCTGGCCTTCAAAAGACGAGCTACGCGCCCACCAGCACCAGCTCGAAGAAGCGGCTAAGCGCGATCACCGCAGGCTAGGTGCCGAGCTCGACCTGTTCTCTTTCCCCGAGGAAATTGGCTCAGGCCTTGCCGTGTTTCACCCAAAGGGCGGCATCATTCGCCGCACCATGGAGGACTATAGCCGCAAGCGCCACGAGGAATCCGGCTACGAGTTTGTCTACTCTCCGCATATCACCAAGGGCGGATTGTTCGAGACATCCGGTCACCTGCAGTGGTTTTCAGAAGGCATGTTTCCGCCAATTCGCATCGACGAAGAGGTTGATGAGAATGGCGTGATTCGTAAGCAGGGGCAGGACTACTACCTGAAACCGATGAACTGCCCATTCCACAATCTGATTTTCAAATCTCAAGCTCGTTCTTATCGCGACCTACCGCTTCGCCTTTTCGAGTTCGGCACCGTATATCGCTATGAGAAGAGTGGTGTGCTTCACGGCTTGACTCGTGCGCGAGGTTTCGCTCAAGACGATGCTCACCTGTACGTAACCCTTCAAGACATGGAAAAAGAACTCACGGATGTGCTTGATTTCATTCTTGGTCTACTTCGTGATTATGGTCTTGATGATTTCTACCTTGAGCTCTCAACCAAAGAAGACGGTAATCCAAAATTTGTCGGTGACCCAGAGATATGGAAGCTCGCCACAGAGACCCTCGAGCGCGTTGCCAATGCTTCTGGCTTAGAGCTCGTGCCTGATCCGGGTGGCGCTGCTTTCTATGGGCCGAAGATTTCGGTTCAGGCCAGAGACGCAATCGGGCGAACCTGGCAAATGTCCACCGTGCAGCTTGATTTCAATCTTCCAGAGAGGTTCGATCTCGAATACACAGCGGCAGACGGAAGCAAGCAGCGACCGGTAATGATTCACCGCGCACTTTTCGGTTCGATCGAGCGGTTCTTCGGTGTGCTGACCGAACACTATGCAGGAATCTTCCCGCCATGGTTAGCCCCGGTTCAGGTCGTTGGAATTCCTGTTGCCGATGAGTTCAATGACTACCTTGGCCGGGTAATCGATCGACTTAGGGCAGTGGGAGTTCGCGCGCACCTGGACATTTCAGACGACCGATTCCCAAAGAAAATCCGAACCCACACCAAAGACAAAGTTCCGTTCATGCTTATCGCTGGTGGCGAAGATCGTGACGCGAACGCGGTGTCTTTCCGATACCGAGACGGCTCACAAGACAACAGCGTCGCCATCGAGGATGCAGTCGAAAAGATACTCAGCGCAATCCGCGACAAGGTGCAGGTTTAGTGTCTGACAACCTCGAGAACGCCGCTGATTTTGCAGCCGTTCCCGACGCTTTTCAGCGGTTATGGACGCCTCATCGACTGGTATACATTCAGCAAGGGCAGCAACCGGCAGACGATGAATGTCCTTTCTGCCTTGCGCCGTCACTTTCTGATGAAGATGCGTTAATTGTCAGGCGCGGCGAATATGCCTTCGTGCTCTTGAACCTGTTCCCTTATAACTCTGGACACCTGCTGGTTTGCCCGTATCGCCACGTAGACACCTACGACAAGGCCTCAGCCGATGAAGTTGCAGAGATCGCCCTACTGACTCAACAAGCCATGCAGGCCCTCCAGAACAGCTCTGGTAATCATGGATTCAACATAGGCATGAACCAGGGTGAGGTAGCCGGAGCTGGGATTGCCGGACACCTGCACCAACACGTCGTTCCCAGATGGGCAAATGACTCGAACTTCTTTCCGATCATCGCTCAAACCAAGGCGCTACCGATGTTACTAGGTGAAGTGAGATCAGAGATAGCAGCAGCCTGGGCGTCGAACTGACGCAACTTTTCGACTTTTTCGCTCATGCGATTACGCCAACCAAAATCGCCAAGTTAGACTTGGACACATGAGCGAATCTCAGAACAACAATGTAGCCACCACCCGAGTCAAGCGCGGTCTTGCCGAAATGCTGAAGGGTGGCGTAATCATGGATGTCGTCACTCCTGAACAGGCCAAAATTGCCGAGGACGCCGGCGCTGTAGCCGTTATGGCGCTTGAGCGCGTTCCAGCCGACATCCGTGCACAGGGTGGCGTTGCCCGTATGAGCGACCCAGACATGATCGACGGCATTATTAGCGCTGTTTCGATTCCCGTCATGGCAAAGGCTCGCATTGGCCACTTTGTCGAGGCGCAGATTCTTGAAGCCTTGAACGTCGACTACATCGATGAGTCAGAGGTGCTTTCGCCAGCCGACTATGTCAACCACATCGACAAGTGGAACTTCAAGGTCCCATTCGTTTGCGGCGCTACAAACCTAGGTGAGGCGCTCCGTCGAATCACTGAGGGTGCCGCCATGATTCGCTCTAAGGGTGAGGCCGGTACCGGCGACGTCTCAGAGGCCACCAAGCACATTCGCACAATCAGTGGTGAGATTCGAGCCCTTGCAGCAAAGAGCAACGACGAGTTGTACGTAGCCGCTAAAGAACTTCAGGCCCCATACGAACTTGTCGTCGAGGTTGCTCGTTCGGGTAAGCTCCCCGTGGTTATGTTCACCGCTGGTGGCGTGGCTACACCGGCAGATGCTGCCATGATGATGCAGCTTGGTGCCGACGGTGTTTTCGTGGGCTCTGGAATTTTCAAGTCTGGCGACCCTGTCGCACGAGCCAAGGCAATCGTGAAAGCGGTCACCTTCTTCAACGACCCAAACGTGTTAGCTAGCGTTTCGCGCGGCCTAGGCGAGGCTATGGTCGGCATCAACGTCAACGACATTCCTGCACCACACCGCTTGGCTGACCGCGGCTGGTAAATGAAAACCATCGGCGTTCTCGCCTTTCAAGGGGATGTTCGTGAACACCTTGCGGCTGTTGAGGCTTCTGGCGCCAACGCAGTTGAAGTTAGAACTGCAGCAGAGCTCGCGCGAATCGACGGATTAATTCTGCCGGGTGGCGAATCAACCACAATCAGCAAACTCGCTCGAATGTTTGACATGTTCGACCCGCTCAAGGCGTCTATCGCATCTGGTATACCCACTTTCGGTACCTGTGCGGGATTGATTCTTCTCGCCGACCGGATTCTCGACGGTATTGATGGTCAGGAAACCTTCGGCGGGCTCGATGTAACGGTCAGGCGCAACGCTTTCGGGCACCAAACCGAGTCTTTCGAAACCAGACTGGCGTTCAAAGGTATTTCGGGCCCAGATTTGGTTGCGGCGTTCATCCGAGCCCCAATAATTGAGCAGGTTGGCCCTGAGGCAGAAGTTCTCGCCACTTTGACTTCTGGAGCTGTCGTGGGCGTTCGACAGAAGTCGATTCTCGGCGTAAGTTTTCACCCCGAAGTGACCGATGAGTTCCGGGTACACCGCTACTTCATCGACTCAATGGTGAGCGCTTAGGTTCAAGCATAAATTCAGTTAGTAGACTTACAGCGAAACTTGAAATCACTGGGAGATTCGCATGTCTGGTCACTCCAAATGGGCCACAACTAAGCACAAGAAGGCCGTCATCGATGGCCGTCGTGCAAAACTTTTCGCAAAACTAATCAAGAACATTGAAGTGGCGGCTCGCCTTGGCGGCGCTGATCTCGACGGCAACCCAACCCTTTATGACGCGGTTCAGAAGGGTCGAAAGTCTTCGCTTCCTAACGACAACATCGAACGCGCTATTAAGCGAGGCTCCGGTGTCGGTGCTGATTCGGTTGAATACCTAAACATCATGTACGAGGCCTACGGGCCAAACGGTGTCGCTCTGATGATCGAGTGTCTAACCGATAACAAAAACCGCGCCGCAGCCGATGTGCGCCTGGCTCTCAGCCGAAGCGGAGGAACGCTGGCAGACCCGGGCTCCGTGGCCTACCAATTCGCACGCAAGGGTGTAATCGTCGTGCCGGGCGAGAACACCAACGAAGATGCCGTGCTTGAAGCGGTGCTCGAGTTCGCTGTCGATAACGTCGAAGACCGCGGCGAGCAGATTGTCGTGACCACCGACCCAAGCGACATGGTCTCGGTTCGCTTGGCACTGCAGAATGCAGGAATTGACTACGAGAGCGCAGACGTTGAGTTTGTTGCGTCTATGGACGTACAGGTAGACGCTGAAACAGCTCGCAAAGTCATCAAGATGATCGACTCGCTCGAAGACTCCGACGAGGTCCAAAATGTTTACAGCAACTTCGACATGTCGGCCGAAGTCATGGCTGAACTAGAAAACGATTAAGTGACGGTAATTCTTGGGGTCGACCCGGGTCTTACCCGTTGCGGCATCGGTGTAATCAACAAGGATGCTGGGCGCACGCTTTCGATGCTGCACGTGAGCGTTGCCACTACTAACGCAGGCACAGAACTTGTCGATCGCATCGGGCACTTGAGTCGTGAACTTGAGACGGCTATCGATAGTTACAAACCCGATCTCATAGCCATCGAACGGGTCTTCGCGCAGGCAAACCTTCGCTCAGTAATGGGTGTTGCCCAAATCAGCGGCGTGCTTCTAATGCTGGCAAGTCGCAAGGGCATACCCGTTGTTTTTCACACACCATCAGAGGTCAAGTCGGCCGTAACTGGTAGCGGTAGGGCCGAAAAGGCTCAGGTTGGAAACATGGTTGCCCAAATTCTTGGGCTTGCCGAGGCTCCTGAGCCGGCAGATGCCGCGGATGCTCTTGCCATCGCCATCACGGCCGCCTGGAAGAATTTCGACGTGAACTTGACCGGTAACCCGGCTACTCCAGCCCAACAGGCTTGGGCCAAGGCTCAAGGCGTGGCTAGCCGCGTCAACCGACCCAAGAAGTAGGCTGGTCGGGTGATCGCAACTATTTCTGGCAAGGTTCTTTCGACTCAGGCAAATTCGCTCGTGGTCGATTGCTCGGGTGTCGGTTATTTACTGCATGTCACCCCTCAGACTGCATCCAGCAACTCCGTCGGTCAGAGTATCTTGCTGCATACCAGGCTAATTGTCAGAGAAGATTCCATGACCCTTTACGGGTTCGAAGAGCCGGAGTCAGCAAACCTCTTCGACGCTGTCACAAGTGTTTCTGGAATTGGACCGAAATCTGGCCTCGCCATTATTGCCGGCCTGACTCCTGAGCAAATATCTGCGGCGGTTGAAACCGAGAACGACGCAGTCTTTCGATCTGTACCAGGCATCGGGCCAAAGACCGCTAAGTTACTTGTCGTAAGCCTCGCGGGAAAGGTGCGACCTTCGGGCGGTTCAGCGAGCACCAACCTTGTCGATGAGTTGGTTTCGGCTCTCGTCGGGCTAGGTTATGCCGAAAAAGTCGCGGTTCCGGCTGTGAAAGAAGCGCTCGCATCCTCTCAAGAGAAGCCCGCTGCTTTGCGAATTGCACTGGCAATCATCTCTGGAAAGTCGTAGCAGCAGAGTGAATCACCTTGATGACGAGCTATTCCAAGAGGTTGACACAGCATTCGAGGCTTCACTTCGGCCGGTAACGCTAGATGATTTTGTCGGTCAAGACTCGGTGCGTGAGCAAATTTCCCTCTTAGTTCAAGCCGCGAAGTTGCAAAGCCGCGCGCCGGAACACATATTGCTCGCGGGTGCTCCAGGTCTCGGTAAGACCACGCTTTCAATGATCATCGCGGGGGAGCGAGGCGTTCCGCTGCGTCTCACCAGTGGGCCAACGATTCAGCATGCCGGCGATCTGGCCAGCATCCTCACATCGCTAACGCCCAACGAGGTTCTGTTCATCGATGAAATTCATCGGATGTCTCGTGCCGCCGAAGAGATGCTCTATCTTGCGATGGAAGATTTTCGAGTTGACGTAATGGTGGGCAAAGGTGCCGGAGCAACTCAATCTCGCTGGAGATTGCCCCATTCACGCTTGTTGGTGCTACCACCAGATCGGGGATGCTGCCGAATCCGCTTAGGGATCGATTCGGTTTCACTGCTCATCTCGATTTTTACGAAACCGAAGAACTTTTGCAGATTGTCGAAAAGTCTGCGGTCAAATTAGACGTTCGCCTAGACGCCGAGGCGGCTGCCGAAATCGCTTCTAGGTCGCGAGGTACTCCTCGAATTGCGAACCGTCTTTTGAAGCGCGTACGCGATTTTGCTTTGGTTCACAATCATTCAGCGGTCGGGTTGTCAGTCGCCCAAGAGGCGCTGAAACTATACGGGATTGACGAGTTGGGGCTCGATCGAATCGACCGCACGGTGCTCGATTGCCTTGTGAATCGTTTTGGCGGTAAACCCGTCGGACTTAGCACGTTAGCCGTTGCTGTTGGGGAAGAACAAGACACTATCGACTCGGTTGTTGAGCCTTACCTGATTCGGCTCGGGCTGGTTATGAAGACTCCGAGAGGTCGCCAAGCCACCGCTGCAGCAATAAGGCACATGGGTAACGGGATAACACAGGGTTTATTCGGGTTTGACAACTTATAATCGTCTAAGTGTCTAACCCCATCTGGGTTACCTCAAGTTAGGTTCAATAATGGATTTTCTACTTCCAGTGCTGCTCATTGCGTTCATGGGTTTCATCCTTTACAACAGCTCTAGACAGCGCAAGCGCCAAGCCGCTTTGATAGAGGCAGCCTCGGTAGTTGGCACCGAAGTGATGTTGGGATCAGGAATCTACGGCACCATCACCGCAATTGACGGTGACAGCGTAACCCTAAAATCTGGAACCTCAACTCTTGTCGTAGCTAAGGGTGCGATCATGCGCACCGTAAACGTTGCCTCGGCTGTTCCAGCTGCTTCAACCGATGCCCAAGCAGCACCCAAGACCGTAGCCAAGAAGACGCCAGCAAAGCCGGCAGTGAAGAAGTCAGAGAAGTAAATGTCATCAAACGGTTTAGTAAAGGCTTCTCGCAAGAGACTAATCAACCTTTTCTTTGTGCTGATCGCACTCGTCGGTGTAATTGCTTGGGCCGAAAACACGGGCCGAAACGCCTCGTTCGCTCCACAACTAGCGCTTGACTTGCAAGGTGGAACCGAGATTATTCTGGCTCCGAGTTTGGCAGATGGAGCTGTGCTTCAAGAGGGCCAACTAGAGCAAGCCGTAGAAATCATCAGACAGCGTGTCGACGCAACGGGTGTGAGTGAATCTTCGATTCAAACCCAGGGCAGTGGAAACAATGCCGCGATCGTTGTCTCCATTCCTGGAACGCCTGATGAAAGCACTCTCAAGCTGATTAAAGCCAGCGCGCTCCTCGAGTTCCGACCTGTTCTTGCAACATCTATGGCGACCAATAGTGCTGTTGGCGGCGATGGTTCTAGCGCAACACCATCAGCACCTCCCGCATCTGCACCTATCGCGACAAGCAGCGCTAAGCCGAGCAGCGGTAGTGATCTCAACTGGGTTTCAAAGGAGATTCAGGCTGAATACGACGCCCTCATTTGCCGCTCGAGTGCCGATAGCCTCGCCGCCGATTTTAGAGAGCCTGGCCAGGTTGATGACCCGGCCGTTCCTTTGGTCACCTGTGACCGCGAGGGTGTAATCAAATACATTCTCGGCCCAGTCGAGATTTCTGGAAGCCGAATCGAGGATGCCTCTGCAGCCGCTCGCACAACCAACACCGGTGCGGTGCTCAACGAGTGGGCTGTCTCTCTAGACTTCGACGCTGATGGTACCAAGGAGTTCGCTGCCGTCACCAAGCGTCTCTACCCGCTAACAGAACCTCTGAACCAGTTTGCTGTCACTATTGACGGCTATGTAATCACCGCTCCGTCAACGAACGCAGTCATCACCAGCGGCCAGGCAGAAATCACCGGTTCATTTGATCAGACCAGCTCGAAAGAGCTTGCTGACCAGTTGAAGTATGGTTCGCTACCGATCGGCTTCGAGGTCCAGAGCCAGTCGAACATCTCGGCTACTTTGGGTACCTCACAGCTATACAACGGTTTGCTCGCTGGTCTCATCGGTTTGATTCTCGTTGTCATTTACTCGCTGTTCCAATACCGGGCACTTGCGTTGGTCACTATCGGATCCCTTATAGTTGCCGCCGTTCTCACTTACTTGGTTATCGCGGTTCTGTCTTGGCGACAGGGATACCGTCTTTCACTCTCGGGCGTGGCTGGTCTGATCGTCGCAATCGGTGTTACGGCTGACTCCTTCATTGTTTACTTCGAGCGTGTTCGCGATGAACTGCGTGAGGGCCGACCGCTCACCTCTGCGGTCGAAACCGGATGGTTGAGAGCCCGACGAACGATTTTGGTATCTGACGCCGTGAATCTTCTTGCTGCTGGAACCCTCTACGTTCTAACGGTTGGAAACGTTCGAGGATTCGCCTTTACCCTCGGTTTGACAACCTTGATTGACCTTGCAGTCGTTTGGTTGTTCACACACCCACTGCTACAACTATTGGCTCACACCAAGTTCTTCAGCAGCGGTCACAAGTGGTCTGGCTTCGATGTTCAAAGCGCGGCCGTCTACCGAGGCCGTGGAGAATTCAAAGTTTCAGCCCTGGTCTCAGAGGGCAAGGCAAAGAAGGCTTCGGGCGAGGCAATCAGACGTCAAACCCTTGCCGAGCGCAAAGCCGCCAACGCAACTGACCAGAAGGAAATCGACTAATGGGACGCTTTTCCAAGTTCGGTAACTCGCTCTACACTGGCGAGCGGTCCATCGACTTTGTTGGACGCAGAAAAATCTGGTACAGCATCGCAGCTGTTGTGTTACTGCTCTCAGTCCTTCTTCCTGCACTTCGCGGCGGCTTTCACTTTGGAATCGAGTTCAGAGGCGGCTCGGAGTTTCGAGTCAGCCAAGCGGCGGACCAGGGAACCGATTTGGCAATCTCCACGATTGAATCGGTGGATGCTGCGCTGAACCCGATCGTAACGACCGTCGGAGCCGGCGACCTTCGTATTCAAACCGAGAAGCTTTCTGACGACGCGAGCGAAGTAGTTCGCACTGCACTGGCAAAGGCCTACGGGGTTGAATCGGCGGACGTTTCAAGCTCATTCATTGGTGCTTCATGGGGTGAAGAGGTTACCGGCAAGGCAATCGCAGGTTTGCTTTGGTTCATGGCCTTGGCTGCTGTTCTCATGGCCTTGTACTTCAGAACCGTCAAAATGTCGATCGCGGCCATGGCAGCTCTAGCACACGACCTCGTGGCAACTGCCGGCATCTACGGCGCGCTCGGCTTCGAAGTTACACCAGCGGCCGTGATCGGCTTTCTAACCATTCTGGGCTACTCGCTCTACGACACGGTCGTTGTTTTTGACAAGATCAGGGAAAACACCGAAGAAGTTGAGTTCAGCGAGACTGCCACCTTCAAGGAGCGTGTAAACCTTGCGATCAATCAGACGCTGGTGCGCTCAATCAACACAACCATCGTTGCGGTTCTTCCAGTTGCAGCGATTCTGTTTATCGGCGCCTATTTCCTCGG
Organism: Rhodoluna sp.; assembly: GCA_030832605.1. GTDB lineage: Bacteria > Actinomycetota > Actinomycetes > Actinomycetales > Microbacteriaceae > Rhodoluna. The sequence continues at coordinate 38,433 of JAURIU010000003.1, read as the reverse complement.
TGCAGGCACGTTGAAAGATATTTCACTCGCGTTGTTCATCGGAATGCTCGTGGGAACCTATTCGACCATCTTCATCGCGGCTCCGCTTTACTCGCAACTTCGTGAAGGCGAGAAGAAGTTCTCAAAGGCTGCAACAAAAGTCGTGGCGGCGCGTTAGTTCAGCTTGTCGCATCCTAAACCCCTCTCGAGAAGAACTCAGAGGGGTTTAGTCTTTAACTACCTGAATAAGAGGATGTTGTATGAGCGATTCGACGCAGACCGGAAGTATCGGTGCGCTAAGAAGCGGTCTCTCGCGTCTGTTCAATCGATCGACCGCCTATTCCGCAGAGGTTTCTGAACTGCTCAAAGTGGTCAAGTCAAACCACCCCAAGGCGGATCTTTCACTCATCGAGCGTGCTTTTGTTGCCGCAGATTTAGCGCACACGGGTCAATTGCGAAAGTCTGGTGAGCCTTACATCACCCACCCGCTTGCCGTCGCACGAATTCTTGCCGATTTAGGCATCGGGCCGGTAACCCTAGCCGCGGCATTACTACACGACACTGTCGAAGACACCGAGTACAACCTGGAACTACTTAGAACGGATTTCGGCGACGAAGTCGCAATGCTCGTCGATGGGGTAACCAAGCTCGATAAAGTGAAATTCGGCGACGCAGCACAAGCCGAGACCGTACGCAAAATGGTCGTGGCGATGTCGCGCGACATCCGCGTTCTGGTCATCAAGCTCGCAGACCGTTTACACAACGCGAGAACCTGGGGTTTCGTTCCGGTCGAGTCGGCACGTCGCAAGGCCCAGGAGACCATCGAGATTTATGCCCCTCTGGCACATCGACTCGGAATCAGCACAGTCAAATCAGAACTCGAAGACCTGAGCTTTGCCGTGCTGTACCCAAAGGTTTATGAGGAAATCGTCAATCTGGTTGGACAAAGGGCACCTAAGCGCGATGAGTTTATCGATTCCGTCATTGCCTCAATTGAAGAGGACCTAAAGGAAATCAAAACCAAGGGCAAGGTAGATGGGCGCCCGAAGCAGTTCTACAGCATCTACCAAAAAATGGTGGTGCGCGGTCGCGAGTTTGATGACATCTACGACCTTGTTGGCATTCGGGTCATCGTAAATTCTGTTCGCGATTGCTATGCGGTTTTAGGAGCCATTCACTCCCGTTGGAACCCTGTGCCTGGGCGGTTCAAGGACTACATCGCGATGCCCAAGTTCAACCTCTACCAATCTCTGCACACCACCGTCATCGGCCCAAAGGGCAGACCGGTTGAGATTCAAATTCGCACACAGGAGATGCACCAACGTGCTGAATTTGGTGTCGCGGCGCACTGGAAGTACAAAGAACTGGCCGGACGCTCCGAGAACAACGAGGAAGATCTGGTTTGGGTCAAGCACCTAACCGATTGGCAAGAAGACACCCAAGACCCTAAAGAGTTCCTAGATTCGTTGCGTTTCGAGATTGGCGCAAAAGAGGTCTACGTCTTCACACCAAAGGGAAAGGTAATCGGGCTTCCATTCGATGCAACACCAGTTGATTTCGCGTACGCCGTGCACACCGAGGTTGGTCACCGAACCATGGGAGCCAAGGTGAACGGTCGACTGGTGCCGCTCGAGACAGCCCTGGTCTCTGGCGATGTCGTTGAGATATTCACCTCCAAGAGTACCGAGGCGTCTCCAAGTAAAGACTGGCTAGGCTTCGTCAAGTCGCCGCGTGCTAAGAGCAAAATCAAAGGGTGGTTCAGCGCCGAGCGCCGCGATGACGCCATTGAGCACGGTAAAGACCTTCTAGCCAAAGCCATGCGCAAGCAGAATCTGCCGCTGCAAAGATTGATGCATGGTGAAGGTTTGGCCAAGGTTGCGTCAGAACTAAAGCTTGAAGGCGTTGAAGCCCTGTACGCAGCCATTGGCGAGGGCCACAACTCCGCCCAAGCGGTTGTTGAACGTCTTGTCTCAACTCTCCAGGATGACGATGAAGAGACCGAGCCGGTTTTCACCGTGCCTACGCGCTCGTCGGCTGATCGAGCACGTGCCGATAACTCAGGAATTCTGGTTAGGGGAGACGCCGACGTTATGGCCAAACTTGCTAGATGTTGCACCCCTGTTCCAGGAGACGAAATCATCGGCTTTGTAACTCGAGGCTCGGGAGTATCAGTTCACCGATCTGACTGTCGAAATGTGGTTGATCTCAAGAGACAGCCAGATCGAATGATGGAAGTGGCTTGGGCCACCAGTGGAAAGAGCTTGTTCTTAGTTCACATCCAGATCGAAGCTCTAGACCGAAGTGGTTTGTTGTCGGACGTGACTCGAGTTTTGTCAGAACACCATGTGAACATTCTGTCGGCGAGCGTTTCAACCCGTGCTGACAAGGTTGCACTCAGTAGATTCGTGTTCGAGATGGGCGACGCCGGGGTCATGGAGCATTTGCTTAATGCTGTGCGAAGAATCGATAACGTCTACGACGTCTATCGAGTGAAAAACTCGAACTAGGCCGAAGCCTTAACCACTTCGAGCCAAGCCTTACGAGCTTCGAGCGCTTGCTTTGCTGATTCAATCTTTCGTGCATCCTTGGATGCTTGCGCAGCGTTCAGCTCGGCCTCAAGCTTCGCAATCGAGGTTTCTAACTGCTCAAGCACAGAATTTGTTCTCGCCTTGGTTGCTGGATCAGACTTGCGCCACTGATCGTTTTCGAATTCGCGAACCTTTTTCTCGACAGCCTTTATGCCATCTTCTAGTGTGCGAATGTCTTCTCGGGCGACCTTTCCTGCCTTTTCCCAACGTTTTTGGATATCAGCTAGAGTGCGCTTTGCGTCGGCTAAGTTCTTCGCCGGGTCGATCTTTTTAGCCTCTTCTAAAAGGGCAAGTTTGGCTTCCTTGGCCGCAGCGAAATCTTGAGCTAGTTCGGCGTTCTTGGCTGCCTTTGCCTGATAAACAATGTCACCGGCAGCCTTGAAACGAAGCCAGAGAGTGTCGTCGGTTTTGGAATTTGATCTGCCAGATGCCTTCCAGGAGGCTAAGAGCTTGCGGTACTCCATCGACTTGTCGTCTGAAGAGGTAGCAAGTTTCTCGGCCGCTTCAACCAAGGCGATCTTTCTCGATTTTGCTTCTTTGTTGGCAGCGTCTGCCTGAGCAAAGAAAGCGCGTTTGGCCGACTCGAATTTGGTTCGTGCGTTGCTGAATCTCTTCCATAGAGGATCGGCTTCTGCCTTAGCAACGCGAGCGCCGCTTTTTTGAGCAAGCTGCCAAGCGTCAAAAAGGGCTGCAAACTCGACGCTTGCGGTTTTCCAAATGGTTTTTGTGTGGTCGTTGTTAGCGAGGGCCTCTGCCTTGAGCACGAGTTCTTCGCGTTTAGCAAGAGCCTCTACCGAGGCGGCAGCATTGGCCGCCTTTTTCGCTTCGCGCAGGCTGTCGAACGCCGGCACTAGAGCAGCAACTCGTGCTTGAAGCGCAGCGAGGTCACCGACAACATTCGCACCAACGAGTTCAGCCGTGATCTTTGCATGCGATTTCTCGACACTCTCGACATCTGCACCTGACGCGACACGTTGCTCAAGGATGCGAACCTGCGTGGCTAGATCGTCAAACTTGCGCATGAAGAATGCAAGGGCTTCTTCGGCAGACTTACCGGGCATTTGCCCGACTTTTCGCTCAATTCCAGCTTCAATGATGAAGACGTTACCGTCACTGTCTGCGTGGCCGAATGGTGTCGTGCTCATCTGTTTGTTCCTGTCGATTACTTGACTGAGAGGCGGGTTAGAACTGCTGGTGAAACTGGCTTGCCATCGGATGCGCCGCCAGCGACACCCTGAGCGGCTACGCTCAGAACGCCCTGTAGACCGTCGGTTAGACGGCCGAATACCGTGTAGCCGCCAACTTTGTCGCTAGGAATGGTGGAGTTTGAGTAGACAATGAAGAATTGCGAGCCGTGGCTGTTTTCGTCCCCGCCACGTCTTGCCATCGCCAGAACTCCGGCTCCGTAGTTGTCATCGGCCGGAGCGTTTTCGATTGGACCGAATTCGTAGCCTGGACCTCCAGCACCCGTTCCATCAGGGTCACCGCACTGCAGAACGTAAATTCCGGCTGTCGTGAGCCGGTGACAAGTGATTCCCTCGAAGAAACCGGATTTGACCAGAGATATGAAATTGGCAGCAGCCTTCGGTGCATTCTTGCCATCGACGATGAAATTCATCTTTGTATCGTTAAGTGTCATTGAACCGGCCCATTCGCGGTTCTCCGCAATAGCAGCGTCAGGAGCTGTTGCCGTTTTACTCGGAGTTGGCTGCGTCGAAGGACTGGCTGACGGCGTAGCTGTGACGCTTCCCGGGCCGGCCGAGAAGTAGGCGAACTGAGCCGCAACGGCGACAACCACTGCAACCAAGGAAATCAAGATTGAGTTGCGGTTGTCCTTTTTACGAGTGGTGCGAGTGTCGTTTTCGGCAATCGTTTTCACTTCGTAATTTTTTATGCGTTCGGCAGCTGCCTTTGATAGCTTGTCTTGCTTGGCCAAAATTCCTCCGTCTTAGAACCTGAACAAGTCTATACAAGCTAAGGGCGCAGACCATCAAGAGATAAAGTTTCAAGTGTGGTGAACCGAGAACGATTTCTTAGTCCGATGCCCCTCGCGGCGCGTATGCGACCGGAGCGAATCGAAGATGTGCTCGGCCAAGCCAACATCCTCGCCGATGGAACCCCATTACGTCGTCTAATCGAGAGCAAAGACGCAGGGTCAACCAGTCTAGTGCTCTGGGGGCCACCGGGTGTAGGTAAGACAACGCTCGCGCGACTTATCGCAAGCACCCGGGGTGTGGGGTTCAAGCAACTCAGCGCCATTTCGGCGGGCGTCAAGGAGGTGCGTGAAATAGTTGATGAGGCCAAGAAGAGCGCCTTATATGGAACAAAAACCGTGCTGTTCCTCGACGAAATTCATCGCTTCACAAAATCGCAGCAAGATTCGCTTTTGCCATCCGTAGAGTCCGGCGACATACAGCTGGTAGCCGCAACCACCGAGAACCCAGCCTTCGCTGTTATTCAACCTCTTCTATCTAGATCTTTAACCCTCAGCCTGACACCTCTCACCGACACAGAAGTTATGCAATTGCTTACTTCTGCATTGCAAGACCCCAGGGGATACGCGGGCGAAGCTACCTTAGATGCCGATGCAGCCGGCGCGATCGTTAAACGAAGCGGTGGAGACGCTAGGCGAGCGCTTACCGTGCTCGAGAGCAGTGGTGCCTGTGCTTATGAGCGCGATACGGTCGCGCAAACCGTTCGCATCACACTCGCTGACGTCGAAACATCAACATCGAGAACGGCCAGCATTTACGACCGAGCTGGTGACGCCCATTACGACGTAATCTCGGCATTCATTAAATCCGTGCGGGGCTCGGATGTCGACGCAGCCTTGTTTTACTTGGCACGCATGATTGACGGGGGAGAAGACCCACAGTTCATCGCGAGAAGACTCATCATCCTGGCTTCTGAAGATGTCGGTCTGGCAGACCCGACAGCCTTGAACCTGGCTGTTTCAACAATGCAAGCGGTGGCCTTGATCGGTATGCCCGAGGGTCGGATTCCGCTCTCACAAGCAACCATTTACCTTGCGCTCGCCCCGAAATCGAATAGCGCCTATCAGGCGATTAACTCGGCACTTCAGCGCGTGCGAACCGATGGCGCAGCATCCGTGCCCATGCATCTTCGCGGTACCGGCTACGCAGATGCGGCAAGTCAGGGTCACGGGGTCGGCTACAAGTATTCTCACGATTCGCCTGGTGGGGTTGTCGAACAAAGATACTTGCCCGATGAATCTGATGAAGTTAGCTTTTACAAACCAAAGGAACTCGGTAAAGAAGCCGAATTAGCGCCTTTGTGGATGCGTCTGAGAAAGATAATCAGAGGTAAATAACTAGAACTTTGCTGTTGAGTCCTGCTAAACTTGCAAAGTTGCCAACCTTGGTTTTTGATCGCGGCTGTGAGAAAACCAAATAGGTAGACACCTAATAGCCGGGGTGTCGTTGGCTTGAAGCATTGAGAGTCTCTAACTCAAAGCATTTGACCGCTATGAACACTTTTTGAAAGGACCACGTGTCTAAGACATCACGTACCCGAAGCAAGACTCGCTTGTCGCGAGCTCTTGGTCTAGCTTTAACACCAAAGGCCGCCAAATACCTAGAGAAGCGTCCATACGCTCCAGGTGAGCATGGTCGCACCAAGCGCAAGGCAGACAGCGACTACGCCGTTCGTCTTCGCGAGAAACAGCGTTTACGCGCACAGTACGGAATTCGCGAGGCTCAGCTTCGCAACGTTTTCCGTGAGGCAAAGCGCGCAGATGGCCTAACCGGTGAAAACCTAGTTGAGCTTCTAGAAATGCGCCTCGACGCACTTGTTCTTCGTGCCGGCTTCGCTCGCACCATTTCACAAGCACGTCAGATGGTTGTTCACCGCCACATCCTTGTAAATGGTGAGCGCATCGACCGCCCGTCGTTCCGCGTAAAGCCAGGTCAACTGGTACATGTTCACGCCAAGAGCGAGGGCATGGAACCTTTCCAGGTTGCAGCTGCAGGCGGCCACGTAGACGTGTTGCCTCCAGTTCCTGGATACCTTGACGTTCAGCTAGACAGGCTTCACGCGACTCTAGTTCGTCGACCAAAGCGCGCAGAGGTCCCTGTGACCTGTGAAGTGCAGCTTGTGGTTGAGTACTACGCTGCGAGATAGTTAGTTCTTGAGGAGGCCTGATGAGCATCGGTGACATTGCAGCCCTAATTGCTGCCATTGCATTCGCGGTTCTTGCGTTGGCTGCTGCGGTCCCACTGCTAAAGCTGGGTCGCACTGTTGACGAACTCTCTAACTCTGTCAAAGAGTTGACCGAGGGTGTTGAACCGCTGCTCTCAGGCCTCAACGAGACAATCACTGAAACCAATAAGCAACTCGTGAAACTCGACAACATCACTACCAATGTCGAAGAAGTAAGCCTAAACATCGCCTCACTCAGTGCCGTATTTACGCAAGCCGTGGGCGGGCCACTCATGAAACTTGCGGGTTTGGGCGTCAGCCTTTCGAAGTTACTTAAAGGAAAGAAGTAGGTCGCGAAGATGAAAAAGATGTTTTGGCTTATTACTGGCTTGACCGCCGGAATCGTTATCGCACGCAAGATCGAACAGAACCCAGCTGCCAAGGCTGTGGCCGAAGACCTAATCAAGAGCGGCAAAGAACTTGCCGGAGCCTTCATGGACGGGTTTGAAGAGACTCATGCTGAGAAGCCTGTTGCGTCAGCCAAACCAAAACCAACGTCAGCCAAGACAGCGGCCAGAAAACCTTCAGTTAGAAAGCCAGCAGCGAAGTAACCATGAAGACCGCCGAAATTAAACGGCGTTGGCTTAGTTTCTTCGAAAGCAAAGGTCACACTGTCGTTCCATCCGCTTCGCTAATCAGCGAAGATCCAACGCTGTTGTTCACCGTTGCCGGCATGGTTCCATTCATTCCTTACATGAGCGGTCTTGTGCCTTCGCCGTACAAGAGGGCAACCAGCGTTCAAAAATGTGTGCGCACCCTTGACATCGAAGAGGTCGGCAAGACCACCCGCCACGGAACCTTTTTTCAAATGAACGGAAATTTCTCGTTCGGCGACTATTTCAAAAAAGAGGCCATTGCTTTTGCCTGGGAATTCCTAACCTCTAGCCAAGATGAGGGCGGTTTGGGCTTCGACCCCCAAGACCTTTGGGTGACCGTTTACAAAGACGATGAAGAATCGATTGACATGTGGCGCGAGGTCGCAGACATACCTCTCGCACGAATCCAAAAGCGTGGAATGGCAGACAACTTCTGGTCAACGGGTCAGCCGGGCCCTTCAGGACCATGCAGTGAGATCTACTACGACCGTGGTCCAGCCTATGGTCGAGAGGGCGGCCCCGAAGAAGACGAAGACCGCTACATAGAAATTTGGAACCTAGTGTTCATGCAGTATGAGCGAGGCGCTGGTGGCGGCAAAGAAGATTACCCAATTCTCGGAGAACTGCCTAAGAAGAACATCGACACAGGTATGGGACTCGAGCGAGTAGCTTTCTTGATGCAAGGCGTCGAGAATCTCTACGAGATTGACGAAGTCAGACCAGTTCTAGATCTTGCTGCCAAGCTGTCCTCAAAGACATATGGCTCAAGCGTCGAAGATGATGTTCGCCTTCGTGTTGTCGGCGATCACGTGCGATCAGCATTGATGCTGATTGGCGACGGTGTTACGCCGGCGAATGATGGTCGCGGTTACGTGCTGCGCCGACTTTTGCGACGCGTCGTGCGATCAATGCGTTTGCTAGGAGTTGACGCCCCCACCTTTACCGAATTGTTTACAGCTTCAAAAAACGCCATGGTTGAGTCTTACCCAGAGCTTGAAGGCGAGTTTGAGCGCATCGTTCGAACTGCGGTAGCAGAAGAAGAGGCGTTCTTACGCACTTTGACTTCTGGAAGCGTGGTTCTTGATGAGGCAGTTCAGGCAACTAAGCACTCTGGCGCATCGCAGTTGAGCGCAGACACCGCATTCTTGCTGCACGATACCTACGGATTCCCGATCGATTTGACTCTAGAAATTGCCGAAGAGCAAGGTCTCGGTTTAGACCGAGATGCCTTCAAGGCGCTAATGCAAGAGCAAAAAGACAGAGCGAAGGCGGATGCTCGCGAGAAGAAACTCGGCGGTACCGATCTGTCTGTTTATTCAGAATTCCGTGCCCTCGGCGAGACTAAGTTCACCGGCTATGAGGAACTTGAGACTCAAGCCAAGGTGCTCGGGCTAATCAGTGACGGATCGTCGATTAGAGCTGCCAAGCAGGGCGACATCGTTGAAGTCGTGTTAGACCAAACTTCTATGTACGCCGAATCTGGCGGTCAGGATTCTGACTCAGGGTTCATCCACGGCGACGGCTTCTCACTCGAGGTGCTAGATGTTCAGAAGCCCGTGAAGGGCTTGGTGTCTCATAAGGCATTAGTTCGCTCGGGTGAAATCTCAGTAGGTTCCAAGGCCGTAACAGCCGTTGATCAAGAATGGCGCTTGGGAGCCTGCCAAGCTCACTCGGCTACGCATGTGGTTCACGCCGCCCTTCGTCAAGTACTCGGCCCTACAGCGCTTCAATCTGGTTCTTATAACAAGCCGGGTTACATGAGGCTCGACTTTTCTTGGCTGCAGGCTCTCTCTGCGGCTACAAAGTCAGAGATCGAAGAGGTATCGAACCTCGCGATTCGTGGGGACTTGGCAGTGAGCGCTCAATTCATGAGCCTTCCGGATGCTCGTGAGTGGGGCGCCGTGGCGCTGTTTGGAGAAACCTACGACGAGTCGGTACGTGTGGTACAAATTGGCGGGCCATGGTCGCGGGAGCTTTGTGGTGGCACGCACGTGAGTCGTTCATCCCAGATCGGCCTAGTTTCTGTGATTGGCGAGTCTTCGGTTGGCTCCGGATCAAGAAGGCTCGAAGCGTTCGTTGGAATCGAAGCAATTCGGTCGTTGAACGCTGAGCGCGCGCTGGTCGCACGTCTTTCAGAAGGCCTCAAGCTTCCGAAAGAGCAAATCGAAGAACGAATTTTTGCAACGGTTGATGAATTGAAAGCAGCACAAAAACGCTTGGCTCAACTTCAGTCTGCAAACCTCGCCGAACTTATCCCGGCCGCAATCGCAAATGCAACCAGCGTTAACGGCACTCTAGTAGTCGAGATTCAACTTGGGGAAGTTTCAGACTCCAACGATCTTCGCACCCTTGCATTCAACGCCCGTGATCGCGTGAGCGCTGAGAGCGCGCTGGTAATCGTGACGGCAACATCTTTGGATAAGCCATTGATTGGAGCAGCGACCACCGAAGCATCGCGCACAGCAGGTCTAAAGGCCGGTGCTCTGGTTCGAATCGCTGCATCAATTCTCGGCGGTGGAGGTGGTGGAGGGAAAGATGACTTTGCACAAGGCGGAGGAACCGACAACTCGAAGCTAGACGAAGCGGTAACGGCCATCAAGGCGGCGATTTAGCCTCATGCAGCGTGGGCGCAGGATTGCCTTTGATGTTGGCAGCGCCCGCATTGGAGTTGCCATCTGCGACCCCGACGGAATCTTGGCCACACCGCTTGAGCGCATCGACAGAACTGGTGACGAGTTAGAGCGTGTCAAGAGTCTTTTAGTCGACTATGAACCTGTTGCGATTTATGTCGGGCTTCCTATTTCTCTCGAGGCGAAGTTCACCCAGTCAACCTTTGATGCGCTCTACTTCGCCGAGGATGTCGAGACCATTACGACGACGCGAGTTCGGCTAGTCGACGAACGCTTGAGCACAAAAATGGCCCAGGCTAATCTTCACGAAGCCGGAAGAAATACCAAGAACTCTCGGGCGGTTATCGATTCAGCAAGCGCTGTAGAGATTCTCGAGAGAGCTCTGGATGTTCTCAAGGCGGGCAGAGAGGCAGGGAAGACGGTAGATGCCATCAACGAAAGTCTTTCTTAGGCGCCGAATTGCTCTTATCGCAATCATTCTGCTCGCACTAGGCGTAGGCGGACTCTTTGCCAGAGATTCAATTCGGTCCTGGTACGAGATTACTACTGGCGCGGATTTTGCTGGCTCCGGCTCCGGCGAAGTAGTAGTGACAGTACTACCGGGTGAATCTGGTGAGGAAATTGCTCAGTCCCTCGTAAGCTCTGGTGTTACTGCCAGCTTTGCTCCGACATATCGAGCTCTTTTGGCAACGGATGGTCTCTTTTTTCCGGGCGATTACAGCCTAAAAAAGGGTATGAACGCAAAGTTGGCAGTTGACGCGTTGCGTGATAGCGCCAATCGCGTCGAGAAACGAGCGTTGATCAAAGAGGGTTACCGCGCATCCCAAATATTCAAAGTTCTCAGCGAGAAGTTCGACGTACCGCTCTCTGACTTTGAGAGCATTCGCCCATCAGACCTCGACCTGCCCAAAGAAGCAGTGAATCTTGATGGTTACCTGTTCCCGGCCACCTACAGCTTCTCGTCGAGTGATACTGCCTTGACCATGCTTAAGGCAATGTGGCAGAGAATGCAGCAAGAACTCGATTCCCTGGGCGTCCCAGCGTTGCGCATCCATGAAACCCTTACCCTTGCCTCTGTCATTCAGCGTGAAGGTCAAACGACCTCTGATTTGAAAAAAATGTCGAGAACATTCCTGAATCGAATCGAAATTGGCATGCCCCTTCAGAGCGACGCCACAGTATCGTACGCCTTTGACGGGAACTCGTTCTTGACCACGGACGAAGAGCGGGCCGACCCAAACCCCTGGAACACTTACAAATACCCTGGGCTTCCGATTGGCCCAATTGCCTCACCCGGCAGTTCTGCCATCGACGCCGCACTAAATCCAGATGATGGTCCTTGGCTCTACTTCTGCACCGTAAATCTCAAGACTGGTGAGACGGAGTTCAACGAGAGCTACGCTGGTCACAATCGCTCGGTGGCGAAACTACGTGCCTGGCTTAGGGAGAACCCAGATTGGAAGTAAAGAAATTCGCAATACTCGGAGACCCGGTTGATCATTCTCTGAGCCCAACGATCCACCAGGTGGCTTACGAGGTGCTTGGCCTGCATTGGCAGTACTCACGCATAAGGGTGAACGAACAACAACTTTCGAAATTTCTTTCAGAAGAGATTTCTGCTTATACCGGTTTCAGTTTGACGATGCCTCTAAAAGATGAATTGGTCAGAATCGCGCATGAGCGCGGATGGCAGCTTGACGAAGCAGCGGTTCTACTCGGATGCGCCAACACCCTCGTTCGTCATGATGACGGTCGGATCATCGTTGCCAACACTGACCTCGTGGGCGCAAAGAAGGCGCTGGAAGTTCTACCCACTTCCATCACGTCTGTCGCGATTTTGGGGTCTGGAGCCACCGCCCGCACTTTGTCACTCGCGGCACTGCAGGTTTTTAGCGAACTTGAATCGATAACGGTGTTTTCACGCCGGTCTGAACCTTCTCGGTTGATTGCTAGCTTGGTTGAACAAACAAATGCTGCAGTTAAGTTCGAGTGGCTACCGATGGAAGCCGCGGCAGACTTTGGTGGAGCAGATTTGACCGTCAACACTTTGCCTTCAACGGTTTCAAAGACCGTAGAAGTTGACCTGTCCTTTTCGAAGTCATTCGTGTTCGATGTCACCTACGATGGCGGTGAGGATTCGCCTGCCTCGCAGTGGCCATTAGAAAATCGGGTGGATGGACGCACCATGCTTGTATATCAGGCAGTTGAACAATTGCGACTATTTGGCGCTTTCAGCGAGGGTGATCGCAAGGTCACTGAAGAAGAAGTTGCAAGCGCCATGTTTGCAGCAATCTTGTAGAGTTACCCGCTAACAGACGTAACTGGGTCGTTCCATGAGAGAATTGCCACATGTTACGTTGGCTCACCGCAGGTGAATCTCATGGCCCAGAACTTGTCGCAGTTCTCGAGGGGCTTCCGGCTGGTGTGCCGGTTACTACAGATGCCGTTCAGGTTGCGTTAGCGCGCAGACGACTTGGTTTCGGTCGCGGGGCGCGTATGAAGTTTGAAAAAGACGAAGTGAGCCTGAGCGGCGGCGTTCGCCACGGCAGCACAATGGGGGGCCCGGTTGCAATAACAATCGCCAACACCGAATGGCCAAAGTGGGAGCAGATCATGTCTGCCGATCCGGTCGATGAGGCTCTCTTGACGGGCGCGCGAGCCGAGGCTCTCACCCGCCCGCGACCAGGTCACGCAGATTTCACAGGAATGCAGAAGTACGGGTTTCTAGATTCCCGACCGATCCTAGAACGGGCAAGTGCCAGAGAGACCGCGGCCCGAGTTGCTCTAGGTTCCGTGGCAGCATCATTCCTGTCTGAGCTTGGCATTCGCTTGGTCACTCACACGGTTGCCATCGGAACCGCATCCGTGCCCGTTCTTTATTCTTTCCCAACTCCAGACGACGTTGATTGGATTGACGAAAACCCGGTCAGAGCCTTTCATTCCGAAGCCGGCGAAAGCATGGTTGCCGAGATTGAGCAATGCCACAAAGATGGTGACACCCTCGGTGGTGTCGTTGAAACTCTCGTTTACGGTTTACCACCGGGACTTGGTTCTTTCGTTCACTGGGACCGACGTCTCGACTCGCAGTTAGCTGGAGCACTTATGGGCATCCAGGCGATTAAGGGCGTTGAGGTCGGTGATGGCTTTGAGACCACAAGGCGTCGCGGTTCCGTAGCCCACGATGAAATCATCCGAGATGAAAACGGTGTCGTGCACCGTGCCACAGATCGCGCCGGGGGAATCGAAGGTGGCATGTCAAACGGTGAGATTCTTCGGGTGCGAGCGGCAATGAAGCCAATCTCAACAGTGCCCAAAGCCCTAGCAACAATAGATGTGAGCACGGGCGAAGACGCAAAGGCGCACCACCAGCGATCCGATGTTTGTGCAGTACCAGCCGCTGGAATCGTTGCAGAGGCTATGGTCGCGCTAGTTCTGGCTAACGCCGTGCTTGAGAAGTTTGGCGGCGATTCACTTACTGAAACCAAGCGCAATCTCGAAAGTTACATAGCGTCGATTCCTGAAGTGCTGCGAAGCACCAACGCCAATGACTAACAAACCAGTTGTGCTGGTCGGACCCATGGGTGTCGGTAAGACCACCGTGGGCAAGAAGTTAGCTAAGCGACTCGACCTTCCCTTTGTTGACACCGACGCAGTCATCACTAAGAACCACGGCGACATTGGTGCGATTTTTGCCGATCGCGGCGAACCGGCATTTCGTGAGATCGAATCAGACGTTTTGGTGTCACTCCTGAACGAGCCGGCTGTCATTTCAACGGGTGGTGGGGCGGTGCTACACGAGAAATCGCGTGAAGCTTTGTCCCTCGCGACGGTCGTATACCTGAGCACAGATGGTAAGCACATAGCTAGTCGCCTAAGGGGCGGTAACCGACCGCTAATCAAGAATGGCATCTCGGATTGGCGACACATTTACAACAGCAGAAAACCTCTTTATGAGCAGGTTGCAGACCTAACGGTTGACACCTCAAATTCGAGTCTTTTGCAAACGATTGACGCAATTTTGGAAGGTTTGAATAAACAAAATGCAAGCGCATGACACCGTTAGGGTTTCAGGAGAGCCAGGCTACGACGTTTTAATCGGTCGAGCAATGCTCGACGACGTTGTGTCGGGCGTGCCAACTCAGGTGGCCAAGATTTTGCTCGTTCATCAGACTGCGCTTCAAGTAGCGGCGGATGCACTGGCCGAAGCGCTTCGTGCAAAGGGGTTTGAGGTTTATCAAGCCGCTGTTCCAGACGGTGAGGATGCCAAGCGCATCGAGGTTGCGTCGTGGTGCTGGGGCCTGCTGGGTCAATCAGATTTCACGCGAAGCGACCTTGTGATCGGCTTTGGTGGGGGAGCGGTAACCGACCTCGCCGGATTCGTCGCCGCAACCTGGCTCAGAGGTGTTGCATTGATTCAGGTTCCAACGACCTTGCTAGGAATGGTGGATGCGGCCATCGGCGGCAAAACAGGCATCAATACCACCGAGGGAAAGAATCTGGTCGGCAGTTTTTACGCCCCAACTCTGGTGATCTGCGACCTAGACACCCTGGCAACGCTACCGCGCAACGAGCTTCTAGCGGGCTTCGGCGAAGTTGTGAAATACGGCTTCATTGCCGATGAACGAATCCTTGAGCTGCTCGAAACAGATTTAGAGGCCGCAACCGATGTGAATAGCTCAACTTTCGGTGAAATTGTTCGTCGATGCATCGCCATCAAGGCTCGAGTGGTTGGCGAAGATTTCAAAGAGGCTGGACTGCGCGAAATTCTGAATTATGGCCACACACTAGGGCACGCCATCGAACTCGCGGAGCGCTACCAGTGGCGCCACGGCGCCGCAATTTCGGTTGGAATGATGTTTGTTGCCGAGCTATCGAGACTGGCCGGGCGATTGGGCGATGACGTGGTCGAAAGACAACGCAAGATTTTACAAAGCCTCGGTCTACCAACCACCTATGAAGCTCCTAAGTGGAACGCTCTGCTGGCGACCATGCAGCGCGATAAGAAGAGCAGAGCGGGCAACCTTCGATTCGTTGTTCTCGACGGGGTAGCGAAGCCGAACATCATGACAGCGCCAGCTCCAGAGCTACTATTCGCTGCCTATCAAGAGATTTGCAACTAAGCGGTAATCTATAGCCATGGCAAGCATCCTCGTTCTAAACGGTCCCAACCTCGGGCGTCTCGGTAGTCGCGAGCCCGAAATCTACGGCTCAATGAATTACGAACAGTTGGCATCCGAGCTTTTAGCTTTTGCAGAGAAGCACGGTCACAAAGCGGATGTTCGTCAAACCGACAGCGAATCTGAACTCATCGGCTGGCTGCACGAGGCGGTGGATGCAAAGCGTCCTGTCATCATCAACCCCGCCGCTTTCACTCATTACTCGTATGCCCTTGCCGATGCGGCATCACTCGTCACCAAGGCCGGGTTGAAGCTGATCGAGGTGCACATAAGCAATCCGCACGCGCGTGAAGAGTTCAGGCACAAGAGTGTGATTTCTGCAGTCGCAACGGGTGTCATCGCGGGTTTTGGCACAGACTCATACAAACTCGCCATTCAAGCCATCTGAAACTGAAGGCTCTACGGTAAACTCGACAAGGTTGACCGAAGTGCGGTCAAAACATTTTGTGAGGCAACTGTGGCTACTTCCAACGATCTAAAAAACGGAATCGTACTTAACATCGAGGGTCAACTCTGGACCGTCGTCGAGTTCCAGCACGTCAAGCCGGGTAAAGGTGCCGCGTTCGTGCGTACCAAGCTAAAGAACATCCTCACCGGCAAGGTTGTTGACAGAACTTTCAACGCTGGTGTCAAGGTCGAAACCGCGAACGTCGACAAGCGTGACATGACTTACCTATACAACGATGGTTCTGGCTACATTTTTATGGACAAGAACACTTACGACCAGGTGAGCCTTGGTGAAGAGACTGTTGGCGACGCTGTCAACTACATGCTAGAGAACCAGGATGCGGTTGTCGCAATGCATGAGGGCAACCCGATTTACGTCGAGCTCCCAGCTTCGGTTGTGCTAGAGGTCACTTACACCGAGCCCGGCCTTCAGGGTGACCGCTCATCGGGAGGCACCAAACCGGCCACCGTAGAAACCGGACTCCAAATTCAGGTTCCACTCTTTCTTGAAAACGGAACCAAGGTGCGCATCGACACCAGAACCGGAGACTACTTGGGCCGCGTGAACGACTAAGTTGAGCTCACGCACAAAATCTAGAAAACGAGCGGTCGACGCTCTTTTCGCAGCCGATTTGCGGGGGATTAGCCCACTAACGACGCTGTCTGAAGCCAAAGAGGCCAACTCCGATCGTCAAAATCAAGACGAGATTTTCGGGTATGCATCCGCGATTGTCGCCGGCTTCGATTCGCACCGCGACGAAGTGGATGCCTACTTAGAGGCCTATTCACAGGGCTGGTCTATCGACCGCATGCCGGCGGTGGATCGAGCAATTATGCGCGTTGCTACGTGGGAGATTGTCTTCAATGAAGAGATTCCAGACGGAGTCGCCGTTAATGAAGCTGTCGAATTAGCCAAGGAATACTCAACCGACGATTCTCCTGGGTTTATCAACGGCCTCCTTCAAAAAATCGCCAGCACAAAGTCAGCGCTATAGGCTCTTCACTCTGCTAGAGTGGCAACAACAAATCCTTTAAAGGGCGTCCTGTGAGGCGCAGAAGGAGGTTCGAGTGCAATCGCGCACCGTTCTTACCAGCAGCGACATCGATCGCGCTGTTACTCGTATTTCTCACGAGATACTCGAGTCAAATCAAGGTAGTCAAGATTTAGTGATTCTTGGCATACCCACTCGCGGAGCCATCTTGGCAAAGCGCATCGTCGATACAATCGCGAAGTTTGAGTCCATAGACACCGATGCGGTTCTCGGCACGCTAGACATCACGATGCACCGAGATGATCTAGCGTCAAAGCCAACCAGAAACCCTGCAAAAACGGTCATTCCTGCTGGAGGCCTCGACGGAAAAGTCGTGGTTTTGGTCGACGATGTTCTCTTTAGTGGCCGCACCATCCGGGCTGCCCTAGACGCACTAGGCGACTATGGCCGACCGAGTGCCGTCAGACTCGCGGTTTTGATTGACCGGGGGCACCGTGAGCTCCCTATCCGAGCCGATTTCGTCGGCAAGAATTTGCCCACATCACGTGATGAGCGCATAAGAGTGCTACTAACCGAGTCAGATACAGAGAACGAAGTGGTGATTGAGGCGTGAAGCATTTAGTAAGTGTTGCCGACCTAACTCGCGAAGCCGCAATCGCCATTCTCGACACCTCACTTGAGATGTCTGAAGTGAACGACCGAGATATTAAAAAGCTGCCTACTCTGCGCGGCAAAACTGTCGTGAATCTATTCTTCGAAGACTCGACCAGAACAAGAATTAGCTTTGAGGTTGCCGCCAAGCGCCTATCTGCAGACGTAATCAACTTTGCCGCCAAGGGTTCGAGTGTGAGCAAGGGTGAGAGTCTCAAAGACACCGCACAGACCCTCGAAGCAATCGGGGCAGATGCCGTAGTAATCAGACACCACGCATCCGGCGCAGCCCACATGCTTGCTAACAGTGGCTGGGTCAAGGGCTCGGTAATCAACGCGGGTGACGGCACCCACGAGCATCCGACCCAAGCTCTTCTTGATGCATTCACACTGCGCAGCGCTATTCACACGGATGCACGCGGCAAGGGTCTCGACGGAGTGTCTGTTGCCATCGTAGGAGACATTGCCCACAGCCGCGTTGCAAGAAGCAACCTAGTTCTGCTCAAGCAGCTTGGTGCAAAGGTTTATCTAGTCGGACCGCCCACGCTTTTACCTAACGCGCTAGTCAAGCGGGCCGATGGTTTTTCTTACTCGCTGGACGAGGCTATTTCGACATTCAAACTGGATGCTGTCATGATGTTGCGCGTTCAACTAGAGCGAATGACGGCGGGTTTCTTTCCAAGCGAGAGAGAGTATGCACGTATTTGGGGCTTGAACGCCGACCGCCTGGCACTTCTTGGATCAGAAACGTTTGTCATGCACCCGGGCCCAATGAACCGCGGACTCGAAATCGATGCTGCCGCTGCAGATTCGAAAAACTCGCTGGTACTCAAGCAGGTTGCCAACGGGGTAAGTGTACGCATGGCCGTGCTTTACCACCTACTTTCAGGAGGCGAAAATGAGTGAGTTCACTCTTGTAAACGCAACAATGGCCGATGGTTCTGTAACCAACGTCGGAGTAGCCGCCGGTGTCATCAAGTTCATCGGCAACGAAGTGATGGGCGAAAGCATCGACGCTAAGGGTTTGGTCGCGCTACCCGGCTTCATCGATCTGCACACGCACCTGCGCGAACCTGGTTTTGAACAGTCAGAAACTGTTCTCAGTGGCTCAAGGGCTGCGGCACTGGGTGGGTTTACCGCAGTGCATGCTATGGCCAACACGATGCCTGTCGCAGATACAGCGGGCGTAGTCGAGCAAATCAAATCCCTTGGTGATGAAGCCGGACTAGTTCAGGTTCAGCCAATTGGAGCGGTCACGGTTGGGCTAGGCGGCGAGCGACTTGCCGAGCTTGGCGCGATGGCCAATTCGCGCGCAAAAGTGACCATTTTCAGTGATGACGGCAAATGTGTGTCTGACCCGCTTTTGATGCGCCGAGCGTTGGCATATGTGAAATCATTCGACGGCGTCATTGCCCAGCACGCTCAAGAGCCGCGCCTGACCGAGAATTCGCAAATGCACGAGGGGAACGTTTCTGCAGAACTCGGACTGGCTGGTTGGCCAGCAGTAGCCGAGGAGTCAATCATCGCGAGAGATGTACTCCTTGCAGAAGCTACCGGTAGCCGGTTGCATATCTGCCACCTATCAACTGCCGGTTCTGTTGAGATCATTCGTTGGGCCAAGCGACGCGGAATCAAAGTTACGGCCGAGGTTACCCCTCACCACCTGCTTCTGACCGACGAATTAGCTCGAACCTATAACCCCGTCTACAAGGTGAACCCGCCACTTAGAACGGATGCTGATGTCAAGGCACTTCGTGAGGCGCTGGTTGACGGAACCATCGACATTGTCGCGACTGATCACGCACCGCATCCGGTTGAAGCGAAAGAATGCGAGTGGGCGGCAGCCGCATTCGGAATGCTGGGCCTAGAAACTGCGGCATCTATCGCACAGTTGGTGCTGATTGATAGCGGCGAGAGCAACTGGCAGCGATTCAGCGAAGTTATGTCTCTGAACCCAGCGGCTATCTCAAAGCTCGCCGACCAGGGGCAGCTCCTTGCAGTTGGGAATGTAGCCAACATCACTCTGATCAACCCGGCCGCAACGCGGGTCATCTCTGGCGGGGGAGCCAGCAAGAGCAGCAATCAGCCCTTCGAAGGCATCGAACTTCCAGGTACGGTCATCCACACGATTTATCGCGGTGCGTTCAGCGTGCGCGACTCGAAACTAGCGAAATAGGGAGCGTTTTGAACAAAGCAATTCTTCTACTCGAAGACGGCAGGTCCTTCACAGGATTCGGCTACGGAGCATCTGGTTCAACAACGGGTGAAATCGTGTTTGCAACCGGCATGACTGGGTACCAAGAAACTCTCACGGACCCTTCATACGCTGGTCAGATTGTGGTGCAAACAGCTCCACACATTGGAAACACCGGTGTCAATACTCGAGACGAAGAATCTGATCGAATTTGGGTGGCTGGTTACGTAGTTCGCGATGCCAGCCGAATGGTTTCAAACTTTCGCTCCGAGAAACCCCTACCAGACGAGTTGGAGAAATATGCGGTGGTTGGCATTCAAGGTATCGACACCAGAGCTCTAACTAGGCACCTGCGCTCTGTTGGCGTAATGAGGGCGGGCATCTTCTCTGGCGCTCATGCCGAGAAGCCAACTTCAGAACTACTTGAAGAGGTAAAGGCCACAGCACCAATGGCAGGCCGATCTCTGAGCGACGTGGTTTCTACTTCTGAGGTGGTGCATCACAAGCACAAGGGGATGCGAGTGGGCAGTGTGGCCATCCTTGACTTGGGCTGCAAGGCCTCGACTATTGAGAACATGGTTGAGCGTGGCCTAGACGT
This sequence comes from Rhodoluna sp., assembly GCA_030832605.1. GTDB lineage: Bacteria > Actinomycetota > Actinomycetes > Actinomycetales > Microbacteriaceae > Rhodoluna. The sequence goes on along the minus strand of JAURIU010000003.1, from coordinate 18,363 downwards.
AACAATTTATCCAGCGAGAGCCACTTCGGCAGACCTGCTGTCAGAAACGCCCGACGCTGTGTTTTACTCAAACGGTCCTGGCGACCCGGCTACTGCTGCCGGGCAAGTTGAGGCACTCAGAGACATTCTGCGTTCCGGCACCCCGTTCTTCGGCATCTGCTTCGGTAATCAACTACTCGGTCGAGCACTTGGTTTCGAGACCTACAAACTGGCCTTCGGGCACCGTGGAATTAATCACCCAGTGTTAGACAGAACCACTGGCAAGGTCGAGGTAACCGCCCACAACCACGGCTTCGCGGTGAAGGTCGATGGCGGGCCAGAAGTTGATTCACCAGCCGGGTTCGGTCGCGTGCTGGTTAGCCACGTTTCGCTCAACGACAACGTTGTTGAAGGCCTACAGTGCCTAGACATTCCGGCGTTCTCGGTTCAGTACCACCCAGAAGCGGCAGCTGGACCACACGATTCAAACTATCTCTTCGACCGCCTTGTTGCGGCAATCAAAGCCAAGAAGGGCAACAACTAATGCCGAAGCGTAAAGACATCAACTCCGTTCTGGTTATCGGTTCTGGCCCGATCGTCATCGGCCAGGCTTGTGAATTCGACTACTCGGGAACACAAGCCTGTCGCGTGCTACGTGCCGAGGGCATCCGCGTGATTTTGGTCAATTCGAACCCTGCGACAATCATGACCGACCCAGATTTCGCCGACGCAACCTATGTCGAGCCGATCACCCCACAGGTAATCGAAGCGATCATCGCTAAAGAAAAGCCTGACGCCATTTTGCCAACGCTAGGTGGTCAAACCGCGCTGAACGCTGCGATGGCTCTGCACGAACTCGGAATTCTCGAGAAGTACAACGTCGAATTGATCGGCGCAAAAGTGGACGCCATCAAAAAGGGTGAAGACCGTCAGATTTTCAAGCAACTGGTAATCGATGCGGGAGCCGACGTGGCTCGTTCATACATTGCTCACAACATGGATGATGTCCTCGCGGGTGCCGAGAAACTTGGTTACCCGGTGGTGGTTCGCCCATCTTTCACCATGGGTGGGCTAGGTTCTGGCTTCGCCTACAACGAGACCGATCTGCGTCGTATCTCAGGTGCAGGGCTGCAAGCTAGCCCAACCAACGAAGTGCTACTCGAAGAGAGCATTCTCGGCTGGAAAGAATACGAACTCGAGCTGATGCGTGACACCAGTGACAACTGCGTGGTTGTTTGTTCGATCGAAAACGTAGACCCGGTTGGTGTTCACACCGGAGACTCAATCACCGTCGCGCCTGCCCTAACTCTGACCGACCGCGAGTACCAGAACCTGCGTGACATCGGCATTCAGATCATTCGCGATGTTGGCGTCGATACCGGTGGTTGCAACATCCAGTTCGCTGTTGATCCTGAAACTGGGCGCGTAATCGTGATCGAAATGAACCCTCGCGTGAGCCGTTCATCCGCTCTTGCGTCAAAGGCCACCGGCTTTCCGATTGCCAAAATCGCCGCAAAGCTTGCCATCGGTTACACCCTCGATGAGATTCCCAACGACATCACCAAGGTGACTCCTGCCTCGTTCGAACCAACCCTCGACTATGTCGTGGTCAAAGTGCCTAGGTTCGCATTCGAGAAGTTCCCTGCAGCCGACGCGACTCTCACCACCACCATGAAGTCGGTAGGCGAGGCTATGGCTATCGGTCGCAACTACACCGAGGCTCTGCAAAAAGCCCTCCGCAGCCTCGAACGTCGCGGCTCTTCATTCCATTGGGGCCCGCTGAAGCAGTCGAAGCAGGAGTTACTCGAGATTGCGAAGGTTCCAACCGATGGTCGCATCGTCACCCTCCAGCAGGCGCTGAGGGCAGGAGCCACCGCCGAAGAGGCCTTCGAAGCAACCAAGATTGACCCTTGGTTCATCGACCAAATGTTTATCATCAACGAAACCGCTGAAACCCTAGCGAACGCTTCGACTCTTGATGAGTCGCTAATTCGCCTGGCCAAGTATCACGGTTTCAGCGACGCTCAGATAGGCCAACTGCGCGGCATGAAAGAGGCGGATGTTCGTGCGGTTCGTCACTCACTGGGCCTACGCCCTGTCTACAAAACCGTGGACACCTGCGCGGGGGAGTTCCCCGCACTAACCCCGTATCACTACAGCACCTATGAGCAAGAGACCGAGGTTCAACCGAGCGACCGGCAAAAGGTAGTAATTCTGGGCAGCGGTCCAAACCGAATCGGGCAGGGTGTCGAGTTCGACTACAGCTGCGTGCACGCATCATTCGCGCTAGCCGAAGCGGGCTACGAGACGATCATGATCAACTGCAATCCCGAGACGGTTTCGACAGACTATGACACCAGTGACCGCCTCTATTTCGAACCACTAACCCTCGAGGACGTTCTAGAAGTCATCCACGCCGAAAGTGCGAGCGGAACACTCGTCGGAGTTGTCGTTCAACTCGGCGGCCAAACTGCACTTGGCTTGGCTAAGGGCTTGAAGGAGGCCGGGGTTGCAATTCTCGGTACGACACCAGAGGCCATTGACCTTGCCGAAGAACGTGGACTATTTAGCAAGATTCTGGACGAGGCAAACCTGATGTCGCCAGCTAATGGCACCGCTACTGATCTCGCCGGAGCCATTGAAGTGGCCGACCGAATCGGTTACCCGGTGCTGGTGCGGCCATCATTCGTTCTCGGTGGCCGCGGAATGGAAATCGTTTACGATCGGTCTTCACTGGCCGACTACTTCGATCGAATCGAAGACCAAGCAATTGTTGGAGAAGGATATCCGCTACTTGTCGACAGGTTCCTTGACGACGCGATAGAGATCGATATCGACGCACTTTACGACGGAACCGAGTTGTACGTTGGCGGTGTCATGGAGCACATCGAAGAAGCCGGAATTCACTCGGGTGACTCTTCATGCACCTTGCCTCCAATCACCATGAGCCAGTCGCAGATCGATCGCGTTCGCGTTGCGACAGAGAAGATTGCCAAGGGAGTCGGAGTTCGGGGTCTAATCAATGTTCAGTTTGCCCTGGCGCACGATGTGCTCTACGTTCTAGAAGCCAACCCAAGAGCTTCGCGAACCGTACCTTTCGTGAGCAAGGCGTTAGGCATCACACTGGCAAAGGCTGCGTCGCTGGTAATGGTCGGTAAGTCCATTCGTGAATTGATTTCTGAGGGGCACCTACCAGCTAAGGATGGAACTCACATTCCGGCTAGCTCAGCGATCTCGGTGAAAGAAGCGGTTCTACCGTTCAAGCGCTTTGCTACCAAAGACGGACGCTTCGTCGACTCTCTGCTGGGTCCTGAAATGCGGTCAACCGGCGAAGTTATGGGTATCGACGTCGACTTTCCAACCGCCTTCGCTAAGAGCCAAGCGGCTGCCGGTAGTGCGCTGCCAACCAGCGGCACCGTGTTTATCTCCGTCGCAGACCGTGACAAACCGCAGCTGCTTCTGCCCGTTCGCAGGTTGCACCAACTCGGCTACAAAATCTTGGCAACCGCGGGTACCGCGGCGATTCTGAATCGCCACGGAATCGATGCCAAGACCGTCAGAAAGCATTCAGAAGACGCTTCCGTGGCTGCAGGTCCAACAATTGTCGAAATGATCACCGCCGGTCAGGTCGACGTAGTTGTGAACACGCCTTCGGGATCGGGCCTCTCTGCCCGCAAAGACGGGTACGAGATCAGAGCAGCGACGACAGCGGCTGACAAATCAATCTTCACGACCATTGCTCAGTTGAGTGCTGCGATTGGTTCGTTCGAAGCAGTCATCGCTGGGCCATTCAAGGTGAAGTCACTGCAGCAACACGCCAAAGACCGGGCGGATGCCCTTGCCTAGGTCATTCGGTCGCAAACTCTTTGACGCCTTCGAAAGCAAGGGACAACTTTGCTTGGGGGTTGACGCGCACGCTACGTTACTCGAGCAGTGGGGTCTTGACGACGATGTAAACGGACTCGACTACTTTGCCAACAGCGTGATCGACGCAGCCTCAGGTCAGGTTGGAATCATTAAGCCTCAGGTTTCGTTCTTCGAGCGACACGGGTCTGCCGGTTTTGCAGTTCTAGAACGAATCACTCACAGGGCTAATGACGCCGGTCTAGTTGTCATCGCTGATGCCAAGCGCGGAGATATCGGCTCGACCATGGACTCGTATCTAGAAGCCTGGCTTGGAAGAAAATCACCCTTTTTTGCAGACACAGTGACCGTCTCGCCTTATCTGGGCATCGAGACCAGCACCGCTCTGATGGGCCAACACCTCGAGAACGGCAAAGGCATTACCGTTCTCGTGGCAACTTCGAACCCTGAGGGCGCTTCGCTACAGACAGCCCGGACCGAGTCAGGCGAAACAATAGCAGCAGGCATTTGGCGAAAGTTGGAGCAACTGAACCAGATCAGCGCTGCCCCTGGTGACCGATTGGGTTCGTTTGCGGCAGTTGTCGGAGCAACTCTTAACTTCAAACGTTTCGGCCTTGATCTCGAGCAGTCAGGCGTAAAGACCCCGATACTTGCGCCGGGATTCGGCGCACAGGGGGCTGAGTTGCGTGACATCCGTTTGATATTTGGCGAAGCATCGAGCAACGTAATCGCCTCGGTGTCAAGAAGTGTGCTTGAAGTAGGCAAGCAAGGGCTACCCGAAGCAATCAAGCGAGCCAATGATGATCTGGCAAAGGGTCTAGGGTAAGTTTTGTGAGCAGATTGACCGTTATCGCAGGCCCTACCGCAGTTGGTAAGGGAACCGTCGTTCAGTACATGCTGAGCCACTTCGACAACGTTCATCTGTCGGTATCGGCGACAACTCGCGCCCCAAGACCCGGTGAGGTCGATGGACGCGACTACTTCTTTGTGACGCCTGAAAAGTTTGACGAAATGATCGCCGATGGAGAGATGCTGGAATACGCAATCGTTCACGGCGTGCACAAATATGGCACTCCAAAAACCCCCGTTTTAGCAGCTTTAGCTAGAGGCGAACACGTGATTCTTGAGATCGACATTCAGGGCGCGAGGCAAGTCAAGAGAGTTATGCCCGAAGCGCTGCTGGTGTTTATCAAGCCACCGAGCTGGGAAGAACTGGTTCGTCGACTCGACGCTCGCGGTACCGAATCAGAAAGCGAGCAAGAGGCTCGTTTGAAGACGGCTCAAACCGAACTCGATTCTGCCTCAGAGTTCGACGCCATCGTAGTTAACGAAGACATCGCCAAATGTGCCCACGATGTCTTAGACTTGATTCAGGCTTAGTTCGCGTTTTCGAACTTCATTCCACAACAAAGGCTATTGAAGGATTCTCATGTCTGAAAAACTCGAAGGTATTGTTTCACCAGCGATCGACACTCTTTTGTCGAAGGTTGACAGCAAATACCAGTTGGTGATGTTCGCCTCAAAGCGTGCCCGTCAGATCAACGACTACTACAGCGCCCTCCACGAAGGAAGCCTGTTCAACAACGTTGGTCCACTAGTCGACTCAACCGTAGACGAGAAGCCTCTAACCATTGCCATGCGTGAAATCGAGCAAGACAAGCTCGCTAAGCGCGACGCATAGCCAAACCTCGCGCCATGCGCATCCTGGTTGGCATCACGGGCGGAATCGCTGCCTATAAAGCCGTTGGGGTAGTTCGTCTTCTGGTCGAAGCCGGCCACGATGTCAAAGTCATCCCAACCGCAAACGCACTTCGCTTCGTTGGTGCCGCAACGCTTGAAGCGCTCAGCAAGAACAGTGTTGACCCAGACCTCTACACCGATGTCGCAGACGTAAAGCACGTTGCTCTTGGACAATCTGCTGACCTGATCATCGTTGCACCAGCCACAGCAAGTTTCATTGCGCGAACTGCCGCGGGACTCGGTGACGATCTGCTTTCAAGTTCGATACTCGCCTCGAGGGCTCCAGTTTTGATTGCGCCAGCCATGCACACAGAGATGTGGGAAAACCCATCAACCGTCGCGAATGTCGCAACGTTGCGAGCCAGGGGCGTCAATGTGCTCGAACCCGCAGTTGGCCGGTTGACCGGCGAAGACTCGGGTAAAGGGCGAATGCCAGAGCCAGAAGCCATCGTCGATGCCGCGCTCAACCTTTTTGTGCCGCAAGATTTAGCCGGAGTGAACGTTTTGATCACAGCCGGCGGAACCCGTGAACCGATTGATTCGGTTCGGTTCATTGGCAATAACTCATCCGGCCTCATGGGGCTGGCTCTGTTCAAGGCCGCGCAAAGCAGAGGGGCGGATGTTCGGCTGGTCGCTGCCAACTTGCAGGTTGGCCTCACCCCGGGTCAAGTTGACGTTTCAACTACCAAAGAGCTGCGTGAGGCCCTCAACGAACTTGTACCCTCGACAGATGTTCTGATCATGGCGGCAGCAGTGAGCGACTATCGGATTGAAAGCCCAAGCGACGTGAAGCTAAAAAAGGCGAATCTCGGTTCTTCGCCGACACTCACTCTGGTTGAGAACCCAGACCTGCTGGCCGAAATCGGAGCTAGACGCTCAATGGCTCATCAACCTACTCTGGTCGGATTCGCAGCAGAGACGTTGAGCGGTGACGAACTTGTGGCCAGCGCACGCAAGAAGTTGCAGGCGAAGATTGTGGATCTGGTCGTTGCGAATGACGTTACCGGGGGAGCCATCTTTGGTAGCGACACAACCGCTATCGAGCTAGTGTCGGCAAATGCCGAGAGTTCATTCGAGGGTTCTAAGCTCGAGGCCTCAAACGCAGTTCTTGACTGGATTGTTAGCGCTCGAAAATAGTGTCGCTCCAAAGCGATATACTTGAACCCATATGAGCGAGCTCCGTCTTTTCACATCTGAATCAGTCACCGAAGGTCACCCAGACAAAGTCTGTGACCAAATCAGTGACACCATCCTCGACGCCATTCTCGAAAAAGACCCAAAGGCGCGCGTTGCAGTAGAAACCATGGCAACCACAGGCCTAGTGCACGTCGCCGGTGAAGTAACCTGTGACGCATACGTTGACATTCCAACGCTCATCCGCGAAAAGGTTTTGTCAATTGGCTACAACTCGAGCGAAATCGGCTTTGATGGTCGCTCCTGCGGTGTTTCTGTTTCGATCGGCGAGCAGTCTCGTGACATCGCTCAAGGCGTTGATTCTGGTTACGAGGTTCGTGAATTGTCTTCCCGTGACGCCTTTGACGCACAAGGAGCCGGCGACCAGGGAATCATGTTTGGCTTCGCCACCACCGAGACCCCAACCCTCATGCCTGCCGCGATTTCGCTGGCACACCAACTCAGTTTCAAGCTCGCTCAAGTTCGAAAGAGCGCAACCCTTGATTTTCTCCGCCCAGACGGCAAGACCCAGGTGACAATCGGCTATGAAGGCAACGTTGCAAAGTCCATCGACACCGTTGTGCTTTCAACGCAGCATAGCCCGAACATAGAAACCTCCGATCTGCGAACAGCTGTGCGCGAGGCCGTTATCGAACCCATCCTCGAGCAAAGTGGGCTCGACTATTCAGACGTAAAGATTCTCATCAATCCAACTGGGCGTTTCGAATCTGGCGGGCCAATGGCTGATGCCGGTTTGACCGGTAGAAAAATCATTGTCGACACATATGGTGGAGCAGCGCGACACGGCGGCGGCGCCTTTAGCGGCAAGGATCCTAGTAAGGTCGACCGCTCGGCTGCCTATGCAATGCGCTGGGTGGCAAAGAATGTGGTTGCAGCCGGTTTGGCCGACAAAATCGAGGTGCAGATTGCATATGCGATCGGTAAAGCACGCCCTGTTGGTCTATACATTGAAACCTTTGGCACCGAGAAGTTTGATCAGCGCAAAATACGCGATGCGATTCTCGAAGTGTTTGATCTCAGACCTGCAGCAATAGTTCACGATTTGGATCTGCTGCGTCCTATTTATGCTAAGACGGCGGCTTACGGTCACTTCGGCCGAGAACTTCCCGACTTCACTTGGGAGAGAACCGATCGCACCAGCGAGCTGCTGCGCGCAATAGGCGCGTAATGTCTACTGGTCATGTGGCTAGGGTTGCGTTTGTTTCAGCTCTGCCGCAACTAGACAGACTGTTTGACTACGAAATCCCAGCCCAACTCGCCGACGCAATAAAAGTTGGCCAGTTGGTTACGGTGCCCTTCGGTCGTTCATCAAAGGCTCGTGAGGGCTTCGTCATCGAAACAGACACCGCCAGCAAGTTTGCCGGAGAACTGTCTCAGATCACTTCGATTGTGAGTTCAAGAGTTCTACTCGCGCCAAAAATCATTTCACTCTGCCAAGCCCTTGCTACTCGACAGGCACTTTCATTAGGTGAACTCCTGAAATCCGCTTGTCCAGACCGCATGGTGCGCGTTGACAAGTCCTGGTCGGCAAACGAGAGTCAAGCTGAAGTAAGCGAGAATCACACTCATGAGGCCTTAACTGACCTTCAACTCATCTCGCTAACCGTCATGCCAGGCGTTGTAACTCACAACGGGGTAACCGAAAGCCGTTGGTTGCACGAAATAGAGCGCTTTTGCCACCAAATGCTTACGAGCCACAAATCGGTGATCATTTGTGTTCCCGACTTCAGAGATGTGGATCGGCTAAAGCTAGTTTTCGCGCAGCTCGGAATGAGTGAATTCGTTAACACTTACGAAACCGGCGCAACAAAGAGCGAACAGTACGCCCGTCATCTTCGGGCATTGGACTCCAAACCCCAAATCGTACTCGGATCAAGAAACTCTCTTTATGCGCCACTAACGAACCTCGGCGCCATAGTTGTTTGGGATGAAGGCGACGAGGGGCATCAAGACGAAAGTTCTCCTTATTTACACAGCAGGGATGTGGCTCTGGTTCGCCAAACCATTGAAGATTGTCAATTAGTTTTCATGCACCATTCAAAGAGCGCAACCATCAAAAGACTCGAGAACATCGGCTACCTGCAGCCACTTTCTGAGATTCAGGCTCGTCCACACGTTGCATATAGTAGCGACGGGTTTCGAGTCGATTCGCTGGCGCACCGAGTGATCAAAGACGGGTTGAGAGCCGGAGCAGTTTTGGTACAGGTAGCTGCAAAAGGTTCTTCAACATCGATTAGCTGCAGCGATTGTGGCACAAGGTCTTCATGTACTTTCTGCAATGGCCCACTCTGGGAAAACTCCAAACAACAAGTGCTCTGCCGAGTCTGTTCCGGTTTCAATCTTCAGGTTCGGTGTCGTACCTGTAGTTCGAGTAAGACCAAACGCGGAAGGGCTGGAGCCAGTCGAACGTTGCAGGAGTTTGGCAAGAGTTTCCCAGGCGTCCGGCTAATCGAGTCAACTGGTGAAAGCGAATTGTGCTTTTTGAACAATGAGTCAGCGTTGGTGGTGTCAACATCGGGCGCTGAACCAATCTGCGATTCGGGCTATGCAGCCGTAGTGATCTTGGATGCTGACCTCGAACTTTCTCGTGACCAACTCGACGCCACAGAACAGGCGATTCGTAAGTGGGCAAATTCTCTAAGCCTTCTTGCCCAGGGTGGTAAGGCCGCCATTATCGGAGTTAGCCCCGAGCTAGGTCAGGCTCTTAGCCTTTGGCAGGTCGATGAACTTGCCGCGAAGCTCCTGCAGGAGCGTGTCGAACTCGGCTTTCCGCCAGCCGTAAGACTGGTCAGCATCTCGGGCTCGCGGGAGGACCTTCAGCCAGTAAAGACAGCTCTAGAACAGCTCGATGGTGCGCGCATCCTAGGAATATCGGCCCTAGAAGGCACCAGCGACAGTCGACTGCTGGCAACCTACCCGTATTCGGCAGGCGTTGCGGTTGCAAAGCTGTTACGCAGCGTCGCTCTGGCACCCGCGCTCACCAAGCGCTTCACCAAGAGTGGCCGTATCCAGCGCCCACTAACCATCAAGATGGACGACGCGAAGGTACTCTAGAACCGATGACTGAATCGCTAATCTTTGCGGGAACGCCGGCAAACGCCGCCGCAACACTCAAGTATCTGGTTCAGCAAGGCTTTGAAATCTCCTTAGTCGTAACCCGCCCCGACGCTCCCGTCGGTCGAAAGCGCGTAGTTACACCTTCTGCTGTGGCGGTTACCGCCGAACTGCTCGGCCTGGAAGTTTGTAAGACCAACACCATCGATCAGGCGACACTCGAACGAATCGCGAAAACGGGTTGCGATACAGCGGTGGTTGTGGCTTACGGCGCTCTTTTGAAGCCACCTGCGCTAGAGGCGCTGTCGAACGGCTGGTTCAACCTCCACTACAGCTTGCTGCCACAGTGGCGCGGGGCGGCTCCCGTTCAACACGCAATTCTTGCGGGAGAGCGAGGCTCCGGCGTGACACTTTTCAAAATCGACGAGGGTCTCGATTCTGGGCCGATAGTGGCTAGTGTTCCAACCCAAATTCAGCCGGGAGACACTTCTGAACGGCTACTTGCAAGGCTTACCGAACTCGGATGCACACTCCTCAGCCAAGAGCTGCCTGGCATCTTGCTCAAGAGTCACAATCTGACGGCACAAGATTTGAGCTGTGGGGTCACTTCCGCTCCAAAGCTCACTCGAGAGCACGCACGTATCGATTGGACTCAGAGCGCCTCTGCGATAGAGCGAATGGTTCTTGCCATGAACCCCGAACCAGGTGCTTGGACAACTTTGAATGGAGACACTTTCAAGATTCATGAGGCTCGTGAGATTGCCAAAGACGGCAGTCTAGCCGCGGGAAGCATATCGTTCGAGGATGGAAGAGTGGTCGTTTGCACTGAAGAGGGAGTCGTCGAACTTCTAACAGTTCAACCAGCCGGCAAGCAGTCGATGACTGCAAGCGAATGGGCTCGGGGAATCACCCTGCCGCTAAGGTTTAATGCATGACCATAGCTATAGCTAGAGAGGTCGCACTTGAAGTTTTGCTCCGCGTAGAAGCCGATGATGCCTATGCAAATCTATTTTTGAACCAACTCTCGACTAGCAAAAGGCTTGACTCTAGAAACGCTGCGCTCGCACAGGAGCTCGCATTTGGCTCACTTCGCCGCAAGAACACGCTTGAGGCCATCATCAATGAGGTGTCTAGCAGACCCGTCGAAGACCTCGATCCCGGGGTTCGTGCGGTGCTGCAACTCGGGGTCTACCAGCTGCTCTACACGCGCATCCCAGTGCACGCTGCGCTGAACGAGAGTGTTGAGCAATCGAAAGCCTTCGCCGGCGGTAAGGCTTCAGGCTTAGTGAATGCGAGTTTGCGCAAAGTAGCTCAAAACGATCTTGAACATTGGCTGGGCGTGATACTTGCAAAGGCTTCGAACGAGACCGAGCGGCTAGCACTTAAGTACGCGCATCCGAGTTGGATCGTGACTTCTCTAAAGCTCGCTTTGAGTGCAGACGGCAGAGCTGCTGATCTCGAACACCTTCTAGAAGCAGATAACGAACCTGCTCGGGTCAATCTGGTTGCACTTCCTGGCCAAGTCGATAGCAGCACGCTAAAGGACTTCGAACAACATGTAAGCAGCCCCATCGGCTACCTTGCCCCAGCAGGTAACCCGGGTGAGATTCCGGCTGTAGCCGACGGATCAATGAGAGTGCAAGATGCTGGTTCTCAGCTGGTAGCACTAGTGGCGGTGCACGGTGCTAAGCACAACGAAAATTGGCTTGACCTCTGCGCAGGGCCTGGGGGAAAGGCTGTCCTTATGGCTGCTCTCGCAAAATCAAACGATTCCGCCCTTACCTGCATCGAACCAGCACCACACAGGGCAGAACTTGTGCGCAAGGCCATGTCAACGTCAGGAATGACAGCCAAAGTGAGGCAACTCGACGGTCGCGACATCACGGGCTCATTTGACCGAGTCTTGGTCGATGCTCCATGCACCGGCTTAGGAGCCTTGAGGCGCAGGCCAGAAGCGCGCTGGCGAAAATCGCCAAGTGATCTGAAAGACCTCAATGCCCTTCAAAAAGAGCTGATTGAGGCGGCCTGGGCCGTTTTGAAGCCAGGGGGAGTGCTGACCTATTCGACCTGCTCACCGCACCCAAGTGAAACCACAGCGATAGTCGAACAAGCCCTCAGGCGTTTCGGTGAGTCCGCTGAATTGTTGAATGCAAACGCCATTCTCAGCGAAATCGAACCAAGTTTGCGACTGAACCCAAATCGAAAAACCGCCCAACTCTGGCCAGATCGTGATGACACGGATGCGATGTTTATCGCCGTCATTCGCAAGAGCGAAGTAGTCTAGCCACATGTCAGCGCACATTCACCCGAGCATTCTTTCTGCAGACTTCGCCAATTTCGAGAGCGAGTTTGCTTCAATCTCTGGTGCCGACAGCATCCACATCGACGTGATGGACGGGCACTTTGTGCCGAACCTCACGTTTGGTTTGCCAATGGTCAAAAGAATGCGAGAGATTGCCACGAAGCCTCTCGACATTCACCTCATGATTGACCGAGCCGACTCCGAGGCCCTGCCGTATGCGGATCTTGGCGTAGAAAGCGTCACCTTTCATGCAGAGGCAAGCAACGACATGTTCACCCTTGCGAGCAAAATTCGATCTGCGGGTGTCAAAGCCGGTGTCGCTGTCAAGCCCGGCACCTCACTAAACGCCGTTCTCGAAAATTTAGAAGAATTTGACATGGTTTTAGTTATGACGGTTGAGCCGGGTTTCGGAGGGCAAGCTCTTATCGAAAGCACTCTCGAGAAGGTTTCGCAGGCGGCTGAAGAAATCGCCAAGCGAAACCTCGAAATCAGACTTCAGGTAGATGGGGGGATCGATCTCTCGAACATTCTGCGGGTTGCCTCGCATGGTGCAGATACTTTTGTGGCCGGTTCGTCTGTCTTTAGTGCAAACGACCGTAACGATCGAATTGACGACCTGCGAAGGTTGGCCAATCAGGGCATGCGCCGCACTCACTAGCGTTACAAAGGCTAGTAATCTTAGAAGATGAAATCCTTTGAAAGCCTGTTCGAAGAGCTCACCGCAAAGAGCTTAGAGCGTCCCGCCGGGTCTGAGACCGTGAAGTGGCTTGATTCTGGCGTGCACACCATCGGCAAGAAAATTGTTGAGGAGGCATCTGAAGTGTGGATGGCCGCTGAGCACGAAGGTAAAGACCGTACAACCGAAGAAATTGCCCAGCTTGTTTACCACCTGCAGGTTCTCATGATTGCCAAGGGCATATCGCTCGCCGACCTAAACCAGAAACTCTAGCCATGTTAAAAGTTGCCGTTCCCAACAAAGGGATACTTTCAGAGACCGCCTTGTTGATGCTCAAGGAGGCGGGTTATGCGATAAGGCGCGATCCCAAAGATCTGCACGTTATCGACAGTAAGCACGACATCGAATTCTTCTACCTGCGACCACGCGACATCGCAACTTACGTTGGCGAAGGTTCACTCGACGCGGGTTTCACCGGGCTTGACCTTCTGCTTGATAGCCGAAGTAAGGCTGTCGCCGTAGCCGATCTTCGCTTTGGCGAATCAACATTCAGGTTCGCCGGTCCGGTAGGCAAGTTCAAAAGCGTCGCCGATCTTCAAGGCCTCCGTGTTGCAACGGCATACCCAAACTTGGTGACCGACTACTTGGGTGAGCAGGGGGTCACAGCCACAGTTGTTCAACTTGATGGCGCTGTCGAATCTGCCGTCAAGCTTGGTGTTGCAGACGCAGTGGCCGACGTGGTCAGCACCGGAAGCACTCTGCGATTGGCCGGCCTCGAAATATTCGGACCTGAAATTTTGCACAGCACGGCACAACTAATCTGCGCACCAGGTAAGCAAAACCTGACCGACACACTTCTACGTCGCATGCAGGGAGTTATCGTTGCTCGCGAGTACGTGATTTTCGACTATGACTGCCCAGCTGAGCTCGTTGAGCAAGCTAGCGCAGTAACTCCAGGCATCGAATCACCAACGATTTCACCGCTGCGGGATGAGAACTGGGTTGCTATCCGAGCACTGGTTAAATCGGGTGACATAAACGCAAAAATGGATGAACTTTACGCACTCGGAGCTCGTGCGATACTCGTGAGCGCAATTCACGCAGCCCGCATCTAGTAGCCATGTCATTAGCCATTCGAATAATCCCTTGCCTCGACGTAGCCGGTGCGCGCGTCGTAAAGGGGGTCAACTTCGAAAACCTGCGTGACGCTGGAGACCCTTTGGAGCTTGCGAACCGCTACTACCTTGCTGGTGCCGATGAATTGACGTTTTTGGACGTCAATGCGACAACCGAAAACAGAAAAACCATGTTTGATCTGGTCAGTAAAACGGCAGAGAGCCTCTTCATCCCACTAACGGTTGGAGGTGGAGTGCGCACGGTTGATGATGTTGCGCAGCTGCTCGCGGCGGGCGCAGACAAGGTTTCCATTGCATCCGCAGCATTGAACAATCCAAGTGTCATCTCAGAGATTTCCGCAACATTCGGAAACCAGGTACTCGTGCTTTCACTTGACGCAAAACGTGGTGGCAGCCGTTCTGGTTTCGTTGCGACAAAAAACGGCGGGCGCGAAACCACGACTACCGATGCCATCGAATGGGTAAAGCGCGCTTGCGATTTAGGGATTGGCGAAGTGCTCATCAATTCAATCGATGCCGATGGCACGAAGCTTGGCTTTGATGCTCCGCTGATTGAAGCGGTGCTGCAAAACTCATCCGTTCCGGTCATCGCCTCGGGCGGCGCAGGGTCGGTAGACGATTTTGTTCGTGTAGCGGCGTTGGGTGTCGATGCAATCTTGGCGGCATCCGTGTTTCATAATGGCACTCTCACCATCAACCAGGTGAAAAGTGCACTCAAAAAATCGGGATACCAAGTGAGAGAGTCCGTCAATGTCAACTAGCGGAGTGGCTTTCAACGAAGATGGACTCGTATCAGTTGTTGTACAGTCTCGTTCGGGCCGAGTACTCATGGTTGCGTGGATGAACGAGCAAGCCCTCGACATGACCATCAACTCAGGCGTCATGACTTTCTGGTCGAGGAGTCGTAAAGAGATTTGGGTCAAGGGTGCAACTTCTGGCAATACCCAACGGCTTCTCAAACTAGAGCTCGACTGCGACGGCGATGCGCTGCTAGCGACCGTCGATGAGTCCGGCCCGGCCTGCCACAACGGCACTGAGTCTTGTTTCGATAGCCAGACGCTTTTTGAAGGAGAGGAATCGTGATTAACCTAACCTTCAGCCAGGTTCTCGAACTTTCTCGAAGCAATAACGTCATACCCATTGTGGAGTCGCTTTTTTCCTCTGGCATTACACCGCTTGGGGCCTTCGAATCGTTGACCAAAATGCAGCCGGGGTCATTTCTTCTTGAGTCTGCCGAGCACGGGGTCTGGTCGCGTTACTCATTTGTTGGACTCGAGGCCAGGGGTTTTCTAAAACAAGAATTTGGCGAACCGACTCGTTGGGTTTCTGACGGGAATTTCACAGCGTTGCCAAAGAATATTCCGCAGCAACTGCCTGTCGATGCACTTGACGCACTCGAGCTGGTTCAGGCCGCGTGGAATAGCCCCGTGATTGGAAACCTACCGCCGCTTACCTCTGGGCTAGTTGGCGCATTAGCTTGGGACAGCGTTCGCGAAGTAGAGATTTTGCCGAATCGCAAACCTATGGCTTATGAAGTTCCGGTTTTGAACTTCATTCTGATGCGCAACCTTTTGGTTTTCGATCACCAACTGAGCCGCATCCAAGTTGTTTCGAATCTATTCATTGAAGGTCAAACCGAATCAGAGCTGAAAGAAGACTACGAGCGAGCGCTAGGTCAGCTAGGGCAACTGAAAGAGCGGCTTGCAAAACCCGCTGTTTCGTACCTCGCCGAGTTAACTGAAGTTGCCACCCTCGAGGCGAAGCCAAATCAAACGCAGCAATCCTTCACGCAAACTGTGAAGCAAGCTCAGAAGCACGTAGAGGCTGGCGATGTCTTTCAAGTGGTTCTTTCTCAGCGGTTTGACCGTGTTACCGAATCGAGCCCGCTAGATGTTTATCGCGCACTTCGATCAATCAATCCGAGCCCTTACATGTACCACATCAATCTTTCAGACTCGTATGGTGTCTATTCGATTGTCGGTTCGTCGCCGGAGGCGTTGGTAAAAGTCTTCGACAACCAAGCCATCATGCACCCGATTGCAGGGTCGAAGCCTCGTGGAAAATCCTTCGAAGAAGACATCGAACTTGCCGACAGCCTTTTGTCAGACGAAAAGGAGCGAGCCGAGCACTTGATGCTTGTAGACCTGGCAAGAAACGACCTACTTAAGGTTTGTAACCCAAAGTCGGTCAACGTAACTGAGTTCATGAAGATACACAAGTTCAGCCACATCCAGCATCTTGTATCGACAGTTGAGGGCAATCTGAACGCTGGTTCTTCTGTGGTCGATGTGTTCAGAGCCACTTTTCCGGCCGGAACCCTCTCTGGCGCTCCGAAACCGAGAGCGCTCGAAATCATTGATGATCTTGAAAGCGAGAACCGCGGGTTGTTTGGGGGAGTCGTTGGCTACTTCGACTTTGCAGGTAACGCCGACTTGGCTATTGCAATCCGAACAGCATTGATGCGTGACGGTGTGGCTCATGTCCAAGCCGGTGCCGGCATTGTTCTAGATTCCGACCCGGTCAGCGAATTCAATGAAACAAAGAGTAAGGCTGCTGTTATTTTGCACGCCATCGACGTTGCCGATTCCCTTAGGCGCATTTAAGTGACCCCCAAGCGGCTTGTTTACACCTCTTTGGTGCTTTTGGCGGTTGTAGCGATTTTGTCGATACAACCTTGGTTTGAAGTAGAGCTGGTGTCTGGAACCGACCTGCTGGTCGAAGGAACCGCCGTCTACCCAGCCATTTCGGCTGCTCTCTTTGTAGACATCCTGGCGATCGCCCTTTTTCTCTATCTGCAGAGCCGATGGGGAGCTGTCTTTCTAATCGCAGCAGCTATTGCCCTGTCATGGTCGCTCGTGCCCACGGTCGCTGTTTTGCTTGGTGCTGATGCTTCTGTGCTCGAACCATTTATCGCCAAGTCAACTGGGATCGCGAACTGGGTGGCACAGTTGGATGAGGTTGTGCTTAGCCACCAAACGACATTTAGCGGCTTGAGCGCCGTGCTTCTGGCTGCGGTCATTACCTTGTTGCAGATTTACACGGCCGTCGTCTCGATAAAACGCATAGCAAGCAAGTTGCGCCAGCGATCGGCAACCAAGGTTGCAAAAACCAAAGCCAACAGTGATAACACGGATGCACTTGACCACGCTCTTTGGCAAGAGACGAATCCGAACCACAAGTAAACTAAAGAAATCTAGAGAGGGCAGAATGACTTCAGAACACCCAAGCGACCCTGGACACGGCGACTCGATTGCCGCGTGGGTAGCGGTAATCATCAACATCATCGCTTCGGGCGTAGCCACCTGGGCTTATTACTTCGACATGTTTGGCTTAGTTTGGGCGTCAGGTGTAGTCGTAGTTCTAGGTGTTGTGGCTGGAGTTGTATTGGCTCGCATGGGCTTCGGAATCAAAGGCAAGCGCTAGAAATTCGTGCTTGAAAACCTTTACGCCGGTGCCGCGGAAGACTCTGCGCGACGAAGAAGCAGCGTTTCCCTAGCCACACTCGAAGCGCTTGTCGCAACAATGGCACCCGCACTCGACGCGATCGAAGCTCTAAAACCTCGCAGTCGCGTGCATGTACTCGCCGAAATCAAGCGATCGAGCCCTTCTAAGGGAGCGCTGGCGTCCATTGAAGACGCGGCAGCCCTCGCCAGAATTTACGAGCAGCATGGTGCATCGGCCATTTCTGTGCTAACCGAGGAGCGGAAATTCAAGGGCTCTCTTGATGACCTCAAGAATGTGCGGGCGGCAGTTGGCGTACCACTGCTGAGAAAAGACTTCACATCGACCGAGTACCAATTGCTCGAGGCCCGCGCTTACGGTGCCGACATATTCTTGCTCATTGTTGCCGGGCTAGACGTGCCCGCACTCGCACGACTCAAGGCCTTCGGTGAAAGTCTCGGAATGACGGCGTTCGTCGAAACTCACTCAAGCGACGAGCTCAAGATTGCAAGCGACTTGGGTGCGAAGCTGATCGGTGTGAATGCCAGAGACTTGACTACCTTCGAAACAGATAGAAATTTGTTTTCCAAGCTGGTCGCCGGGTTTCCGCCAGGTGCAATCAAAGTAGCTGAAAGCGCTGTTCGCGAGGTCGAGGATGTTGTTGCCTACCGACAGGCGGGCGCAGACGTTGTTTTAATCGGCGAGGCGTTGGTAATCGGCGACCCAGCTTCGCGTCTCGATGAATTTTTGAACTCATAACCGATTTAGGATTGAACCTATGACTCAGTTGCGCGAACAGGTAGGGCCTTACTTCGGTGAGTTCGGAGGCCGGTTCGTTCCCGAGTCGCTTATTGCAGCCCTCGATGAGCTCGAAAGCACCTACCAGCAAGCTAAGGCTGACCCCAGCTTCGTGCTTGAACTAGCAGAGCTCCACAAGACATACACAGGCAGACCGAGCATCATCACCGAAGCAAAAC
>JAURIU010000039.1 GCA_030832605.1 Rhodoluna sp. | reverse complement strand
CCATGTATTCGAGAATTTCATCCGGAACGCGAATCTTCTCGAGCTCAGCCTTCTTGCGAAGAATGGCGATGCGGGTTTCAAGCTCTGGGGCTTGGATGTCTACGGTGAGGCCCCACTGAAAACGTGAAACCAGGCGCTCTTCGAAGCCCATTAGGTTCTTTGGCGCCACGTCGCTGGTGATAACAACCTGCTTGTTTGCATCATGCAGGGCGTTGAAGGTGTGGAAGAAGGCTTCCTGGGTCTGGTCTTTTCCGGCCAAGAACTGAATGTCGTCGATCATCAAAATGTCGATGTTGCGATATTCGTTTAGAAACTGGGCAGAACGGTTGTTCTGAATGGCGTTGATGAAGTCGTTGGTGAATTCTTCGCTAGAAACATAGCGAACCTTGAAGCGTGGATAAAGGCTGAGCGCGTAGTGGCCAATGGCGTGCAAAAGGTGAGTCTTGCCAAGTCCAGCTTGTCCGTAGATGAAAAGAGGGTTGTATGAACGTGCTGGTGTTTCAGCAACACGCAATGCAGCGGCCAAAGCGAACTGGTTTGAGGCGCCCTTCACGAAGTTTTCGAAGGTGTACTTCGAGTTGAGTCGTGAATCGAAGGCTTCTGAGGGGGCGGATGCACCAGCATCCGTGATCGAAGACGAAGAGCCGAACGCGTCCCCTGAGCTTTGAGTCTCGACCTGGTTCGAGTTGTTGGCTGTGGCAGAGCTCGCAGATGTTGTCGGGGTGTAGTTTTCGTTGAGGCTTGGGTTTACCACGACGGCAAATGAACCTACCGGCGGCTTATCTTCGATCGAAGTGAAAGCTTCATTGATGATGTCGCGCATTCGCTGTTCAAACATCGACCTAGTTAGGTCGTTCGGCACCTCTAAATAGATGGTTTCGCCGATAATTCCTTTGACCTCGGCCAAAGCAGCGAAACCCATCATCGAGCCACTAATTCGAGAGTCGCGTTCGAGAATCTCCAGAGTACGCTGCCACAGGGCAACCTCCGGTGTCGTCTCGTCCACTGTATTCTCCTAGGATGTAGCGGGTTATCCACAATGATAGGCCCAAGGCGAAAAGCTGTGGATAACTAGCACATTTGGCTTGTGTATAAGTTTTCACAACTATACACAAAATCGTCTTGTGCTATTCAAGTTAGTGATTCGCCAAATTGCAAATTTCACAGGTGTGTCAGGGCTGTTCACTTGGTGAATTAAGCGGGGCGCGGGCCGAGCATCCGAGGGCTTATTTGCCAGGGATTGGAGTTCGTCGTCATCCAGCACCGATCTCGTCTTCGCCAAGGTCCAAACACTGTGCACATTGCCCAAAACAATAAAGAAAGAAATTCGCCAAAAACTTGACCCAAACCCCACAATTGCCTTAGGTTTAATAGGTTGCTCGGCCCAGAGGTTTGCCGGCACAGCTAAAACGAGTCAGATTTTGACACCATCGAAAACCTCAAACAGTTTTTTGGAGTGATCACCAATGAGCAAGCGTACCTTCCAGCCGAACAACCGTCGTCGTGCAAAGACCCACGGTTTCCGTCTACGCATGAAGACCCGCGCCGGCCGCGCCATCTTGGCAGCACGTCGCCGCAAGGGTCGCGTCGAGCTTTCGGCCTAAAGTAAAGCCCTTTGCTCGCTCGCGAGAATCGGCTGATCGATTCTGCAGCGTTTCGCCTGGTAGTAAAAGGTGGAGTGCGATTGAGCAGCCAACATCTAGTCATCTACCTAAAGCGGGATGAGACCATGTCTCATGCCCGCTTTGGCTTTATCGTGGGCAAGACGGTTGCCGGGGCCGTAGGCAGAAACCTGGTGAAACGCAGACTTAGAGCTATTGCGCGTGAACTTCTGGCGCAGCATCCGAGCGGTTACACCTTCGTGGTGAGAGCTCAAACGGGAGCGGCCACTGTTGAGTGGAATAGACTTCGAGAAGAATTCCTGAACACAGCCCAGCTGGCGTTCAAGAAGGTTGAAAAGTGAAAGTTCTAGCTTGGTTGTGGCTTTTGCCGCGAAACGCGTTTTTACTTTTCGTACTGGGATGGCGCAAGGCGATCTCTCCGCTCTACGGAGATGTTTGCCGCTACTATCCCACCTGCTCTTCATACGGATTGCAGCAGGTGCAGCAGCGAGGGTTAGTTTATGGCTCGGTGCTGACCCTGTGGCGAATCATTCGCTGCAACCCGTGGAGTGCCGGTGGCATAGATGAGGTTAAGCCCGGCTCACAGAGATTTGCAGTAAACGGTCGAGGTTTAGTGGTCTTCAAGGCCACCTCTTCAACCAAATAGCGGTACCAGGCAGGTTTTTACTGCTTGACATAATGCTTTTCCGATTGGCTGCGGCCAAACTCGAAACAGAAGGGTAGTCCAAATGGATCTCCTCTATCCGGTGAAATGGGTCATCGAGCTCATCCTCGTGGCCTTCCACTCACTATTTACTTTCGTTGGCATGGACTCAGCCGACGGTTTCACCTGGGTGCTCGCAATCACCGGCCTTGTGCTCGTTGTGCGTGCCGCGTTGATCCCAATCTTCGTGAAGCAGATCAAGAGCCAGCGCAACATGATGCTCGTGCAGCCTGAGCTTGCCAAGCTTCAGAAGAAGTACAAGGGCAAGACCGACCGCGACTCGCGTGAGGCTTTCGCCAAAGAGCAGATGGCCCTATACAAGAAGACCGGTTCAAACCCTCTTTCGTCCTGCTTGCCTTTGCTGGCTCAGATGCCCATCTTCATTTCGCTATTCTTCGTGCTCAACGAAGCTCAGCACAACAAGCGTGGTGTTGGCCTTCTGTCGCAAGACCTAGCCACGTCCTTTGCCAACTCCGAGATTTTCGGTGCCCCACTTTCGGCTACATTCTTCATTCCTGGTGAGAACGCTGACAACCCTCTAGTTGTTCAGATCATCGCCGGTATCATGATCGTTCTGATGACCGCATCGCAGTTCATCACCCAGAAGCAGATCATCTCGAAGAACCAAACCCCTGCCAACCTGCAGAACAGCCAGTACATGCAGACCCAGAAGATCATGCTTTGGCTTTTCCCATTCATGTTCGCCATCTCTGGTGTCTCTTTCCCGCTCGGCGTTATGACCTACTGGTTGGTCTCGAACTTCTGGACCATGGGTCAGCAGTTCGTGGTCATCAAGAACATGCCTACCCCGGGTTCGCTGGCCTACGACCAGCGCCAGTCTCGACTCGAGGCAAAGGGCAAGCTGCCTAAGCCTGAGGTAGTCGAAGCCACCGAGATCGAAACAGAAACCAAGGGACAGCGCCAACAGCCTGTTTCAAAGAAGCGTAAGAAGAAGTAGGAATCATGACTAAAAAAGAAAAAGACGTCGTCGAGGCCGCGGCTGAGACTGTTGAAATGGGCGAGGATGCACCTGAGGTGCTTGAAGCCGACGCCGCAGAGGTAGACGCTGAAGTAAACGAGGGTGGCGCAGATCGCGAGCCTCGCAGTGCAGCTGCTCTCGAAGAAGAGGGCGACATCGCTGCCGACTACCTAGAAGAACTGCTTGATATTTTCGACCTTGACGGAGACATCGACATTGATGTTCGCCAGGGCCGCGCTTACCTAGCCATCTCTAGCGAAGACCCAAAGAGCAACCTCTCCCTTGTTGCAGAGCCAGAGACGGTAGAAGCCCTTCAAGAGCTGACCCGCCTAGCCGTTCAGGTAAAGACCAACTCGTTCAGCCGCTTGATTCTTGATGTTGGTGGCTCACGCCAGAAGCGCGTTGACGACCTAACCCGTATCGTGAACCGCATCATCGACAAGGTCAACGACCTCGGCGAAGCAGTTCACATGAAGCCGATGTCTTCATACGAGCGCAAAATCGTGCACGACCTAGTTTCGGGTGCCGGTTTGGTCTCGGAGTCTGAAGGCGAAGGTCGCGACCGCCACATTGTGGTCAAACCAGCCAGCTAGAACCTTTTAGCAACGGGGTCTGCTAGTTCAGGCCCCGTTTCTTTTGCCCTGAAGCTTTATTTGTCGAAACAACGTGGTTTCACGTGAAACATAAGAAGATTGAGACATGGATACACCGCCGCAGACCCACTCTGATGAGTCGTTCGAGCCAGAGCTAGAGCCCCAGGTAGCGTCGGACATCTTTGGTGATCGCCTGCCTTTGGCCCGCGCTTATGCGGCTGCTCTGGTTCGCGACAGCGATCTTCTCGGTCTTCTCGGACCTAGAGAGATGCCAAAACTTTGGACTCGGCACATACTCAACTCAGCCGTTGTAGCAGAGTTGGTTCCGCCGGGCAAAACCGTTGCCGATGTGGGCTCTGGTGCCGGTTTGCCAGGCATTCCAATGGCAATAGCTCAGCCGGACGCCCATTTCACGCTCATCGAGCCGATGGAACGTCGAAGCGACTGGCTCAGGCAAATTGCTGCAGAACTCGGCCTCACCAATGTGACCGTGCTTCGTGCCCGCGCCGAAGAAGTTGGCGAAGCTTTTGATCTCGTCACCGCCCGCGCTGTGTCTGCCTTGCCAAAATTGCTTCGTTTGACTGTTCCCATCACCAATCACGGCGGAAAAGTGCTTGCACTAAAGGGTTCTAAGGCGGCCGAAGAGATCGAAGACGCCAAGAAATTGGCCAAAAAACTGAAAATCGCGGGTTTCGAAGTTGTTCACACCGGCAAGCAGTTTCTGGCTGAGCCCACTTTGGTCGTCGTTACTACGCTAATCTGAACCTCTGAATGGAAAATAACCGATGACGAACAACGAGAACCCGCAAACTGAGGCCGAGCGCACCGCCGTGACCCAGCCAACGGTCGTTTCTGGCCACGGTTACCCCGCCAATCGCGCCGAAGTGAGCCCAGCACCAACCGGATGGCACGCGTCTGGCCCTAAATCAACTGCACCGGGTTCACTCGGCACCCTCGAGGAGGTTTCACGTGAAACATCCCGATGATTTTATGAGTGACACCCCGCTGGCTCGCGAGCTCTCTGAAGGAACTGCGCGACTTGCCGCAATTGACGCGATGGTGTTTCCAAAGCCACAAAGAACTCGCGTTTTCACAATTTCTAACCAAAAAGGTGGCGTGGGCAAGACCACAACCACCGTAAACATCGCCGCAGCCCTAGCTTCCAAGGGCCTAAGTGTGCTGGTTATCGACCTTGACCCCCAGGGAAACGCTTCAACAGCACTGGGAATCGAGCATCACGCGCAGGTTCAAAGCATCTACGAGGTGTTGGTCAACGACATCCCGCTTGAATCGGTGATTAAAGTTTCGCCGGAAGCCCCAGGTTTGACCTGCGTTCCAGCCACGATTAACCTGACCGGAGCCGAACTAGAGCTCGTTTCGCTGGTTGCGCGCGAACAACGTCTTCGCAACGCTATCGACCACTATCTCGAAACCACAATCACCCCGCCCGACTACATTTTCATCGACTGTCCGCCAAGCCTCGGCCTGCTTACCATCAACGCTTGGGTGGCTGCAAAAGAAGTTTTGGTGCCGATTCAGTGCGAATACTATGCACTCGAAGGCGTTGAGCAGCTGCAGAACTACATCGGCATGATTCGCAAGGCTCTAAACCGCGATCTCGTGGTTTCGACCGTCCTATTGACCATGTTCGACAGCCGCACCCGTTTGGCCTTGGATGTCGCCAACGAGGTGCGCGGATATTTTCCAAAAGAGGTGCTTGACTCGGTCATCCCGCGTTCGGTCAGAGTTTCAGAGGCACCGTCTTACGGCAAAACCGTGGTTACCTACGACCGTCGTTCGGCCGGAGCAATCGCATATCTAGAAGCAGCAGCAGAAATCGCAATCAGAGGAGCACAAAGTGGCAGATAAAAGAGGCGGCCTAGGTCGCGGTATCGGCGCACTCATTCCGACCTCAGAGGTTCCGGGTGAGCGACCGATCGACGTGTTCTTTCCGGCAGGGGGAGTGAGCGAAGCCAATTCGCAATCTGGCAACACTGGCGACTCAAACCAGTCAAACCTCGTGCCAGTTCCAGGGGCACGATTTGGCCACCTCGACGTAGATGCAATCACCCCGAACCCAAAGCAGCCTCGCTCTGTTTATGAGCCAGAGGCTTTCGCCGAATTGGTTCACTCAATTCGTGAGCTCGGCGTGCTACAGCCGATCGTGGTTCGCGACCTCGGTGAGCGCGACGGCAAGCCTGCCTACGAATTGATCATGGGCGAACGTCGTCTACGTGCCAGCAAAGAAGCCGGTCTAGCCAAGATTCCAGCCGTTATTCGCGAAACCGCAGACGAGAACATGCTGCGCGATGCCCTTCTTGAGAACCTGCACCGCAGCGACTTGAACCCCCTAGAAGAGGCCAGCGCCTACCAGCAACTTCTCGAAGATTTCGGCATCACCCAGGATGAACTTGCCGAACGCATTGGCCGCTCGCGCCCGAAGATCACCAACACCATTCGCTTGCTTCGTCTGCCAGCCAGCGTGCAACTAAAGGTTGCGGCCGGAGTTTTGAGCGCAGGACACGCCCGCGCCATCCTCGCTCTCGAATTTGAGGCTGCCATGGAGGCAATGGCCGACAAGGTGGTCAAGCAGGGTCTGTCGGTTCGCGCCGTAGAAGAGCTCGTTGCCATCGCCAAGCCAGAGGGCAAGCGCGGCAAGGTTAGCCCGGGCGGAATTCAAGACTCACTAAAGGGTCTGGCCGACCAGGTCGGCGACCGTTTCTCGACCAAGGCCAAGATTTCACTTGGCAAGGGTAAAGGCGTGCTGACCATCGAATTCGGCAGCCTGGCCGACCTATACCGCATCCTTGACGAAATGGGCATCGAGCGCGACCAGCACTAATCTCTGGTTGCTCACCGGCGAAAAGACAGCCAATGATTATGTCAAGCAGTAAAAACATGACCAAAAGAGGCGATTTACAGAAAGGGAGCAAGCGATGATCATCAAGTTTCTAACTGTTGAGCGCAACGCCGCCGTTTTGCTGCTGCTCAGCGCCGTTCTTGGTCTGATTGCCTACAACACCGGCCTGGCCCCCGAAATCGATGCAGTTCGAGGCACTCACATTGTCATCGAAGCTCTACATCTCGATCTGACACTAGACAAATGGCTCGGCGAATTCTTCATCGCGTTCTTCTTTTTGCTGATCGGCCTAGAACTTAAGCGCGAATTCGTCTCCGGAGTGTTCAAAAACCGCAAGGCGATTGCGATCCCAGCCTTTGCAGCCACTTTTGGCGCGATCGTTCCAGCCCTCGTTTACTTTGCTCTCACCAGCGGCATCACCCTCGAAGGCCAGTCGGTTAGCGAAGGGTGGGCAATTCCAATGGCCACCGATGTCACCTTCGCCCTAGCCATATTTGCCGTCTTCGGCAGCGCATTCGGCAAATCGGCCCGCACCTTCTTGCTGTCGTTTGCTGTAATCGACGACCTGATTGCGATTCTCGTGATCGCCCTGTTCTTGGGCGGCGGTCTAAAAATCGAGTGGATGCTCGCCGTGCTGCTCAGCGTTGGCCTATTCGCCCTGGTAACCGCGCAAACCCCCAAGGATGGCCGACTTGCGCTAACCCGCGTGCTCAGAGTCGTCTACCCGACCCTCTCGGTCCTATTGGCGCTTGCCGCCTGGTATTTCACCCACGAAAGCGGAGTTGCACCTGCCGTCATTGGTGTGGTGCTCGGGCTTGCGGTGCCAGGAACCAAGGTGGAACAGCTAGGCGAGCGCCTGCATCCGTGGGTTTCGATCGGAATATTGCCCGTTTTCGCCTTTTTTGCGTCTTCAGTCTCCCTGGCAGCGGGCTTAGCGGTCACCTCGGCCATGACCATTGCCATTTTGCTTCGCCCAATTGGCAAGATGATCGGCATCACACTTGGTGTGGTTACCGCCAAAGCGCTGGTCAAGTCTGATTCATTCAGGGATTTGAGCACCAGCGACTACGTTCGCCTGTCGATTCTTGGCGGAATCGGGTTTACCGTGGCACTTTTGATTGCCGGATCGGTTTTTGGAACCGGCACGCCACTCGCCAACGAGGCAGTGGTGGCCACACTGGCCGCGATGGTGCTTTCGATGGTGCTTGGCGCGATTGCCTTGGCAACCAAGCGCAAAGCTAAAAAGTAGCGGTTGCGAACGGCGGCAAATTAGCGGTTGCGAATGGCCGCTTGAGCCAAACTCAGATAAACCTCGCCCAGTGAGTGCCCAGCGGCCGTGACGGCCTGTGGCAACAGCGATGTTTCGGTCAAACCAGGCAGCACATTGGCCTCTAAGAACCAAGCCACACCCTTGTTATCAACGATCATGTCTATGCGTGATAGGTGGCGAAGCCCCAAAATCTCGTGCACGGCGATGGCCATGTTGGCAGCGCGCTCGGCAACGGTCTTCTTAATGCGAGCAGGCACGAAATAGTTGGTTTCGCCGGCGGTGTAGCGCTCCTGGTAGCCAAATTGCCCGTCAACCGGCTGAATTTCGACGGCCGGTAGGGCGATTGGCCCCGCGCCAAGGTCGATGATGCTGATGGCAAGTTCGGTTCCGGCCACATAACGCTCGATTATGGCTACATCGCAGTAAACATAAGCATCGATCATGGCGCGCGACAGCTGATCTGCCTTGCGCACGATGGTCACACCCAGCGCAGAACCGCTCTTGGCAGGCTTCACGACGACCGGTAGCGCCAACGATGCGGCGACCGTCTTGAGAACGCCCTGCGCATCCAGCTCTCTAAAAGCATCTTTCGGCAAAGTGATCGATGCCGGGGTCTGAACACCCTCGCGCTCGACCAAAATCTTGGCAATCGACTTGTCCCAGGCCAAACGAGCACCCTGGGCGGTCGCGCCAACGAAAGGCACGCCGGTTAGCGCCAAAATGTCGCGCAAAGCGCCGTCTTCACCGCTTGCCCCGTGCAAAACCGGCCAAATCACGTCTGGCTTATCCTTGCGAATGTTGGCCAGCAGAGCGGCATCTGGCTCGCGAATCACCACGGATGCTCCCGCATCGGTCAATGCGTCGGCTACGCGTCGCCCAGACTTGAGTGAAACCTCGCGTTCGTGCGAGATACCGCCGGCTAGAACCTGAATTTTTAGCTTGGCAGCGGCTTTTGGCTTAGGAATCACTTGGTTGCACCCTTCTTGCTGAAGGTCTCAAGCAGCTCGGTTTGCAGGTTGATTACCGTGGCCAAGCGCTTAATGCCTACCTTGATGTTCTCAGGTGTTGGGAACGAATAGCAAACGCGAAGCTTGTTGTGGCCACTTCCGTCGCCATAGAACGCGGTTCCGGGCGTGTATGCCACGAGTTCTTTGACCGCCAAAGGCAGCATGGCCTTGGAGTCGATGCCGTCTGGCAGAGTTATCCACAGGTAGAACCCGCCATCTGGGTGGGTTGTGGATAACTTTGGCAGGTGTTCCGCCAAGGCTTCGAGGGCAGCATCCCTGCGCTCTCGGTAAACCCCGCGGAAGGTGTCGATCTGCCCCTGCCAGTCAGAGTTCGACAGGTATTCGCTAATCATCGACTGGCTGAACATCGAAGGGCACAAAATAGCCGATTCCTGCGCTAAAACCAGCTTTTCGCGAATGGCCGGTGGCGCTAGAACGTAGCCGACTCGGAATCCCGGGGCCAGAATTTTGCTGAAGGAACCCAGGTAGATGACGTTTTCGTCTATCGAGCGCAGTGCATCCGGCACCTGTTTGTCAAAGTAGAGCAGACCGTAAGGGTTGTCTTCGAGAATCAGAATCTTGTTTCGGCGGCAGATTTCGACGATCTTGGCGCGGCGCTTCTCGGCCAGAGTCACGCCCGACGGGTTGGCGAAGTTCGGCACCAGGTACAAAAACTTGATTTTGCGACCATGAGTCTTTAGGCGTGCGATGGTTTCTTTGAGCGCCTCGGGCTGAATGCCGTCGTGGTCGGTCTCGACGTGCTCGATGTGGGCCTCGTAGTGCCTGAAAATGCCGATCGCGCCAACATAAGACGGACCCTCGGCCAAAACCACGTCTCCCTTGTCGAGAAACAGCCCCGAAATCAGGTCGAGTCCGTGCTGCGAACCGGTGGTCATCACGATGTCTTCAACCGAAGACTTGATTCCCTCGAGAGCCATCAGCTCGCGAACCTGGTCGCGCAGCTTTAGGTCGCCCTGCCCGCCAGAGTATTGAATGGCAAGGTCACCGCGGTCGGCCATTAGAGTCTCAAACGAGCGCGCGATTAGCTCTTTCGGCAGCGCGTGCACATAGGGCATGCCACCGGCAAGTGAAACAACCTCGGGGCGACTA
>JAURIU010000038.1 GCA_030832605.1 Rhodoluna sp. | reverse complement strand
AACGGCAGTGCAAAAGCCGCGTGGATAATCCAAGCGCTCGGATAGTTGCCGGTTAGCTGAAGGCCAGTCGCCTTTTGAAAAGACACCATGGCACGCAGCACAGGAATCAACGCTGACTGCAATGGAATAATCATCAAACCGACCAGAATCGCAAAGTAGATTTCTCGACCCTTGAACTCGATGAAGGTGAAAGCAAAGGCGGCGTTGGCGGCAATTATCAGTGGCAATATCACCGAGGGAATGGTGACCACAAGTGTGTTCACCAACGAGTCGAGCATGCCGGTTTCGAGTGAGTTCGAGTAGGCGTCGATCGACCAAGCTTGGTTCACTGGGTCAATAAAGACATCCCACCAAGGTGAAGTTTCGGCCTGATCGCGTCGACGAAGCGAGGTGATCAACAAGCCCACGGTTGGAATCGACCAAATAGCAGTCAGTAGCAAAAGGGCAATCGTGCTGCCGAGCTTTAACTTGCGGAGTTTGTTCAGAAAAGTTTTCATCGCATTGTCTCCTGGTGGCGCACGGTTCTAATCTGCAGAATCATCAGCGGAATGATGAGCAGCAACAAGATGGTAACTACAGCAGAAGCTGGGCCGACGTTGGAGTTCTCAAAAAACTGTTTGTAATACTCGAAGGCCAACACGTTGGTGTTGAAGTTTCCTCGAGTCATTGCCAAAACGATGTCAAACACCTTCATCACCAGAATGAGCACGGTGACGAAAACCGACATGAGGGTTGACCGAATCTGCGGAACGATGATTCTGAAGAAAACCTGAGCACCGTTTGCGCCATCGATGCGAGCGGCTTCGACGGTCTCTTCTGGAACCGACTTAATGCCAGCAGAGATGATCACCATCGAGTAACCCACCTGCAGCCAAACCACGACGGCCATAAGCAGGAACGTGTTTAGCCTGCCGGCATCAATTTGCAGCCAAGGTTGAGATTCGAGGCCAAGTGCATTAGCGATGCTGTTGAGCAAGCCAATCTCGGGGCGACCTGGGGGTACATAGACATACATGAAGGCCCAAATGGTGGACGCTGATACGAAGCTAATGGTCATCGGCATGAAGATGAGCGACTTCAGAACCTTCTCGCGGGTTGGCCCAACTTGGTTACCTAAAGCCGCAAAGAGAACACCGAGCGCGACTGTTACCGCGGGAACAACGGCTATCCAGAGAAAGTTATTGATGAGGATGCTGATGAATTCAGCAGAGCCGAACAACTCAGCATAGTTTTCGATACCGACAAACTTTTTGCCATCGTCGTTCATGAACGACCAGATGATGGTCTGAAACATCGGCATTACGAGAATGAGAATCACTAAGACGGCAGCGGGCAACAGAAAGGCTGCCGATTTGAACTTGTTGGCAAATTTCGCTGGTAGAAGATTTATGAGCTTGTTTAGAACCCAGTAAAGGCCGTAGGTTGCTGCGGCACCTAGGACTACTGCGAGAAGTCCGAAGAGAATGTCGCCCATTTGAACTCCGATTGGTGGGGGCTTTGCAGCCGGTTGTTGCGGGTGGCTCTGGTGTTACTCGGTGGTTCTAGTTTAGGAAGACTGCTGCCGGGGAGAAAAACTCCCCGGCAGCAGCATCCAGTTTGATTCTCAGCTATGAAAGCTGGGAGTCGTTTTGGTTAGTACTTGCTGTCGATTCGAGCAGCAGCTTCATCCCAAGTGATACGACCTGCAACGTAGTCGGTGCCGGCAGCCCAGAACTCAGCGTTTACTTCAGCTGGCATCTGGTCTGAACCGTCGAAGCCGAACACTGCAGCAGCAGCCATGGCTTCACCGATCTTGCGGTTTAGGGCGTTAGGGTAAAGCGCTGGGTCGAAGGTCTTGTGTGGCGAGATTGCACCGTTCGAGACCATCTTGGTTAGCACCTTGTCGCTGAAGATGAATTCAGCAACCTTGGCTACGTCAGCGTCAACGTGTCCTGCGAACACAGCACCTAGGTCTCCACCACCGATAACACCGGCGTTGGCACCTTCAGGAGCAGGTAGTGGGAACACGTCTGCGTTGGTGTAGTCCTCAGCAGCAAGCTGTTCCTTGATGTTGTCAGGGAAGAAGCCGCTGATGAATGAACCCTGGCGCAGCATGAAGCACTGACCCTTGTCTTTTCCACCGGTCTCGAATAGAGGAGCAGTGTTACCGAATGAGTCAGATGCCATTGCGACACCGCCACCGTTAACCTGGCCCTCGGCGAGTAGACGCTTCGAAACCTCTTCAGCAGCCTGGGCTACCTCTGGGCTTGCGAAGTCAATGTCGCCTGCGATCCACTGTGCGTAAACATCTGCACCGTGGAAGTCAAGAACGTACTGTTCCATCCAGTCGGTGAAGGCCCATCCGGTGGCTCCACCAGACTCGATACCTGCACACCATGGGTAACCGCTGCCATCAGCCTTGATCTTCTCTTCTAGAGCAACAAGTTCAGCATCGGTGGTAGGAACTGCATAACCATTTGCAGCGAATGCAGATGGGTTGTAGAAGACTAGGGTCTTCATGTTGGCTGACACTGGAAGACCGTAGATCTTGCCGTCAACGGCAGCTAGGCTGTCCCAACCAGGAACCAAGGTCGAGGTCGACTTGGTAACGTCGTAAACCTCTTCTAGTGGAACTAGGTTGTCAACTAGACCCTTTAGTCCACCTGGCTGTGGCCAAAGTGCGATGTCTGGCTCTTGTCCAGCTTCGATCTTCACCTTGATGTCCGTGTCGAACGATGCAAGTGAAGTGAAGGTGATTTCGATGCCGTTAGCGTCACCGAACTCGGTTAGAGTCTCCTGAAATGCCTTTGCGTCAGCTTCACCGTAGCCACCAAAAATGGAGACTTTGCCGTCGCCGGCAGGGGTCGATGGAGCACAGGCAGCCAGTCCGACGGTTGCGAGCGAAGCTGCAGCAACAGCTGCTACTAGGCGCATACCCTTCTTCATGTGGTTTCCTTTCCTAAGAAAACGGCAGAGCTCTTGCAAAGCCGTCTGCCACAAAATCTAGAGCACTTTGTAAGCGTTTTTAGTCATGAAACGGGAACGTTACCGAAAAGTTGTAAACGCTTACAATTTTTACAAAACGGCTCCAAGTTGACAATTTTTTACAACGGCGATTGGCGAGCATTTTGCTCGCGGCAAACTTCTGCTAGCGCCGCA
The DNA here is from genome assembly GCA_030832605.1 of Rhodoluna sp. Lineage (GTDB taxonomy): Bacteria > Actinomycetota > Actinomycetes > Actinomycetales > Microbacteriaceae > Rhodoluna. The sequence goes on along the minus strand of JAURIU010000038.1, from coordinate 7,072 downwards.
CCAAACCGGCTTCAACCGTTGCGGAAACCGGCACCGGGTCACAAAGTTCACCTACAAACTCGCCGTTCACTTCGTTCACAAAGCCGATTAGATACCAGCCGTCTTTGCCCTTGATGATGCGGGCGGCATAAACCAGCGGGTCTTCGAAGGCTTTGGCTCGGTTGAAATCGAGCTCGGTCAGATCTGCGCTGACCGCAACCGAATAGGTGGCATCTCGCTCACCGAACTCGGCCCGGCGTTCGGCACTGAGTTCACGCCAACCGCAGCAGAACACCAACACCGGAACGCCATCGACCACCTCGAACTGAAAAACCTCGAGTTGGCCGAAACCTTGGCCTGGCGAAGAAAGCGGCGGGCGAACATCCCAGTTCAATAAATCGGTGGATGTCGCGTGCCCGAGTACACCTCGGGTGGCAGGGTCGCCGTGGTTGGCTCGAGCGGTGACCAACATGTGCCAGGTGCTCGGGTCGTTTTCAAAGCGGAACACCCAAGGGTCACGCCACGCTTCATCGTGCCAAATCGTCTTATCGAGCTTTTCGTACCAACGCGCATCGGCCGACACCATCGGCTCGCTCGAGACTTTGGTCCACTCCATCAAGTCGGTCGAGGTGGCCGCACCAATAGTTTGCACGTCTCCCCCGTCTTCACGACTGGTGCCGGTGTAAAACATCCACCACAGGCCGTTATCGTCGCGAATCACCGAGCCGGTCCAGGTAGTCCACGAGTCGAAGGCGGGTGAGTCCGAAACGATTAGCGCGTCGCGCACGACGGTCCAGTTGGTCAAGTCGTCTGACACCGCGTGGCCAACGATTGGGTTTCTGTGGCGGCGCACCGGGTCGCCCAGCGCCCTGCTCGCGTGCAGATAGAACGCGTGATAGCGCTCACCATCGAAAACATACCAAGAATCCCAAATCCATTTGTCTTCAAGACGAAGTGCCATGAGTTCTCCTCGGATGCTGTGCCGCTGTGTTTGCCTAAAGCCTAAGTGACACCCGCTGATAGGCTAAAACCAACCCTGGCCCCTATAGCTCAGGGGATAGAGCGTCGCTCTCCGGAGGCGAAAGCGCAGGTTCGAATCCTGCTAGGGGCGCATGTTCGGAATCGACTGGCTAGACCCTCACACGCTCATCCGTGATTACGGAAACATTGCCGTGTTCATCACCTGCATCATCGTGTATGTCGAGACGGGCCTGCTGGTCGGCTTCTTCTTGCCCGGCGACTCGCTGCTGTTCTTAGTCGGCCTTTTTCTGGCCACCCCAAACGCGCCAATGCCACTCTGGCTCGCCTGCATACTCATTTCGACCAGCGCGTGGCTAGGCGATCAAACTGGCTATTGGATAGGCCGCAAAGCCGGACCGGCCATTTTCAACAAACCTGACTCTCGGTTTTTCTCTCATCGCAACGTCGAGGCCACGGGGCGCTTTTTCGCCAAGTATGGCTCGAAGGCCATCATCGTGGCGCACTTCGTTCCAATCATGCGCACCTTTGTTCCGGTGGCTGCCGGTGTCGGCAAGATGCCTTATGCGAAATTCTTGCGCTTGAACATCGTGGCGGTAATCGTTTGGGGTACCGGCGTCACCTCGCTCGGATACTTCTTGGGAGGCATCCCGTTCGTGAACGAAAACGTCGAGCTGGTGACCTTGAGCTTCATCGTGATTTCGTTCATCCCCATCGCGATTGAGTTGTTCAAAGCGTGGCGCGAACGCCGCGCATCCAAGTAGCGGTTTATTCACTTCACGAGTTTGAAAACTCGGATGCTCATTAGCGCGTTTTTAGGTAGCTGATGAGCGCCGACAGCGCTTGGGCTCGGTGGCTTAACGCGTTCTTGACTTCTGGCTCGAGTTCGGCGGCAGTGACTTCGAAACCTTCGGGAATGAATACCGGGTCGTAACCGTGGCCGTGTTCGCCGCGCTCGGCGAAGGCGATCGTGCCCGGCCAGGTGCCGGTGAAACAAAGTTCTTCGGTTTCAGAAACCAGCGCGATGGTGCAGACGAAGGCGGCTGACCGGTGCGCCGGACTAATGTCGGCCATTTGGCGCAAAAGCAGTTGGCGGTTTTGCACGTTGTCGCGACCACCGGCCCAGATAGCGGTGAAAATACCTGGTGACCCACCCAGAATGTCGACACAGACCCCTGAGTCATCGGCGATCGACGGCATGCCGGTGTGCTCATAGGCAGCGCGTGCCTTGATTAGAGCGTTCTCGGCGAAGGTGGTGCCGTTTTCAATCGGTTCGGGGCCGGTATAGCCGATCAGGTCTAGGTCGGCGACGGCTGGCTGCAAGATGGCTCGCAACTCGGCGACCTTGCCTGCGTTGTGGGTGGCTAGAACAAACTTCACGCGCCGAAGCTCCTTTTGATTGTGGCTCGGTCTACTTACCTAGGGCGGCGGCCTGCATTGCGGTTAGTTCACCGGTGCCCTTTAGGGCTAGGTCGAGCAGCTTGTTCAGTTCGTCACGGTCGAAGGCCTCGCCCTCGGCGGTGCCCTGAACCTCAACGAACTTGCCTGAGCCGGTGACGACTACGTTCATGTCGGTTTCGGCACGAACATCCTCGGTGTAGGCCAGGTCGAGGTAAGGCTCGCCGCCGATGATGCCAACCGAAATGGCAGCGACCGAGTCTTTTAGAACCTTGGCGCTGGCTGGAATGTGCTTTTTCGACTTTGCCCACTCGATTGCGTCAACTAGCGCGACGTATGCGCCGGTGATTGCCGCGGTGCGAGTGCCTCCATCGGCCTGCAGCACGTCGCAGTCAATCACGATGGTATTTTCACCTAGCGCCTTGACGTCGACTACCGCGCGAAGGCTACGGCCGATCAGACGAGAGATTTCGTGGGTGCGACCACCGACCTTCCCCTTCATCGACTCGCGGTCACTGCGGTCGTGAGTGGCTCTAGGCAGCATGGCATATTCGGCGGTTACCCAGCCCTCGCCCTTGCCAACCTTCCAGCGCGGAACACCCGGGGTGAATGACGCGGTGCAGAGCACGCGGGTTGCGCCGAAGTGAATCAGCACTGAGCCTTCTGGGTGGTCGCTCCAGTCACGCTCGATCTTGATTTCGCGAAGGTCATCAACCTGGCGGCCGTCTACTCTGGTCATTTTTGCCTCTCTTGGCGTTGTGAAAATCTGGGCGGATGCTCTACCCGAGCTGCTCGACGCTGGCAACCTCTGGCCCCAAGAACCTTCTGGCCAGCTTGCCGAAAGAGCTGGCGTCACCGGTGGCTTGAAAGCGCAGGGTAGGAGTTTGGTCTGAGGTGCGTAGCAGGTCGTGGGCCACAAGTGTTCGGTAGACGTCTTTGGCTGTTTCTTCGGCACTCGAGACCAGAGTCACGTTGTCACCCATGACATACGAAATCGCGCCAGTAAGAAGTGGATAGTGCGTGCATCCGAGTACCAGGGTGTCTACGCCCGCGGCCTTGATCGGGGCGAGATATTCCTCGGCTAAAGCCATCAGCGCAGGGCCAGAAGTCACACCGCGTTCTACGAATTCGACGAACCTCGGGCAAGCCTCACTCGTGATTTCTAGGTCGACCGCTGCGGCAAAGGCGTCGTCGTAAGCCCCAGAGGCAATGGTCGCGTTGGTTCCTATCACGCCGATTTTGCGATTGCGCGTTGAGGCAACGGCTCGGCGAACGGCCGGCTGAATCACCTCGACCACGGGAATGCCGCGACCTTCGGTGTAGCGCTCGCGCGCATCCCGAAGCACAGCCGCCGACGCAGAGTTGCAGGCAATAACCAAAACTTTGACGCCCTCATCGACCAGACGGTCCATCACGCCGAGAGCCAGGTCTCGAACCTCTTGGATGCTCTTGGGACCGTATGGCGAATTGGCAGTGTCGCCAACATAGATGATGCTCTCGTTCGGTAACTGATCGATGATCGCGCGAGCCACGGTAAGCCCGCCGACTCCCGAGTCAAAGATTCCAATTGGTGCATCATTCACGCGCTCAAGTCTATTCGCGTAACTTCTTGGCGGGTCATTTTGGGTTAGCGCTCCGCTGGTATTTCACTAGGCTTGAAGGCGTGTTGACCTCTTCTGCTCTACTAACCGACCGCTACGAACTGACCATGCTCCAGGCAGCGCGGCACTCGGGCAAGGCCGACCGCCCTTCGGTGTTCGAGGTTTTCTGCCGCTCGCTTCCGGGCGGGCGTCGGTACGGAGTGGTTGCCGGCACCGGGCGACTGCTCGAGCGCATCCGTGATTTCAGGTTCGAAGAAGCCGAACTCGAATACCTGCGGGCGAACAAAGTGGTCGACGCCGCCACCATCGACTGGTTGGCGAACTACAAATTTGAGGGCAACATTTGGGGCTATCGCGAGGGTGAGCTTTACTTCGCCTATTCACCGGTTCTCACGGTTGAGGCCACCTTCGAGCAGGCCGTGGTGCTCGAGACCATCATTTTGTCGGTGCTGAACTTCGATTCTGCGGTTGCTGCGGCCGCCTCGCGAATGGTGAGCTCTGCCGGCGGCCGGTTCTTGGCCGAAATGGGCGGGCGACGAACTAATGAAATTTCTGCAGTAGCTGCCGCTCGCGCCGCCTACATTGCGGGGTTCGAGGCCACATCGAACCTCGAAGCGGGTCGCTCCTGGGGCATTCCAACCATGGGCACCGCCGCCCACGCCTTCACCCTGCTGCACGACACCGAAGAGCAGGCGTTTCGCGCGCAGGTTGAAACCTTCGGCCCTGGCACCACACTTTTGGTAGACACCTACGACACCGACCGCGCAGTTCGATTGGCAGTGGATGTCGCTGGCCCCGAGCTCGGCGCAGTGCGCATTGACTCTGGCGACCTAGGTGTCGAAGTCAGCCGTGTGCGAGCCCTGCTCGATTCGCTCGGCGCAACCAAAACCAAGATCACGGTCACCAACGACTTGAACGAATACTCGATTGCGGCGCTGGCCGCAGCACCCGTTGACAACTACGGCGTGGGAACCTCGGTGGTTACCGGCTCAGGCGTTCCAACTGCGAGCTTTGTCTACAAGCTGGTTGCGTTCGAAGACGAGGGTGGCGACTGGGTAAGCGTTGCGAAGCGTTCGGTTCAAAAGGCGAACGTTGGCGGGCGAAAGTTCGCGATGCGTCGTCACAACGAGGCTGGCATTGCGACGGCCGAGCTCTTGGCCCCAGGCGCGCATCCGGATGTCACCGCTCTAGATCGCGAATTGCTGGTGCCACTTGTGGTTGAAGGCGAATTGCAGAGCGAACATATGGGTATCGCCGGCGTGGCCAGCGCAAGAGCGCATCACGCCGAGGTGAAAAAAGCCTTGCCGCTTCAAGCCCTGCGACTAATGCGCGGCGAGCCTGGAATTCCAACCCAGTTCATCTAAGTGCAGACGTTACTTCTCGCCGTCGGCTGGGGGTTCAGGACGTAGCCCGTCGTAAATCTCTTGGCACATTGGGCAGACTGGAAACTTCTGAGGGTCGCGACCCGGCACCCAAACCTTGCCGCACAGTGCGATAACCGGGGTTCCCATAACGGCCGACTCAACGATTTTCTCTTTGCGCACATAGTGCGAGAAGCGTTCGTGGTCGCCTGGCTCTAAGTTTTGAGTCTGCTCTTCGACTAGCAAACCGCCGCCGAGGCCTCCCCCAATTTCGTTGTCGTCTAGACCCGGCATTTACTTCCTTGCTGCTTTACGAACCGCTTCGGCGACATGACTCGAGACATCTGGGTGAAAAACGCTCGGAATGATGTACGAAGCATTCAATTCTTTGGCCTCAACACAGTCGGCCAGTGCACCGGCTGCTGCGAGAAGCATCGTCTCGGTAATTTTATGCGCACCGGCATCGAGCAAACCTCTGAAGAAACCTGGGAAGGCGAGCACGTTGTTGATCTGGTTCGGAAAATCGCTTCGACCGGTGGCAACTACCGCCGCGTACTTTGCTGCCTCAGCCGGCTCAATCTCTGGGTTCGGATTGGCAAGCGCGAAGACGATCGAACCCTTGGCCATAGTTGCTATGTCATCGGCATTGAGAAGGTTTGCCGCCGAAACTCCAATGAATACATCGGCGTCACGAACCGCTTCTTTGAGCGTTCCTACGAACTTGGCCTGGTTGGTGTTTTGAGAAACCCACTCGAGCGTCGACCCAGCGGCTATATCTGGTCTGCCCTCGTAGACAACGCCCCTCTGATCGGCAACCACTGCGTTTTTGAGCCCGGCGGCAAACATCAGCTTGAGCACGGCCGTACCCGCGGCGCCAGCGCCCGACATGACTAGACGAACATCCTCGATGTTTTTGCCGACCACTTTGAGGGCGTTGCGAAGCGCTGCCACACAGACGATTGCGGTGCCGTGTTGGTCATCGTGAAAAACGGGGATGTCTAGCTCCGCGCGAAGTCTCTCTTCGATCTCGAAGCAGCGCGGGGCCGAAATGTCTTCGAGGTTGATGCCGGCAAAACCTGGCGAGATTGCCTTGACGGTGCGAACGATTTCATCGACATCTTGAGTGTCGAGGCAGATCGGAAAAGCGTCGATTTCGGCGAAGCGCTTGAATAGCGCGGCCTTACCCTCCATCACCGGCATTGCGGCAAGGGGGCCAATGTTTCCGAGGCCCAGCACCGCAGAACCGTCGGTGACCACGGCAATCGTGTTGCGCTTAATGGTCAGGCGTCGGGCATCGCTAGGGTCTTTGACGATCGCCTCACAAATGCGGGCGACTCCGGGGGTATAAATCAGCGAGAGGTCGTCGCGGTTGCGAATCGGTAGTTTCGATTCGATGGTCAGCTTGCCACCGAGGTGGGCCAAGAAGGTTCGGTCAGAAACCTTACCGACAACCACGCCCTCGAGAGCTTTGAGTTTTGCAACAATTTCTTCGCCGTGATCAGAGTTGCGAGTGGCACAGGTGAGGTCAACGCGCACACGTTCTGAGTCTGAGTGGTTTACGTCGAGGGCAGTGACACTGCCGCCGGATGCTTCGATAACACTGGTTAGCTCTGACACCGCCGTCGGCTTTGCGGGCGCTTCGAGACGCATGGTTATTGAATACTGAACTGACGGCGCTGTCGACATGGTTTTAGTCTGCCACGACCTAGAGCATTTCGTTAGCCTACGAACGAGATTGTTACTTGAGGTCGCCTA